>JAKAON010000030.1 GCA_021812185.1 Microcaldota archaeon
AAGGTCTTGCATTCAGGTACTGGTCTACAGGTATCCTTGACCTCATGGCCTTTATTATCTCCTTCCTTGTTAAGTCCTCTACCTCTTTTCCGTCAGGAGCCTTTGCCACGAAGTCCACCTCTGCCACATTGAGCAGCGATCTTATTATCAGGTCGCCGCCTCTGTCACCGTCTACGAAGATGGTCGTCTCCTTCTCCCTTGAGAGGCTTATTATCGACTTCGGAACGTTTGAAGCAGCTCCTCCTACGGCTATCGCATTTGCCATATCATTCCTGAGCAGCGTCAGCACGTCAGCCCTCCCTTCTACTATTATCAATTCGTCGCTCTTGCCGACTTCAGGACCTGCAGGCAGGTGCTCCGGACCATATGAGGATATCTCGCTTACGCGAAGTTCTGACTGCACGACTTCCGATATCTCCTTGCTGTCAGGAATCTCCGTGTTCATGAGTATCTTAAGCAGCTCCTTTGCCCTTGAAAGCACCTTTCTCCTCTTCTCAGACCTTGTGTCCTCTATCTTGTCTATCACGAATTTAGCTTCGTAAGGACCGACCCTGTCGACAGATTCTATAGCTGCTGCAAGTATGCAGGTCTCTATCCTGTCCAGCGATGCCGGCAGATGGAGCTTTCCGTAGCTCCTGTTCGAGGATTGTGAAACGTCAATCTCTATTCTCCCTATCTTCCCGTTCTTCTGGAGCTCCCTTAGATCGAGCTCGCTTCCGAGAAGGCCTTCCGTCTGGCCGAAGACCGCGCCTATAATGTCTGGTTTGTCAACCACTCCTTCTATGTTGAATTTTGATTCAACCATGTATTTTACTATCTCAAGATATGTTTTTGCCATATTCATCACCTGTACATCGCCTCTCTGACAGGCTTGCAGAGCTGCTCTATCGATGTTATATTGAGCATCTTCTGAAGCCTCTCTCCAGAGGCAACGTCTATCTGTATCCCTTTGTCCATCTCTAGGAGCCTGTTGTAGAGCCTCTCCTTTCTCTGTATGCCCCTCCTGTCATTGTCCATTAAAAGGCATACCCTGCCCTCTATGCTCTTCCTTGCAATGCTGCCCTCAGTTATCGCAGCTATCCCAAGGCTGGCAAGCGCATCTACATCATGCTTGCCCTCAACAATGACTGTCGAGCATGCAAGCTCTGCCAGTATGCGTGAAACTGCCTTAGCTCTTTGCTCCCTTTCCACTTCTATCACAAAATTAGTTGCAGGTGGCGGGATTCATTCGTCGTACAACTGCAAGTAACCCTGCAGCTTGTAAAGCTCCTTCAGCTTGTTTACAGACGAAATATTGAATATCAAACTTACACCGCTTTAATGCAACTTATTCTAAATCTTTATATAATAAAAAGGTTATAAATGCTTTGGTGGCCATGTGCACAGGTATGTGAAAGGGGCAAGAAGCGAAAGGGAGCTTCTCAACAGGCTCTATGATATGGGTTATTCCGTTATAAGGAGCGCTGGATCCGGGGTAAATGCTTTGGGTCCGGATATTCTTGCAATAAAGGATAAGGTCTGCCTTTCCATTGAGTGCAAGGCGTGGGATAGAGGAAGTTTATCTTTAGACGAAGAGCAGTTCGTCAAACTCATAGAGTGGGAGAGAAATACCGCTTTTCCCACATATGTCGCATGGCGCATGTCCAAGAAGGGCTGGTACTTCATAAAGCTCTCAGAATTTACCAAAGGCAAGAGCAACTACAATGTGACCATGAAAAAGGTCCTGGAGATAAACAGGGCAACTGATGATGTGCTAAAGATGCACTTCCCAGCTTCTGCAGTAGTCACAGAGCAGGTTACGCAAAGTCTGCAGCTATAGGGCAGGCCTTCATGTAAGATGAGTTGCCATATATGTACATATGCTGTGGCTCTATGTTGGTGTAGTTGCCCGTTGCCGTGTAGTTTAGGAATATGCCGGTCTCGTTGAGCGCTCTTCCTACGCACACTGAGGCATTTGTATTTATAGGGTTTATCTGACCGCCCAGGCCTGTCTTTGAATAGGTGCATGAGGTCTGGTTAATCAGGTAGAAGTCTATGGTTTTTGGAAGCCTTGTGTGTGATACTATCTGTATTATTGATGAGAAGCACTGGCTCTCGTTTATGAATTGGCCTTCTGTGGTATAGGTGGAGGCTATGCTTACCCTCTGCGCGTTATTGAAGTTCTGCTTGAATGTAGCAAATGGGACTGATGCATTTGATTGTATCGATATGGAGTATATTATTATTGCGGCTACAACAAGTACTGCTATGATTACCGCAGCGTAGACTGCCTTGTTGCTCTTTTTGCCTGATGACTGCTTGCTTGTTGAAGTGCTGCTTTCCTTCCTTGCCTCCTTCTCGACTTTTTTAGTAGTATTCTCTTTCTTCTCCTTCTTTGTCGCCATGATATCAACCTATGAGTTGTGCAGGTATGCACTGGTTCAGGAAGCTGTCGCTTCCAGAGACGAATAATGCAGATCCGTAGAATGAATAAGTATTAATAGAGGATGAATTTCCATTGGATAGCACAATTGCTGGATTCGATTCAACTGCAGCGTGGTCTATGCATGCTGACTCGTTGCCGACGAAGCCGTTAACTGTGCATAATCCCGTAGATGAGATGCTGACAACAGATGCAGTCTTGCCCTCTGAAGAGAGTGCCGTGGATAGTTGTTTGGAGCAGTTTGTTATTCCTGCAGAGGTCCCGTTGTTGATTATGAGTACGGTCTTTGCGGAGTTTACTGCTGCCACAAAGGAGCTGGCAGGAGCGAAGGTACTTGCCTGCATAGCTGATGAATACGTGGCAGCCAGATCTATTATTATCAGAAGTATTGCAACTGCAAAGATTATGCGCCAGTTCCTCCTTGCCTCAGGCTTTGCGCTTATGTGATGCTTCCTGTTGAGGCTCATGTAGAATACAAATAGTATTGCAAGAAGCACGATGCATATTATTAGGGAGATTAGAGTTGCATATGCCGGAGCAGATGCCACCTTTATTGCATACGGTGCAGACATGCCTGCCTCTATCGATGTGACTATTCCCGAATCGAAAGCTCTTGTAATCTCTGGGAGAAGCGGCGCCTGTACAGACATCGTATGCAGGCTCTGGTTTATCGACTGCAATTGTGAGTAAGTTGCCTTGGTGTTGCTGATCTTAGAGGATACCTGATTGTTTATGCCATATTCCGAGAAGGCCAGGGCAGAGAGCTGTGATGGCTGGGAGTTTGAATTAAGCTGGTATGTGAGTATAAGCTGCGTGTTTGATTCTGATAGCTTCTTTATGGATGAATAAGTAGCATTTACTGTTTTGTACTGGCTTGTAAGTGAGCTCATCTCTGACGCAATGGTCTTGTTGTATACAGTAAGATTGAGGTTTACATAATCTGAAGTAAGGTTGGCATAGCTCTTCTGTAGCGCAGAGAGCGCGCCTACGAAGGTTGAATTGGATATGTGAACAGATAGGTTTAATGAGTTGTTTACGAGCTTGCCATACCCGAAGAGCGTTGTGTTGAGTATGTGCGCATATACCACTGATTTCTGCTTGTAGAGTATAGGCTTGTAGTATGAGTATGCAGTGTTGCTAAGGTTCCCTGCTATCGTCTTTACTGCAGCATTTGATATAGGAAGGGATGCTATTCTTGAGAGAAGTGAGCTGATGCTATTCAGAGCCGAATAATTATACGTGGTAGCTGCGCAGAAGCCCACTGCATTGCAGTACCACGGACCGCTGCTTGATGAGAGATTGGATCTTAAGCCTATACCATTAGGAATATTACACTGCGAATATGATGATACAGTAAGGTTTGGTGTTGGAGGGAAGATAGGGTTCTGGTATATCTTCTCTGTTATCGCCTTTATTCCGCTGAAGGCGTTGTTCATGCTCGTTATGCTTGATTGCGCATTGCTTGCATTTATGTACTCTGTTGATGAGTAGAAAGCGGCATAGTCCGAGGTTAGGTTTGAGTATTGCGCTTCGAATTGCATTATGCCCTGACCGAATGGGCCTGTCGGTCCGCCGGTTTTTAAGAGTGCTTTTTTGCATATAGGGATTGTACCGCATGATGCACAGTAATTTGCGTCGGTGCATGTATTCACTTCTGTTGAACCTGCAAGCCCTGTCTCATATACGCAGTCGTTTATCGATGAAGCTGATGATGTTTCATAGTTCTGCATCTGGACGTATGCTTCATGGATGTATGGCGAGTTCAGCGCATTGGACACCAGATAATTGCCCGCAACAGCGTATGCAGTATTGCTGCTGAAGACAAGCGTGCCGTTTGTATCGTTAGCCAGCAGATAAGGGTTTCCGTGGAGATAGAGCAGTGTGTAGTTTGCCCCTTTAAACTGTAGAGGCACAGGAACTAGTATGCCCGTTACTGATGATGAAACATTATACTTTGCGAGTACGGATGAATAGGAAGCAGCGCTGGCAGAAGTTGCCAATAGAGCCAATAAGAGTACATACTTAAGCATAAACAACCCTTGAAATGCTTTTAATAAGCAATGAATATTTAAATACCTATTCATGAAGTTAGGCGAAGTATCTGTCTTATCGTGAATGAGTATAACTGCTTATCTGAACCTGATTGGCTTTTTGAGAAAGAGATTCTTGGAATTTTACAGATTCTTTAGAAATAGAGTTTTAATATAAAAAACAAAAATGCATGGGGCCCAAAGGGCCCCATGCTTGCATTAAGAGCTTTACGCGCTGCTTGACGATAGCAGGTCCTGTATGAACTGGTTTCCTGCCTGTACTGTCTGGTTTGCAGTGTATCCAGCTACCAGTATTCTGCTTCCGCCGAAGGCCTGTACCACTACAGATCCTGGACCGAACGATGAGTTCAGTGAAGGGTTCTGTGCGAATACCTGCGCTGCCACTGAGTTGACGTACTTGCTTCCTACGACTATCAGGGTTGAGGCGTTGTTTGCGTTGCTGTCCAGTACTGCCAGAGGCGTTGTTGCAGTGTTCAGCTTCACAGGCGTTACTGCCTGTGTTACTGAAGGCGTTGCGGTCAGGTTTGATACACCTGATACTGTGCAGTTGCCTGCTGATGCAGATACTGCGCAGCTTGCCGTTACGTTCTCCACTGTTACGTTTGCCAAGCCAGGTACAGACTGCCCTATCTTTATTGGACCTACCACATGGGTTGTGGTGTTAGCCACTGTAGCGTTTGATGCTGAAGCTATGAACTGCAGCATGCCAACACTCTTTGCGAAGTTGACAGTTACGCTTGTAGGGGATATTGTCTGCACTACGCTTCCGCGCTCTGTTACGAAGCCCTGGTTTACGTTCATTGCTGAGCCTGCTGTGGACACATAGGTCATGTTGTTCCTCGTTCCTCCTGTGAAGGTAGGTGAGGTCAACGTGGCCGAGTCGTTCAGCTGGAACAGTGGGTTCGCATTGACTCCTCCGGTGCTGTTGTATATACCGAAGTTGAGCTGGTCCTGTGCGGCAGTGTTTGTAGGTACAGCTACCTCATTCATTGTGAAGTAACCATACTGGTTTACGCCTGCTACCAGTGTAGGGTTTGCCATAGTCAGCTGGAAGTTCGACGTAGGCTGGCCGTTCTGCTGGTTGTAGATCACAGCGTTCCCTGCTGTTGCAGTTGATACGCTGTAGTAGACCTTTCCGCTCTGAGGGCCATACAGTATGTAGCCGTTAGCCGCATTTGTCAGACTGCCCTGCACCGCCGTATTGGACGCCGGAACGCTGTTAGAGGTTATGACATTTACGGTCAATGCCCCAGGGAGTGCCCTGCTCAGCTTTATCGCCGTTACGTTGTACAGAACTGAGTTCAGATCAACTACGTTTGAACCTGCTGCGTCGGAGTTGAACTGCGCCTGTACTGTTATTGCGCTCTGCCCAGCCGTGTTTCCTGAAGTTATAGGATACCCTGTTATAGTTACTGTCAGTGGGTTTGCTGATGTTATCATGTTTGCGTTAGGGTATGTCAGTACAACGTTCGTTGATGTAGGGTTGCCTGTGAACGCCATTGTGTTGGCCGTTATCCCTGTTCCGCTTGTTGCAAGCTCGTATGGCGTCAGGTCATACATAACTGATGAGCTTGTCTGGCCTGCATAGCTGAATGCCCCAGGTATTGAGCTCGTCACTGTAAGAACCTGTGCAGGTTCTGTTACGTTTGTTGGACCTTCAGCTGCCTGTGCACCAAGGTTCTGGTACTGTATTGAGCCCTGGTATGAGCTTGTCGCCGTTACAGGATCGTAGTTCGATGATCCCAGAGTGCTGCCGACGAATGTCAGCTTGTACGCTGATGGGTTCTGTATGAACGAGAACGACTGGCCTGCGTTTAGGTTTGTTGGAGTTGTATTGTATATTACAATGCTCTTCAAAGCCACTGCGTTTGCAGTTCCGCTTGTCGAGGTCGTGTTTGTCCAGAGCAGTTCTGTGTACCATCCTGGGTCATTTGTCTGGTTGAATACATGGCCGCTCGTTACATTCATTATGTTTGAGTAAGCCTGTATCTTTGCCCACTTCTGGTATGCATACAATCCTGCAAAGGTCTGGTTCACCTCAAGGTACAGCGTCTGGCCTGAAACGTTGAACTTTGTTATGTTTGCGTTTCCTGGGGCTATTGCTGTCTCGTTTGTCAGCTTGCCATTGGTATATACTGCTACTGAAGCAGGAGATACTCCATTGGTGTTAGGCTGACCGAGGTCCTGAAGAACCACTGTGAATGGACCTGTTGTCATGTTCTGACCTACATATAATGTAGTTAATGGGGTCAGTGAGGATGCAAGCTTCAGCTTTCCTCCTGCAACTGCTGTTGAAGAGGTTACTGCAACTCCATGTCCGCCTCCTATTGCGCTCAGGATTGTCCAGCTCTTGCCAAGAAGCTTTATAGGTGTGTTTATGTCTATACCGTTGGAGCTCGTCCTGTTCTGTATAGGCGTGTTGAAGACTACCTGATATGCTCCACCTGCGCTGAGAAGCTGGAATGCATGTACAGAGTTCTGCTGGTCATATACAGGGAATCCTGTTACCCAGAGTACCTCTGATTCGCCATTCGAACCATAGTTGTTCAGGAGCGAAGGCAGGTTTGCATTCGTTACCTGGAGTATGTTATCATAGCTTGCATCTGTGAAGCCTGGGAATGATACTCCGCCACCATTGTTAGTTGCCGTTACTGTAGAGAATGGAACGTACCCTGCTGTTGTGTAAGGGCTTGCGCTTGGAGATATTGACAGTGAGTCGCTCTCCTGGAACGCATACTGGTTTCCAGTCTGCAGTGCCTTTGTGTTTGCCGGCGCGTTGAGTGAGACTCCTCTGTTCAATACAGATCCTATTAATGCAGAGAAGACATAGGAGCTGCTTGAAGAAGCCAGTCCTGATTCACCCAAGTACACCTGCTGGTTTGTCAGCGTGCACGTTGGCGTTGAGATGACGCACTTCAGGTTTGAGGTGCCACTCACTGTTGCAGTTACGTTCGTTGATGTGAACGCTAGGTTGCCTATTACGGCTGCAATGTTTGCTGCGACTACTCCATCGCTAGGGGCTGCACTTGATCCCACCACTATCTGAACAACAGGTTGTCCCTGGCTGTTTATTATAGGGATGTTACCAAATGTTACTCCCTGTCCTGCAAATGCAAGACCGACGAGTACGCTTGCCGCGACGGCGGCTATTCTCTTAGCTTTTAGAGATTTCATTCTACCACACTTTTAGTATTTCGAGATGTATGGCATGTGCAAAGTATTTAAATAGTGCTGTTATATTTAAACTTTAATTTGCATATTCTTTATTATAATTCGTCATATGTGATAGTAGACTTCTTGCATAGGCGAATTTTTGGATGTTTTATTGCAATTTGACGTCGTATATTGAGCCGGCCTGAATCACTGTTTTCATGGTAATATTGCCAATTGATGTAAGCCGATGCTGCCAGGTTATACGTCTTATGACGGACATTTTGGCAGTAATATGCCTTTACGCATGCGTTAATTAATATATATAGTATATAATATTTGGAGGTGATTCGCATGATTCCAAACATAGACCCAAGGCAGCTGAAAAAGGTAATGGACCGCATGGGCATAAAGAGTGAGAGCATAGAGGCTTCAAGAGTGGTTATAGAGACAGCGGACAAGGACATAGTGATAGAGAATCCAGAAGTCATGGCAATAAACGCGCAGGGCAATACCAGCTTCCAGATAAGCGGGGAGGTAAAGGAGGTTGACAAGGCAAGGGTCTCTATAGACGAAGAGGATGTCAAGCTTGTAATGGAGAAGTCAGGAGTATCTGATGAAGCTTCAGCAAGGGAGGCTCTTGAAGAGTCAAACGGCAATATAGCTGAAGCGATACTGAAGCTGAAAGGGGATGCTGCCTAAGAACAGCACATATAGCTATTAGTGTATTTATTAGCGCAGCTATTATGTATTCAGAATAAAGTACGTATAGAGATTACATTCAGAAGATGGAGAATATCTGGAGCATCTCTACATCCTTTATGCGCATCACCTGCTCCTTTGTAGCCAGCCCTTTCTGTATCGCTATCTTTACTGCCCTCTTTCCCACTATATTAGCAGAGTATATGTCAGGCTCCAGCTCCTTTGCTGCCTCTTCCTCAGTCAGGAGCGAACCTTTGTAGAAATTGGCATGTGTCTTAAGGTCTATGACCCTCTTTCCTTCCTCTATAAGCCTGCCAAGGAGTTCCTCGTCGCACATAGCTATGACAGTGCCATGGTCGCTGCTGTGCTTTTTTACGTATATCATGATAGGCCCTCAGCCGTATTTG
>JAKAON010000031.1 GCA_021812185.1 Microcaldota archaeon
CTGACAAATTCGGGCTTAAAACAGATGCGAGAATATCAGACATATTGAAAGCTGTTAAAAAAGTTGCCAAAGATAGATAGCCAATCTTGCACCAATAAAATTTTTGCTTTTGTAACAAGAAATGGCAATGTGAGTAGTGGAAGTAAAGAGCCTGTCGAATTGCGATTAAAGAGAACCATTAAATACCAGATTGGGAGTAAAAAGAATTGGGGAGTAGAAAGGTCCAAGTCGAGTTACCATCATGCTTATGGGGGATGGGGAAGATGGGATTTTGTGAAGAATTAGAAGCGAACGCGAATAGGAACAGGGACGATCTTCATGATATGGAGATCAGCGACTTTGACGTGCAGAAGCACTACGGAATCGGACACAGAAGCCTTGATGAGATAAAGCGTGGAGCAGAAGGCAGTTGCATGCTCTGCTTCAGGAGCTTTGGAATCTCAGAAAATAGGATAGTTCCGCCGAAAAGGATGCAGGATAGGGACTATTTTGTCAGGAGGGGAATTCTTCCTGCCAGATATGTATGCATGAACTGCTTTAACAGGAGCAGGAATGCAAGTGTGCCTAGAGTGACGAGAGCCTTCAAGTTCAAGAGGAGACAGCGCAACGCCCAAGTAGCTTCGATGTATAGCACTTAAAAAGTGCGCTTGGCAGCTGGAGTTCTTTATTGAAATCCGCGGCTTTGGAGTTTACTTAGCTTTGTCCATCTATCGCATTTTACGATGCACGTAAAATTTGTTGCAGGCAAGTTCAGTCAAGCCTGATAACGCCATCACGGATCACAAAGACGGGTTTTCCCGCAATATTAGAGAGTGTTTTTTCTTCAGCCCTATTTCTTGGTCGCATCGACAACTATCATATGATAATTATCTTCGAACCCCAGTGCAGATTTAAAGACATCTGAATCTATGGTTATGGTGCTATCGGAGTAAGGATCGTTTATGTAGAAATTATCCTTATCGTATCCCTTTACCACCACCCAGTGAGGCAATGATTCCAAATAAGGATTAATCACTTTGGCGTCGATTAGCACTATAGGTAGATGTTTTGTCGAGAGGGCTTTCTTTATTGTCTGGAGAGAGATAGTCATGTATTCCTCAGATATGTTCATTTGCTTCGCCTTCTCCTTTATCTCGTTGAACGATGCAGACAAGGTATCAAGATTTACATTCTCGTACACTGCCAGTTTCCTTTCGTAGCCTTCGTCCTTTATGTTGCTCATTATTGCAGTTGATGCGCCCCTTTTTGCAAGTGCGTATGCAAGACCGTACTTGGATCCGTACCAGACGCTCCCGCTCACGGCTTCCTGCCATATGTTGAACTCGGCATCACGCTTGAACTTGAAGTCGTCATCTATGTGCTTGAGCACCATCATTGCACAAGCCGCAGAACTAGTAAAATCTTCAGTTTGAGGATAATGAGGTATGTCGTACATTACTATGTCCTTTAGCTTTGCGCCCTTTATCTTTGATATCATCTTGCTCACAAGCGGCTTTGGAGCCTTTGGTCCTGCGCGCTTAGAACCAGCCTTAGTGGAAGCGGTTTTTGGATGCTTACCCATTTTCTTTTGAGTGACTGCGTGCTTCGTGCTCTTCATTGTCTTTTTCGATTTTATTGCCATGTTAATCACCAATTTCTAGGTTGTCTTAAATATCAAAGGAAATAGCAGTGCAGGGAGGGAGATTTGTTCTTGGTAATTTGAACTCCCGAAGGCCTAAGCCAGCAGATCTTGAGTCTGTCGCGTTTGACCAAGCTCCGCCATCCCTGCGTGCTATTAACTTAATAATCATTATATAAAAATGTTTCAATGCCAGATATAGTTTGCTTCCCCCGTATTTATAGGTATCTTCATAAATCGTCTATATGGGGGCGTCAATCGTCGCCTATATCGCTTTATGAGTTTTCTCATATAAATATTTTTAGGTAATTTTTGTGGATATTTCAAAAATAAACGACGTGAAATTCGAAATAGGAAAGGATGAATCGCAAGGAATGAATACAGGGGTCACGATTTATACCACAGAGCATATGTTAGAGCAGATGAAAAAGGATAAGACATTGCATCAAGCTCGCAACGCTGCGACGTTACCGAGCATAGCTGGCAACGTACTTGTAATGCCGGATGGGCATGAAGGATATGGATTCCCGGTGGGTGGCGTGGTCGCATTCGATGCAGAAAGCGGAATCGTGTCGCCTGGGATAAATGGTTTTGACATTAATTGCGGGATGAGGCTTATAAAAACAAATCTGACTGAAAAAGAGCTGCGGCCAAAGTTGGGCACATTGATGGACAAGCTGTTTGCAAACGTGCCAAGCGGGGTCGGGAGCAAGTTCAAAGCAGGATTTAGTGCAAGCGACTTGCAAAAAATTGCGGAGGAGGGAGTTGACTACGCAATAAAGAAGGGGTTTGGATGGCACGGGGATGCGCAGAGGATAGAGGAGAATGGGCACATAGAAGGGGCGGATTTTTCGAAAGTAAGCGATCTTGCAAAGAAGAGGGGCAAGGAAGGGTTAGGCACGCTTGGGGCTGGCAACCATTTCCTTGAAGTTCAAAGAGTGGATAAGATTTTTCAAAGCGAGATAGCGAAGAGTTATGGCCTCTATGAAGGCCAAATAGTAGTCATGGTCCACACTGGATCGAGAGGTTTTGGACACCAGATATGCAGTGATTACCTGCGCATTCTAGCAGAATACCAAAGCCGCAACAACATAAAGCTTGTAGATCCAGAATTAAGCTATGCTGCAATAGGCAGCAAGGAAGCCGATGATTACCTTGGAGCCATGCGGTGTGCCATAAACTTTGCTTTCTCAAACAGGCAGGTTATAACTGATTCCATCAGGAAGAGTTTCGAACAGACATTTGCAAAGAGCTCCGATGCCCTTGGCATGGATATACTCTACGACCTAGCGCACAACATAATAAAGTTCGAGGAGCATGAGGTTGGGGGAAAGAGAATGAAATTGTGCGTGCACAGGAAGGGCGCTACAAGAGCGTTTGCGAAGGGCAGGAAGGAGGTCCCAAAGATATATCGAGATGTAGGCCAACCAGTGATAATACCAGGCAGCATGGGGACCGCAAGCTATATACTTGCTGGAGCGCAGGGAGCTATGGAGAATACTTTTGGATCTGCATGCCATGGCTCCGGAAGAGTCATGTCAAGGCACCAGGCTATACGCGAGATTCCTGCGTCCAAGACATTTGGAGATATGGACAAAAAGAGGATAGAAGTGCGAGTCAAGACACGCAAATTGATAAGCGAGGAGGCCGAGTGGGCATACAAGAATGTTGATGAAGTTGTTAGAGTCGTTGACAGTGCGAACATAGCAAAAATAGTGTCTAGGAACGTGCCTTTGGGCGTAGCGAAAGGGTGAGATTATTTTTCACCTACACTCTTTAACTTGAAAAGCAGCTCAGTTGCCTTAGGCATGCTTGCTTTCTCGACAAATCGGAAAAGTATCTTGCATGCATCTGCATTGCGCCTGTTTTTAACTAGCAACTTGGCTAGATAATAAAAAGCGCTCAAATCAGTAGTCGATATCGAATCTATGTATTTTATCGCATTCTTCTGGTCATTAATTTGCGAATAGTATGACATGCATGCATAATCGTTTGCCCTGGACAGTGTTGACGACCCCATTATTATGCCGAGCGTGTCCTTGGCCTGTGCGAACTTTGATACCTTCATCTCTGCAAGGAACTTTATGAAGGCTATATCAGTCTCCTTCCCCGTTTTTATCTCGTCGCCGCATATCTTGATATCGCGATACAGCAGCGTCCTTGATTTTGACTTTAGCACCCATGACTTTTCTCTATTGATTGAATTTTGCTCCATATATCCGCCAATGGAGTAGTCGACATCATGCCAGCAGTGATTGGAGAAGGATTCGTAGAATATTGCAGATGCAAAAATCATTTGAGGGCTTGGATCAAGCAATAGCATTTGGTCGACAGCTTTTGCGGCATCGTCCCACGCATTGCTTGATATGAATTTATTCTTTGAAACGAGCAGGCTTTTTATATCGTCCCTTTGTTTTGACACTTGAACTTCGTTGCTGTGCATTTCGCAAAACGGGCATGCAAAATAGCTGCCGTCCTTGGTGATTATTATGTTGCCGCAGTAAGGGCATGCCACCCCCTTTTTTTCAAACTGAGCAAGAGAGCGCAGATATTTTGAAATTGGTATTGATAACGACATGATAAACTATTGTAAATTATAATAATAAAGATTTGCATAGGCTAGTGCTTCTTCTTGAGCACAGCGAACATGTGCGCCTTGTCGTATGGCATGATGTCTATCTTCTGCAACACTTCGAATTCTGAGGATACCTGTTCTAGGAATTCCTTGTATATCTGTGCGGGTTCGCGGGCTACGCTTATGCTCTGCGATTTTATCGCAACATATGCAATCCCGTGCTTGTCAAGCATTGCTGAGTTGCGCAACAATATGTCGGCCTGATCTCTCGCGGATACGTCCTGATACATGACATCGACCTTCCCGACCTCGGCTTCATACTCATTCACATACCGCGCATCTTTTAGGATTGGAAGCATATTTGCCCTCTTCTCGCACACCTTTAGCAGTTCCCTGAGATTTCTCTCGGAGAGCTCTACGCAGTATACCGATCCGGCATCGCCGATTATATCGCTAACATGGCTTGGGGTTGTTCCTGTAGCTGCGCCAAGGTATAGGACGCTTGACTTGGGCTTTATCTCCATTGTCTTCAGCCCGTTGAGTATTGCAGCTGCGAGCTTGCTGCGGTATGGATTCCAAGTCCTGTACTGCACGCCGCCATGGCTTATAAGCTCTTCGTCGTAGACCTTCTGATCCTTTACGAGATTTATTGTTGCAAGCTTTGCATTTACCTTGAATATGCTTGGGAATATCTCTTTTACTTCCATTTTTACCAGTTTTGAACAGGGTATTTATAGCTATCAAACATATAAATTGAATTGCTTTCCTTAATTATTAAACTGGCCGATTACATGATAGACAATCTTGCAATTACAAAGATACTTACGGATTTTTCCGAGATGAATAATTTAGGCCTGCCTGCAGATAAGCTTGTTGAGAGATTCAGCAATGAGGTAACTATGCTTTTTGGCATAGACCGGGCAGATGTCAAGATGCTAGGCCAAAAGAGGGATACCACTTTAAAGGTGGAGGAGCTTGTGGCGAACATGAACAAGCCATATGTTGACAACAAGCTAAGCGACTATTCCGAATTTCCCGATCTTATCGTGTTCTTCAGAAATGGATATAAGAGTTGCAGCATCACTCCAATAAACGTAGGCGGAAAGATAATCTGCATACTCACTGCCCTGTCTAGGAAAGAGAATAAGTTCAGCGATGACGTACAGAATGCGCTTGCAATATCTACGATGCTCTTCGGGTACCAGATATCTAGCGTGATGGATCGCGAAAAGAACACGAATCTCGCAAAGTACTTTGATGCGTCATTTGACAGTCAGGCCCCTCAATGCTTAATAGACAAAGAGGGAACAGTTGTCAAGGCAAACAAAGCGCTTTTCATATCACTTGCCATGAACAACAAGGACCTTCTGGGAAGGAAGATTGGCGAGATATTTGCAGTGGATCAGACGGTCCAGAAAAGCCTAGACATGGGCCTCTTTGCAGATGTGCCGCTCATTACGAATCCAAGGAAAACCTTCAAGATGTCGCAGAAGATAATAAACAGTAATCTGAGCCATCTTTTGCTATACGACAACACCTACGCAAAGCAGCTTGAAGAAAGGATGAAGGCACTGGATTACAGTAAATTCGAGGCTCTTCTCATATTAAACAAGGACACAACGATAGTTTGGGCAAGCGGCAATTGTGGCACAGTATTGAAAACAGAAAAAGAAAACTTGATAGGGCTCAGACTTGTTGACATAATAGTAGATAACAAACATTTCGGAGAGGTGCTTGCAATGGTGGATGCGGAGCCTTACTACGGATCTGCAACCATAGATTTGGCAAACGGCGTCGTTTTATATACACATATATTGATTTTCAAGAATAGCACAGGGTATTCGTGCCTCGTATACAACAACAACCAGGAGAATTACTTAAACAGCGTGAAAGATAACCTAGATAGGTTAGTTGACCTTACAAGCGACATGATAATAGTTGTCAATGAATTTGGGTATATCAGGAACATAAACCGCAAGGCAGAGATGATGCTGGGTTATAGCAACAGCAACATAAGCGGTAAGGCGCTTAGCCTCTTTTATTCCGACCAGGAGAGCCAGGATAACGTAAATAAAGGACTTGGAATCGCGAGGGAGAACGGGATAGCGAATAATATAAAGGCAAACATGCTTGTGAAAGACGTAAAGGATCCCCTCCCATGTGAGTGCAGCGTGGAGAGAGTTATAGATCCTGATGGAAACTTGAGCGGATACATAGTGCTTGCAAAGGAACTAGGTACAACTACCGAAAGAGACGTTTTGCGCCAGAAGATGGAGAAGGAGGAGTCAGACATAATGAAGCTGAAGAGCGAGAGCGACATGAAGACTCAGTTCATATACAACATATCGCACGACCTCAAGACACCCATTACAAACATCAAGGGATTTGCGACGCTGCTTTTCAGAGGGGATTTCGGAACCGTAACTGATGAGCAAAAAAGCTATCTTAAGATCATAATAGACGAGTCTGAAAGATTCACAGGACTTGTGCAACAGATACTTGATATAGCAAAGCTGTCAGCAGGCAAGATAAAACTGGATGTGCAGGATGTTGATTTCGTCATGATGCGAAACAACCCTAGCATAGAGGCGCTTGCAAAATCTTGCGAAGGGAAGGGGCTAACTTTTGAGTGGAAAGTAGATGATGATGTTCCGACTCTGAGGGCTGACCCGAACAGGCTCATACAAGTATTTGTGAATCTTATAGGCAATGCGATAAAATTCACGCAGGTTGGGGGCATAGCAATACACGTATACAAAAAGAGCAAGAGAATATATGTGGATGTAAGCGATACTGGGATAGGTATAGAAAAAGACGACCAGAAAAAGCTCTTCAAAGAATTCTACCAAGTCGAGAGAAAGGGACTAACCATGCAGGAAGGATCAGGAACAGGGCTTGGACTTTCAATAGTCAAAAAGATAATGAATTTGCATGGAGGGGATGTCAGGGTGAAATCAGAACTTGGAAACGGAACGACTTTCACTTTCTACATCCCACTTGAAGGGAAAAAGAAGAAGGTAACGCGAATAAAGCAAACCCCAACACCACAGCAGCCTGCTGAAAGCGGCGCTTCCTGATAAATCATATTTGAGAGATGTATGCACCGCAGGAATTACCTATGCCGCTTTGGAATAGATACTGAGAATGATATGTCGTATAATTCAAACCTTCTCCAAAAACATATCCGCTTACTGCATATGCTGAAACATTTGCGGTTATAATGGCAGTAAATGGCACTGTCCTTCCACTTGGCAGATTAGGCACGTATGTCACGTTGTACGTGTTCGTCCCGATCCTCGATATTGTTATCTTGAAATTTAGAGGCGTCTGAACGCTTACATTTGCAAAGTCTTCTGGAGGTACTGGAGGCATATGGTTAGTGTTGTAGAATGTGGAGCTATACAAGCTTGAAGTGCACGCCTGGTCAGTTACATACAGCACATCGTAATTGTGCATGAGCGAGCCTTGCGGAGAGCTGTTGACTATGGCCATTATTGTAGCAGTAGGAGCTTGAGAGACCACTGTCGTAGGAGAAATTGTTGAAATTGTGGTACCGCTGCCACTTATAGTTGTGGAAGCCGCAATCGTGGTTGTGGGAACCGTAGTTGTCGCCACTTGATTGCCTGCCTGTTTGTTAGGAAGTGACGGGTATAGCAATACCACCGAACCGCTGGTTTTCAGCTGGAGATTCGAAGGTATTTGGGATATTGCTATTTGGGCAGATCCTGATCTCGTAGATATAATTTGAACTTGCATGTTTGCAATTTGTGATCCATCGCCGCTGACGTTTGCAGATTGAGCGGGTGCGAGGGTTATAGAGGATATTGTTTTCGTGAGCACGGGAGTTCCGGTTATGTAAAGAGTTGCTGCGGAATTTGAGGCGGACAACAGGAATACCGAATAGACATTAGGGTTTCCTGCAATCATGAAGTAGGCACTCTGGTTTGTTGACAGTGAAAATGTGGAAGAAGAAGATATGTTAACGATTGGGTTTGATATTGCGGTGAATATTACTGCTATCACTATTATTGCGACTAATATCCCGATTATTATTCCGCCACGACCAGATTTTTGTTTTGGAGCAAAACCCTTGTTGAATACTGCCATCAGATACACTCACTAATTTTGAACACAGTAAGGTTAATATGTGTTTCTCAGATTTTTGGTAGTCTAGCGTTTATAAATTTTGAGTACTATTGTTTACCTGGCGATCACATGAAGGAACAAGACGATTTTAAATCCGACCTTTTATCACTCATAAATGAGAAGCAGCAGATCACTTATGCCGAGATGGCAGAACTTGCGTTCTCCCGTGGGATACCTGAAAAATCACTAAAGGACAGTCTACGAGAGCTTGAGATAAGCAATATGGTAGCTTCAAGGAGCATAGGCGGAATACTCACGTATTATATGCTGGAAAATGAACTCCGCAAGATACTCGTAGTTGAGGATGACAAAAATATCAACAAACTGATAGTGCTGTCAATAGGCAAGGGATTCGAGGTAAAGCAGGCATATGAC
>JAKAON010000032.1 GCA_021812185.1 Microcaldota archaeon
GATAAGGAGCAGTGGCAGGGGAAAGGCCCGAGGCTCATGGTGGTGATAGATGAAGCCTGGCAGCTGCTCAGGAAATCGCATGATTACGATTCCGCGAGAGAGTCCGTTGCGGAGAAGATAGTCAGACTTGGAAGGAAGTACGGGATAGGCATAGTCATATCTACACAGCAGATTGAGGACGTTCCTAAGGTTTTCCTGAATTCCTGTTCCCTGATGATGATCCACCAGCACAGGGATGCCAGCTACTTCGGCAGGGATGTTCTTGGCCTTAACAGGTATGAGCAGGCATATATGAAGAATGCTGCACAGGGGGAGATGCTGCTCTTTGACAGGGGAAGGGCCCAGGAAGGGGCTTGGCACTCTGAATATGTGAAGGTTGAACCGCTAAGCAATTCTGAAATGCAAGCGCTATCATCAGACAATGTAATGCACATGCCAGCCAGAATCGAGGAACCTGAGATGCCCATAGAGGTAAATGATGCGGGCACGAACCCTGGGATAGCAGAGTATTCCGAGCATAAGGTGCAGCAGCCTAAGAGAGTTTCATTAAAGCTTCCTGATGATTTGCCGACTCCTGCACTATACGCAGGATTGCTTGCAATATACAATAACCCTAAGGCCACTCTCAATGAGCTCATAGAGTACATAAAATCTAGAGGATGGTTCACCAGCCCCAATACCTTGTACGGATCAAAGGCAAAGCCTGGGATATTCACTAACCTGGTTGCTAAAGGCATGGTAAGAAAGGAAAAGAAGGGCTACAGGATTATGGAAAGCGGGATGAAATGGGTTGATCCTGACATGATAATGGCTAACCAAGCAGATAAGCTTGGTTCTGAAGAGCACAAACGGCTCATGAGGAAAGCGATACAGATATTGCAAGAACAGTTCAGAATTGCAATAGTTGGAAGGGAAAAGCATTCGTTTGATATCTTAGGGGTTCCTGTGAACGCAAAGAAGCCTGGTTTGTGGGATGTCAGCAGTGCAAAGGGATACGAGGTACAGACAAGTGCAAGATCCGATTCTGTTAAAGAAAACGCTGGAAAGGCGTATAGATATGGAATCCCAATAGTCTGGATTTCAGATAATAAAGAGGTTTTGGGCATTTTGGAAAAGATTACAAGTGGTCAGGATGAATATATGATTATTTAATTATTTGATAGAGAATCTAGTCTTTATCATTGGTTTTATTTGCAGCCTGTTTCTTCTCTAGTTCCTTACGACGCTGCTTTACCTCTTTCGAGAATCTATCAATCATATAGGTCATCTCGGGGTCTTGACCAAACAGACGTAAGAGCCACTCCCTATCATGTCCCTAAGCCTAACAAAGTAATAAAGTATTTAAAGATTAATTCGTAATAAATAATTGGTTAGGGTAAATATGGGAGAAAATATACGTTATAGTGTATTAGGGCTGTTGCTTGCGACAATAGCGATATCCGCATCCGTTTCCATATTTAGTTTATCAAAAGGTTCTGGCACAATAAATCTTACTTCCTGTTAATTAGAAGTAAAGTGTAGGCATATTACTCATTATTTAGTAATGATAGGCATTTTATGATCCAGGTACAAAATTCTTCCAGAAAGAAGTTTTTATCGCGTCTTTTTGTTTTAGATATTGTTGCGATTGTGATAACGTTATCATATATTGTTTACATCAATTATATTGCCGTACCTACTTACTATATCTGTCCTGCCTATTTGAGCCAGGGTCAGATTAATAGAACTTCCTTGTTACAGAAAGTAGATTTTGCGGAGCATGGACTATATTCTCTTCCAGGATGTGTATCCTTGTCTATACAGTACAGCCAGGCAGTATACAACAAATATAATGTAAGTGTAAATGTTACACAATTGGAGAATTTGGTATCTTACAGAGCTTTCTGGAATAGGTCGCTTTTATATATTGGATTGCTATTAATTGAGGTATTAATTGCAATATTGATTTTGTATATGCATATTTTAAATTCATAGGGCCTGTAGAAATCCCCTATTTATAATATAGCCCGAAGGATTTTATCCCTTCGGAATGTTGGTTATTTGGCGACTAATATGAAAGAACAAGGAGACTCGAAGTATAAAAGACTTTACAAAAAAGAAAGAGTATGAATATCTCTTAAAGACTAACAAAGACGATCTTATTGACCTGAAGCATATTGTTAAGGCTGTCAATAATTTATTGTAAATCATCCGGTGTTAAAAGGTAATGAACAAGGTCCGTTATAGGTAGTAAATCCTGCAGTATTGTTTATGAGATTAGTCCAGTCAAAGGTAAGCGATTTATTAGAGATACAGTACAACGAGGACAGTGGACCTGTGCTTATATTCTCAACTTCGCATTCAGACAATGCATTATTGTTTGCGTCTTCTACGCATGTATTGTATACTAAAAGTTGCGCTGCATCATATCTTACGCTTAATAGCTTAAATTCAGATACATTTTGCCCCACTCTGCATATTGTCTTTACACCATTTGCACTAACACTCAACGCTGTACACGTTCCTGTGGCGTTTAACTTCGACCTATTAAACAGCGCTATGCTGTAAGGAATCCCGGTGTGAGAATTAGATTGATTATTAGTATGGTCCGATACGGTCTGATTTTTAGCGCTACTTGTATGTAATAAAATAGTAAATACAAGAATTACAATTACAAGTACTGCAATCACAGCAACAATGCCAAATACGCTTTTGTGTACGTGCATTTAAAACTACCTACAACATATTATCCTAAACCGGCCAAAATACAAGGACTTACTGTTGTATTAGCAGGAGGGATGGCAAAAACCGCAGTCTGTGCGTTCATATTGGTTGATACAAGTCCAGGTTCCAAAGCAGCCATCAATTCACTCTGGTTTATGGTAGTGGTTGAGGTTAATGGTGTTTGGATCTTACGTGGCGAAGGTATCATTATCATGACTGCCACTATAGCTATGCTTATGACTATAATTATGCCCAGTAAGACATATCTTGATTTCGTTATAACATCTGCTGCCTTACCAAATATCAATTATCAGGTAATCTTAATACTTTATTATTCTGTTAGATTTTTGGCAGAAGGATCTTGAATTACATAATAATTTTAACAGAAAGTTGGGTCTAATTCGCAAAATATATGCAATCTGGAGCAGACATATTAATCCCAAAAACTGCAACCTGTTTGCTATAATTAGTAATTAATAATTTTGATCGGGGCATGTAACAATTTGTGAAACTTTGATTTATACTCAGGTTAATTATCTTAACACAAGCAGTTGTATTAACCATACTTTCAGGTATTGCGGAATGGCTATAACATGTATTGTAAACCAATATTTGTGCCGAACTAACATATACCTTCAATAATTTAAAATTCTCAAAGCGCTGGCCTGCTGAACACAGGGCCAAACTTATATCAGACGTCTTATTTTTTATGGTGCACATTCCTAAAGGCCGTAATAGCGTTTCGTTTATTTTAGTGTAATTCTGAATTGGTTGGTTATTAACTTGGCCTTTAGATATACTAAATAAAACTAATACAACAACGATAATTACTAAAGCTGCAATGCCAAATAACTTCCAAACTCTCTCCATACCCATATACCCTGCCCAAACTTTATAAAACCTGTATTTCAGTTAGGTTTTCGTATCAATAATCTTATTCCCAAGTACCGGATACGGCCATGTTGTATGGTGCTATTTATGAGCAGATATAATGCGCTTACATCTTATACTATTGATTTGCTGAATGTCAGATTTATATTTACGACAGGTCCAGCTTAGGCCACTAACTGAGGATAAGAAGACGATATCAAAATTAGAAGTTATAATCCTTATCTGTATTCAACCAATTAAAATACAAGGACTTACTGTTGTATTAGCAGGAGGAATGGCAAAAACCGCAGTCTGTGCGTTCATATTGGTTGATACAAGTCCAGATTCCAAAGCAGCGCTTCCAGAGGCACAATTCTGAATAGTCTGATTGACAAGAACCCACTCTATCTCAGGGGAACACTTTGAGGTATTTGACTGATTGGATATTGGGCATCTATCGTATATAATTACTTGGGCAGCGTCAAGTCCTACTTTTAATAACTTCAACTCTGTAAAGTTCTGTCCTACTTTGCATACCAATAAATGTGTATCTGTTTCTTCAGGAGTACAAGGTCCGGTAGCCATCAATTCACTCTGGTTTATGGTAGTGGTTGAGGTTAATGGTGTTTGGATCTTACGTGGCGAAGGCATCATTACCATGACTGCCACTATAGCTATGCTTATGACTATAATTATGCCCAGTAAGATATACCCTGATTTCATTGTAACACCTGCCGGCTAGGAAACTACCAATATACTAATAAAAAATAAATGGCTATAACCATGTTCTGTATTTAAATATATGTCTACTGCGGATTAGAATGTTCTGGTGTCTTATAAAATATATATGATAATGTCAGAATTAATATAAGCAGTAGCAAAACACCAAATATCAAGACATAGTACACCATACTTGCCGTTTGCCTATTCTTAATGTATTGTGCATTAAGTTCTGTAAGATTTACACTGATATTATAACGATTAAGTTCTTCCTGCCCAAATCCGTTTAATGCCATCAGTGAACAGTTTCCAACCAGATTATTAGAGTATCTGAGAGTCCAATTTACATAGTTTAGCAACATTGTCTTGTTAGGTGTTAAAATAGCAAAACAACTATGAAACTGCGATTGCTGCTGGGCCGTGACATTTTTATATAGCATAAACAATGTTATCAGTATAGCTATTACTATGAATATTCTAACCGAGTATAACCACAATCTTTTATTTAGCATATAAACATTTTCATATCACGTCCAATTACTTGTACGTGTCACTGTAAATCCTTCATTATTATATAAGCCTGAAGGATACGCTAAAAAACCTGCCATGGGTATCGAGCCGGCAATCGTTGAGGCTATTGAAAACCCTTCTCCGATTAGTTTTTTGTGGCCTCTCCACCAGTCTTTGAATACTTTGAGTGTTACTGCGAGAAACGTCGCGTTGTCCCTATTAGGATTTCCAAGTTCGTGCAGCGTCTCGACTATCTTGTCAAACACGTTGATGCTTCGGTATATTTTGTGTTTTATCCTGTTAAATAAGCGTAACTTGAATATGAGTTCCGCGCCATTATGTTCTAGGCCATGCTTTTTGGCTTCTTCCCTGTTTATATCAGACGCAGCGCCCTTTACTCTTTCCAGTTTTTTTGTTACAGATGCTAAAGCGGCATTTAAAGATTCGAGCATACTCTGCTCAGATTCGTTTAAAAAAGAATACTGCCTGCTGACTTCTGTCAGATTATTCATGTTTTTACCAACATCTATTAACAGAGTCTCGGAAACGTTTAGAAAATCATATACACTATTGGCGTCGTTAGGTTCAGCCATATTCCCACACCTCTAATTGAATCATAATATACTAAAATCTTATTGTCAGGAGTGGGAGCGAGGGCGAGGCCGAGATTCCGAGACAGACGAGGAATCGAGAACGCCCGAGCGGACTGTGCCTTGTGCACTTAGCCGGATTCTGCTGCGACGCTTCGCAGCTGCTCATGCTGGTCATGTGTGTGGTGGTGGAGGTGGTGCTTACGCTGCTGATGCTGCTCATACTGCTTATACCGCTCATGCTGCTGATGCTGCTCATACTGCCTGTGGTGCATATTGTGCCTGCTGTGCCTATGGCGGCTACGCTGCTCATGCTGGTGGCATATGTGTTTAGTACGGTGCCTATGTCCCTGCCAGACGCTGCGGCAGCCCGTACCTCGCCAGCCCGCAATGCTCAAGGCAACGGACAGGCTCACCCTCGCGCCCAGCTAACCGGAGGCGCTCGGGCTCGCAGCTCAGCTCGTTGTGATGAGTATTTTAGGTATAGTAACTTATCGACTGACACTATACTTGAATTCAGAGAGCAAGACTATACATCGGTCAGGTATAGTTATATGGATTAATTTAAGGCTGTTTTAGGATTAATGAATTTATTAAATCGTGGTTGAGTTCATATCTTGAATCAAAGCTTTCTATCAATCTTTTTGATGTGTTACCTTTCTTATAAACTCCAAAGACTCTTTTGCCAGCATTTTTAACTGCCTGCACAACATCAACCAGATCATCATCCCCAGCTAGAAGAATACAGATATCATATTGATTTTGATAGGCCTTGGTAATCATATCGGATGCCAATAATACATCTACTCCCTTCTGCTTATACTCATTTCCTGTTTTTATCAAACGGCCTAACCTAACTTCGTAGAAACGACTTGTTTTTATTAAATCAAAGTATTTTTGTTGTTCTTCATTTCTTACAGCGTCTTCTCTATGTTCTACGATGGCATCATAATAGAAAATGCGTATAAGTTCTCCTGCAATAGTTCCATAAGACACATGCATGTTGCCAGGACCAGTATATCTGATCAATAGTTCACGCAGTTTGTCGAAATCTATTGAGTCACTACTTACCTCATCCGTCATAATTTTGCGTAAATAACCACCATCAATAAAGATCATAACTGCCCTATGAGTCGCAGTTGGGGCACTTGCTGAATAAAAAGGTGACATAAATTAATTGTAGCTATAAATAACTTAAACTTATGCATAAACAATGCGATATTGCATCTGTCAAAGGTATATATAGACGTTAAAAAGCATAAGTACATCGCTTTTGACGACGGAAGTCCGCCGAGTCCAAACTCACTTCACGAGGAGACAGAGTATGGGTCACCATCGTGGTTGAATAGTAAGTATTAAATATGTTTATTCACATAATAATTATGTGGATTACATGCCAAATATTACCCTTTCAATAAGCGAGGAGTTGAAAAAGGATATGGAGAAGTATTCTTCAGTCAAATGGTCAAGTGCAGTAAGAAACGTAATAGAACAGAAAATTGCAGATTTTGAGGAAGCCGAAAGCATAGCTAAGAAGAGCAGGCTTAATTGGAAGACCTGGAAGCTCATACATGCAAAAATTTCAAAAAATGCTGCAAAACATGCAGAGGCGCTCCTCAATGAAAATAACAGTTGATGCAAACATACTATTTGCATGCCTCATAAAGGATTCAACAACAAGAAGATTGTTCTTTAACCCTGCGCTGTTCCTTTTTGCGCCAGAATTCATTGTTGACGAATTTGCACGTCACCTTGTCGAAGTAAGAAAAAAATCAGGACTGAGCGATGAGGAACTCTATCGATTAGTTGACAAGGTTCTTGGTCAGCTCGTGCTTGTGTCAGACAAGGATCTTAAACCTTTCCTTCCAGCTGCAGCAAGCCTCGTAGATGATCCAAAGGACTGGCTCTATATTTCGTGTGCACTCTATGAGAATACAATTATATGGAGCCATGATCTGGATTTCGGCACACAAAAAAGGATACGGATTATTTCCACGAAGGAGCTAATAAGCATTGTAGGTTCACTAAGTTAATTTATTTAATTGCTAATGGCAAACACTATTGAATACTGCTATTTACTATTGTTTGTACATCATACTCAATGACTGACTGCCGCCGAGTCCATAAAACTTCTTTTCAAGAAACCAATCTACGTAATACTACCGCGTGTATAAAATAGATATATTTATATATCTAATTAGCATATAAATAACTATGAAACAAATGCAAACACAAATAATGCACTCGCCAACATTGGATACTGTACTAATGGTAGAACATACGCTGCAGGATGCAAAGAAGGTTATCAAGATAGCCGAGCTTAAGCGCAGATTGCCCCGCAAGGTGATGCACCAGACATTGATGAGGATACTTGATTATCTTCAGGAGAGCGGCAAGATACTGATTACAACAAAGGGAGTTGTCTGGACTTACACGCCTAAGGACATGATGGAGAGACTAAAGAAGAGAGGCTTGGAGCTATGAGGCCTTCAAAGATAATAAGAGTGATTCTTCAGGATCAGGCTAGAAAAGAATATGAAACCTTATCTAGAGTTGTTGAAGAACAGAAGAAGAAAGGCAAGACAAATTCCGAAGAAATGCAGCTGCTCAAATCCATAGATAAGAAAGTTGCATTGTTGAAGTATAATCCTGCATATGGGCAGAGCATATCAAAAGATCTCATTCCAAGAACACTGGATGTGGATAACCTTTTCAGAATAGAATTAACGCATTATTGGAGAATGCTTTACACAATTCGGACAAATGAGGTGGAAATAGTAAGTTTTGTGCTTTACATTATAGATCATCCTGCTTACGACAAACTCTTTGGATATAAAGGTATATAGGTTAGCAAACGTAAGCACTTGTATAATAATGTTATCAAATGGGACTGCACGAAAAGCTGCAGGGACGCCGAGTCCACTTTCACTTTTTATTTGCATCCAGTTGCCTAGCAAACCCTGCAAAATCCCACTCTTCCCAAGTTTCAGCTATCCTGCCATCCATGATCTTTGCTATTATAATACCGTGAGTATGTATCTCCTTGTTAGTCGGTTGCCAGTCGTAGAACTGGCCCGTATGAATTCCATACCAATCATATCTGAAAACGATT
>JAKAON010000033.1 GCA_021812185.1 Microcaldota archaeon
TGCGATGGCAAAGGGCACAAAGATACATGCTCAGATGCAGGAGGAAGTTTATGTCGAGCTAAAAGCTGAGCCGCTGAACTACGCAGACAGGCTCTACAAGGAAGCTTATGAAAATTGCATGAATCTATCCAAACTTAAATCGGATGGAAGCTGCAGGGAGATAAAATTATACGGATCCATAAACGGATACACGATAGTGGGGAAGGTCGATGAGCTTAGGCTTGATGGCGGCAAGATACTCATTGTCGAAGACAAGACCACGCGCGAGAACGAGGAAGTCAGCGAGGCGAAGATGAGGACAAACAAAGTGCAGATAATGCTGTATCGAAGGCTGCTTGGAGACATAGTCGGATGCGAGTATACATACCAAAACTTCTCCAGTTCTTACAAGATAGAATCAATGTCCATGAGCGAAGGGTTCAAATCTTCAGTTGCGTCGCAAAATGTCGATGCGAAGATGCTAGACCTAAAGTCGATTTGGGGCAGATTCTTCGAACTTTTAGGTGGGTTTGCAGGCGTTAGCGACAGGCTTGAGATAAATTACAGGAGCAGAACCACCGGAGACCTTTATGTTAAGGTTGACTTCCAATACGACAAAGAGAGATTTGGCAAGGAAATGATGCACATAATGAGGTACTGGAACGGCGAGAGGGAGGCGATGCCCGTAACCGAGGAAGAGAAATGGAAATGCAGGATGTGCCAGTTCTTCGGCAAGCAGTGCACGGTGTGGTTAAATAGGCTATAGCGCTTTTACCAAGTGCACAGGCATGAGCTATTCTTTGGTTATTCCCTTTTCTGAGATCTGAGAATATCCAGCCCAGATCCAATTATTTCGGATAACTTTCCTGAACTGTCTTCTATGATAACACAGGATTTGGGATCCCGCATGAATGCATTTGCTATGAGTAAATACAGCCCAAGTGAGTGTCTTACCACATCCCCATCGCTTGCACGTATGCGTGCGGCAAGCTCCTTTATATCATCTGAAGGTGCGGCATCGAATCTTAGCAGCATTTCCTTGGACTCATTTCTTTTACTTTCCATGCAATCAGATATCGCTTGCGATTTTATCTATATATTTCTTTCCTACAACGTGGCTGAATATTACTCCAATTTTGCGGCAAGTTATAGAGGAGGCTTTTCAACTTTACCTTCCTTTACCGAATTCCTTCTTTCTTTTGGAGTTGAAAAACAGCAGTGCCAGTATTATTATCACTATGATTACTACAATCTCAAGTGTAGTGGCATTGCCACTCGATCCAGCGGCAGGTTGTGGTGTTGGTACAGTAGCATTTTGCTGGGCTGTCGTTTGCAGCGTAGTTGGCAAGGTAGTTGGCAGCGATGTTGATGAAGTTGCAGGCGCAGTTTTCTGGGAGAATACGCCAATTATTGGATCCTTAGGGATTGAGAACGTCAGCGTGCATGCAGATACGTTTACTGTGAATGGGAGTATCTTTATCCAGCTGTTGTTCCTAAGCTCATAAGGTGCAACAGAAGCGGGAGGGTAGCTGCAGTTATACATCTCCGTGACAGTTATCGTCACATTCGCGCCTGTAGAGACACTGATATTGGCAGCAGAAAGTTCGGTTTCATTTGGAAGGCTTGGGAACTTTGATCCAGATAGGTTGGATATCAGCAATGATGCATTAGATGAAACGTTTGAGGTTGTCTGAACATCCATATGTACTCCTTCGAAGTGGACGATCTTCGGAGTTGGACCTACGGTGGTGTTGTTGCTAAAGGTTGGAACTGGCGGAACAGGTATCGTAGTTGCCACAGTCGTTGGGAGCGTAGTCGTGTGTGTAGTGGTCGATACAGTGGTAGCTATTGTCGTTTGTTGCACGCCGCCTCCCCCACCACCGCCAGGGAGAGTCTGCACATTTAGCGTAACGTTAATTGAATATGGAGAATAGATGTTTGCTCCTGGATTCTTGAATTCGAAGTCGTATGTACCTGGTTGCGCCTCCTCGGAGAATGAATATGCAGATGCGGTCTTTGCCACAAGAGCACCGTTGAGATAGACATACCAAGGGCTCTCGTTGTTTTCTGTAGTTACCCCATTGAAGCTTATTCCAGTTATATCATAGTAGTTCACAGAATATGATTGTGACTGGTTGCTTGTAATAGTTCTTATCAATCCGCCACCTGCATTAGAATCTGTGAATGATGCGGTGGATGTTACAAGACTGGTGTTTAGTACGGTGAAGTTTCTGCCAGGATCCGAGCCGCTTACTGTAGTGTTAGCGCCCCAAATCCCAAATATGGTATTAGAAGGCAGATCCGTAGCCAGAAGAAGCGGATTAGGTGGCTGTCCTCCAAATGAAGGGAGTTTGAGGTAGGCATTGTTGTTGGATATGTAGAGTAATACCGAATTATTTTTGCCGCCCCCATATGTTGAATTTGTTCCCAAAGTAGGGGTGAATAGTATGGTGTTTGCGGAAGTTACATTAACAAGTAGTGTAATGACATTAGAGGGCAGTGTCAATGTCATGGTGTTTTGCAAAGTTGTGTGCGCTGAAGGAGGCAGAAATGACCAATATCCAGTGTAGGGTGCCTGGCCCCCTTTCATTCTTATTGTAATCAAACTTGTTTGCCCCACATGCAGTGTCGAGTTCGAGATTGTGGCAGATGCTTCTTGTATAGGCGGTGCAACTATTGTGCCGAACTCTTTTGAAACACTTTCTGGCACTGATGCATGGTCTGTAGCCGTGAATTTTAGAATATTTGCACCGTTGTTTAATTGTATGCTGTTGAACGGCAACGCGTTTGATGAAGAGATGGGAGCCCCACCAAAAGAGACTATATTAGTAGGCATATAATAGGAGAAAGAAAAAGGAGTTATTGGCCCGAACACCCCGCCTCTTGGTGTTACATTGCCTGTTAGCTCTTCAGGCATACTTCCTGTTGATCCGGAGAAATAATACGTGTTGGTTAGGAAGTTTGCACCGAACATGCGCGCAAAACTGTATGTAGGATAAAATCCTATGTGAGAGGCATTTGTCAAGTTTACATAGAAAAATGAATTTGGAGCTTGTCCATTAGCATCTATTTCCGGAACATTATACGTGAAGTATGTGACTGAATTAGTAGGCACTGTACCTTCTACAAGCGTGTTTGCGGTTAATATAACGTTAACAGGGACGCTGTTCTCTCCATTATAAAGTACGATGTTAGAGCCGATAGCAGGTATTGACGCGTAATAATTGTCACCAGTGGAGTTGTAGAGCAATCTTGGTCCATTGTATGTGAACACTGCAAGCAGAATGTTGTTTCCATTAGACACGCCTGCGGAGTTCGCACTGACCATGGTGTTTATCGAGTCGTATATGCTTATTGTTACTCCTGGAGCAGGCAGAGGAGGCCCCACTATTGACACTGATGTTATGTTATCGAAAAGGGGATTCCCATTTTGTTGAGTGAAGTTCATGTTGGTCATCATGAAATTCGCTACTGAATATTCGTGCCCCCCATTTGCATTTAGCGCGTTGAATTCGACAAATGTTATTCCATTCCTTACGCCAGTACGCCCAGGTATCTGGGACGTTCCAGTTATTACCACGGCAAAAGGCGAATGGTCACTTGCATATGCAGCACTGACACCGTTGTTTACAAGAGTAACATTTATGCCTACAGTGTTTGCAGCGAGCGCAGCAACTATACGCGGAGAGTTGGATGAGTATATCGTGCTCGCATTTAAGGTGTTGGACTGAGTTAACGAATAGGAATCTAGATTGTACATAACACTGCTGGTAGGATTGATCGCGGGTGGAAGTGCATTGGCAGGCACCTGTATTGTGAATGCTCCTGGAAGCTGGCTTGTCACGGTGAATAGGTCTGGGAGATATACGGCAAGCGATGTCTCGTTCCCTGCAGGTATTGCAAGAGGGTTAGATATGGCCATTGCATTAAAGGCATCCCCGTTCCATGCAAAGGGAGTTACTGTAAGAGTGTTCCCGGGATTTTGATAGGAAAACATTGGTGTTGGTGGACTGTTTGGCTTTGGAGGTTTAGGCATTCCGAAAGGCGGAACTGTTGAGAATATTAGTTGGTCGTATCCCCCAACGACATTTCCGCTAAACCAATTATATGCATAGGGATATGAACCGCCATTTACGCTCATGCTCAATACGGCATTGGAGTTTGTACCGACCACAGGAGGGGCATAAACAGGGTTTGCCGAAATTACAAATGCAGGATTTATGATGACATTATTTGGGTATATATTAATGGCATTTGCATTTGAGCTGTCAATCGCATCTGCAAGAAAGTTCCATTTACCAAATATCGCGTTTGTTCCAAACGTATTTACAATATATGATTGGCCATTGAACGTGAATACTATCGAATTTGATGCTTGCGGATGTAGTGTCATTATTGAGTTTGCGTTGGATAACTCGGCAAAAATAGTATTTGAGAGTGTGAGGGATTCACCAAAATTAGGAGGGATCCACACCCAATTGCCAGTGTATGGGGCTATACCGTTACTGATGAAGGTGTTGAATGTAGTGTATTGACCTACGTCTATCACTGAATTCGATACGGACGGAGGATTTGGGGTTGCAATTAGCTGAGCATTTACGGATGAGGTAATTGAGAATAATGAGAATATTATAGCAAATACTAAAAATGTGGAAATTGTACGTGACATTTATTCCCCGTAACATTCTTTTTTCGGTAGGAAAATATTTAAATTCGCACATAGTTCTATAACAAAGTTATATTTTAATGAGAGACTGATTGCAAGCAAAGGTAATCAAGTATCCTCTTGTTTTCTGGCAGCCAGATATTGCTCGCATGTTTGTGCGCATATTTCTTTGATGCAAATGCCAAAATTTTTACCTTGATTTTGAGGGAAGTTATAGAGAAGGCTTTTAGATAGACCTTTTTCTATTGTATAGTAAATTGGCGAACGTGTGGGGACACTTCGAGAGTCAAATGGGGGCGGAGCGCATACGCAAAACGCGCTGGGGCATGGCAGCATGTTCTCAAGCCTTAAACGAGGTGCTGCAATAGCATGCGCGGCAGTCATGCTAAGCTCATTTTTAGGGCCGGTAAGTGCAGGGCAACGAGGCGCAGATTATAATTCAAATAGGGTAGTTGCATCGACGCATGTAAGCGCGGCAAAGACAGATGCATCAAAAAGCTCAATTAAAGATGTACATGGCGCACCTGGGAAAATGGAGATAAAACAGAGGGCCATAAAACCAGAGAATAGAAAAGGGCTCTTTGTTTATTACTATGATTTTCTGACGCAAAACGGCAAGATGAATTTCGATGGCGCGCTTAACAAAGCGCGAGGTGCAGGCTTCAACATAATACTTCCGGAGACGATAGATTCGACAGGATATGCGACGTATAGGAATAGTATAGTTGCCCAAGATCCCTTAATTTTCAAGGAGTGGAATAGCAAATCGGATCCCATGAAGATGCTAATCGAGCAAGCCGCAAAGCGCAACATGCAGGTATGGCCTTGGGTCGAGGTGTTTGTAGGAAACAAGACACTCTACAAGGAACACATAAACTGGTTTGCGACTACGCAGTCGGGATATAGGTCGTCGAAGTATCTGGATTTCCTTAACAAGGATGTGCGCACATACGAACTTTCAATTCTAAAGGATATAGTTAAGAGATATAACGTGGCTGGGATAAATCTCGATATCGAGCTGCCTGTGCCGTATGTTTCGTACTCTAGCACAGACCTCAAATTATTTGCAAAGGAGAATGGGATATCAGGAAATGTCAGCATAGGAGATATTGAATATGGGGGAAGGTACAACGGCAAATGGGTGAAGTGGACAAATGACACGCTTACGTATTTCCTTGCACACGTGCATAAGAAATTGCATGAAGAGAATAAGAACTTGCTAGTCTCATACGACGTGACGTCCACACCAAATGAGGGCTATTATTACGAAAGATGGAACTTATGGGTGAATGCAGGAGCGGTAGACGTCGTCAACCCGATGCTGTATTGGAGGGACTATAGGTTTAATGTAAGGGATGTTTATCAAAAGACCCAATCCGAGATAAGGACAGTTAAAGCAAACAATAAAAATGCAGACGTCACAAGCGTGATCGGAGGGAGCATAAATTCCACTTATGGCATGAGCGCGGGAGAGTGGAAGAAGGGGCTGCAGGAAGCCTTGAGGGGCGGGTCTGATGGCGCTTTCGTATTTGCGTACATATGCGTTGAGAAGGACGATGCATGGAGAAGCCTGCATAGCGCCTTCGATGGAATTCCAAAGCACGCGTACATCAAACGGAGAAACTAATTTTTGCAATTGCACATATTTTGATATTATGTGGAAGAATAGCTAGCCGTTTTATTGCTGTGTTTTCTTTGATCTCCTTTTTTTACTGTACAGCACACGGATAGAACATTGCGGACCCCTTTGTAAGCATGTCCCTTATTTTTATACTTTGAGATGATTATTTCTTCGTGATCCATTGCACGTGAAGGCGCTTGACAAGGAACATCTCAGGGAAGAATTCTCCAAGGACTACCGCACCTACTACTCCACAGAACTCTTCGAGAGGGAGGGGTTTGGAAGGAACAAATGCAAGGTATGCGGCAAACATTTTTGGAGCATAAGCGAGAGGGACGCATGCGACGACCCGGACCATACGCCTTACTCGTTCTTCAAGGAGAGGCCTTCGCAAATAGGATATAGGCAGATGTGGGAGAAGTTTGCAGATTTCTTCAAGAAAAACGGGCACGCGCAAATAGACAGATATCCAGTAGTTAGCAGATGGAGGAACGATTTGTATTTCACTATAGCAAGCATACAGGATTTCCAAAGAATAGAGAATGGAGCGATGTCATTTGAGTACAGCGCAAATCCGCTCATAGTACCGCAGGTATGCCTTAGGTTCAGCGACATAGAGAATGCAGGAGTCACCGGAAGGCACTTCACGAGTTTCATGATGGCAGGCCAGCACGCGTTCAACTATCCCAAAGAGGGATACTGGCGCGATGTGACTATGGACCTCAACTTCAAATTCCTAACGCAGGTGCTTGGAGTCGACAAGAGGAAGCTGCTCTACAACGAGGACGTATGGGCTATGGGCGATTTTTCGGAATTCGGACCAAGCCTTGAATTCTTCTCCGGAGGCCTTGAGCTTGGGAACAGCGTATTCACCCAATTCGAGAGCATCAACGGAAAGATATCAGAGCTTAAGGGAAAGGTTGTCGACGTAGGATGGGGATTTGAGAGGCTTATGTGGTTTTATAGCGGCTATGACAATGCATACGAAGCGGTATTTGGTGACGTGCTCAAGAAGGTTGAGGGAAGGATTGGGGCAGACATAGACAAGGCAGCATACAAGAGATTCGCAAGCCTGGCCAGCGAGCTTGACGTTACCGAGAAAGGCGGACATGCCAAGGAGATGGAGATAGTCAAGAAGGCAGGGCTTACAGTAGATATGTACAACAAGAAAGTGAAGCCGCTTCAGGGGCTATATGCGGTGCTAGACCACACGCGAACGCTGCTATTTGCAATATCCGACGGGGCGCTCCCATCGAATATAGGAGGGGGATATAATCTAAGGGTCATACTTCGAAGGTCGCTTGGATTCATAAACGAGTACAACTTGGGAGTAGACCTATTTGAGATAGCGCAGATGCAGGCAGAAGAACTTAGGACCATGTATCCCGAGCTATACGAGAACACAGACATCTTCAACAAAGTAATTGAGGTTGAAAAAAGCAGGTACGAAAAGAGCAAGGCAAATGCAGGGAGAGTCATAGAGGCGATACTTTCGAAGAAGAAGAGCATCGACGCACGCGAGCTGCGCACGCTCTACGAGAGCAACGGGATAACTCCTGAACTGATAAGCGCTACTGCGCAGCAGCAAGGTATCTCAATCGAACTGCCGCAAAGCAACTACAAGGACATAATAAAAGGGGACTTTAACGAGAAGGAGAAGGCTAGGAAGATAGACATAGACGTAAGCGGCATTGAGAAGACAAAGCAGCTCTATTATGATTTCGTCTCGCAATCCAGCGCAAAGGTCCTCAAGGTGGAGAAAAATTTGGTAGTGCTCGACCAGAGCGTCTTTTATCCTGACGGCGGAGGACAGGCCGCAGAAAGGGGGGTGATAAATGGCCTTGAAGTGGCAGACGTCCAGAAGGTAGCAGATGTGATAGTGCATATCATGCGCGGAGACCCTCTAAAGGACGGGAAGATTTCGGTAGGGGCGATAGTGCAGTGCACTGTTGACATGGAAAGGAGGAGAAGGCTCATGGTGCATCATAGCGCTACGCATTTGATGAGCGCTGCCGCAAGGGCGGTGCTTGGCAAGCATGCCTGGCAGGAAGGGACAAGGAAAGAGGAGGACAAGGCGCACATCGATGTCACTCACTACGACAAGCTTGGCGAAGAAGACGTAGCGAACATAGAGGCATTTGCAAACAACGCGAT
>JAKAON010000001.1 GCA_021812185.1 Microcaldota archaeon
GAGCGGAAGGTAGAGCGTGCTCAAAAGGTTGCCGAGAAGGCAAACGACCAAACTGGAGGATTTGCAAAAAGTGAGAAGAGAGGCATATTGGAGAAGATATTTGAAAGAAAGCCCAAGGAGAGTGATGTAAAAACACGCAAGGAATTAGGAACAGACGTTAACGATATTGGTAATCAACAGATTGTGCAAACAAAGGAAAAGCAGCATGATGTCCATCACAGCATCTCGCTTGAAACCAAGATAAAAGGGTTTGTCTTTGGCACAGTCGAGATAAAGGAGAAGGACGTAAAGGATATACTTGAAGAGTTCAAGATGGCATTGCTTGAATCGGACGTAAGCTATGACGTCGCCGAGCGTATGGTTGATACAATGCAAAAGAAGCTCGTAGGTAGCAAGGTGAATTCCCAGGACATAGAAATTGAGATACGCAAGATAATTCGGGATTCTGTATCTGAGGTGCTTAGTTCCAATAGCAACATAGACCTTGTTAAAATGGCAAATTCGAAGAAAGAGCAAGGCAATGGACCGTTTGTTATATTGTTCATAGGACCCAATGGAGCAGGCAAGACCACGACGATGGGAAAACTTGCAAGCATGATGTTAAAAAATGGGCTTACGTGCGTGCTCTCGGCAAGCGACACATTCAGGGCAGCGGCTATAGAACAAACTGCGATACATGCCCAAAGGCTTGGCATAAATGTGGTCAAGGGGACGTATGGAGCGGATCCGGCAAGCATCGCCTTTGATGCAATAGCATACGCAAAGGCAAGAAACATAGACGTTGTTTTGGTAGACAGCGCAGGCAGGCAGGAAACTAACAAGAACCTCGTTGAGGAGATGAAGAAGATGGTTAGAGTTGCAAAACCCGACGTCAAAATATTTATAGGAGAGAGTATAGCGGGAAATGCGCTGATCGAGCAGGTAAAGACATTTGATGCAGCCATAAAACTTGACGGGATAATACTTACCAAACTAGATGTCGATGCAAAGGGAGGCAATACGATATCGATACTAAGCGAGACCACCATACCTGTGCTCTTCTTCGGCGTAGGTGAAGCATATGATAGCCTTATGCCTTATGACCAGAAAGTGGTGCTCGACAACATAGTGCCTATATAGTTGTTTAGATTATATTATCTGAAAATTTGATGACAATGGTAAAACACTGCCCAAGATGCAACAGGTCTGAGGACGAAGTCGCGTTCTATGGTGAGTTTTGCGAGGATTGCGCACGTAAGGATGTTTTGGAAAAAGTCAAGAATAGAGTAGGCATAGTAGTGTGCAAAAAGTGCGGGAGGATACGAGTCAGCGGCGAGATGCTCGATTTTACTAAGGATAACCTTGAATCTGCGATAAACAAATCGATAAAGACAAATAGGTTCAAGCTCGTGGAATACGACGACAAAACTGCAAAAGGGTTCATAATGGAAAGGACCAGGGATGGCACGATAAAATCGCCATTTGAGGTGGAACTTGATAGAAAGAGCATAAACTGCGAAAACTGTTTCAAGAAAGCAGGGGGCTATTTCGAAGCGACGTTCCAGCTCAGGGGAGATATGAAAAGGGCAAACGTCTTCTTGGGAAGAATCGAGAGGTACTTTGAAAAACACGGGGGATTCGTGACAAAGACCGAGAAAGTAAGCGGGGGGCTTGAAGTGTATGTCAGCCATAAATCTATAGCCTCGGCATTGATCTCTTCAGACAGGCTCAAGACCGTGAGATCGTACACGCTTGCAGGAGTCAAGAATGGAAAACAAGTATATAGAAATACATATACAGTGAGATTTGAGGACGAAATAGTTACGCGGCCGGTAAGGAAAAGAGATAGCCTTTAGTCAAAGCTTATACCAATACCTTATTTTTTATATGATCCGACTTCAAACACGCCGTCTTTTTCGTATCGGACCATGACTTGATCTGAAGTGTTCAAGAATTTTATTTTCACATCTCCATGCGCATCCGTAGATATATTTACAGAACCAGATTCCTTATACGATGCGGCCCCGTGAGATATTGCAGATGCCGTCTGAAACGAGTATATCCATCCTGAATCTAAAGTATACATGTCTGTGGAAACCCACATAGGCGTATCAGATTTGTTTTTTGGAGTAAAATCCACGCGGAGCAGCGCGTCTAATTTTGGCAGTGAATTAGTTGCACGGCTAATAGCAGTATGGCGCTCGACCATGGGGCCGGAGAAGAACCCCTCTTTGTTTGACCTAAGCTGCGTGCCATCGAAGATGTCTGCGCCTTTTGCATCATATCCTATTGTAGCAATTGCATTGGTACGCAGGTCGCGAACGCGCATCACTACATAGCCTTCCTTGAAATATAGTTTGAGCTCGACTTTGTCCCCGTCTGCTATTTTATTTTTGAAGTTTAGCATTCCTGCAACATTTGAATCTATCGTAATCGGGTTTTTTTGCGGACCGTAGATGTTGAATACCACTTGGAATCCAGGTATGTAGAGCGGCCCTTTTGAATCCATGCCTGCAGGATCGTAGCTTATCCCTACTTGAAACCAGTATCCTTTGTTGCTCAGACCATTTAACAAGTATGCAATGCCGTATCCGCTGCTATCCCTTTGTGACCTTGCAATTAGGGTATAGTCCAATTCCTTGGAATTTGCAGTAAGCGATCCCATCACTTGTTCGACGGCATTTGCGAATCGTTTTACGTGCACGTCATTTTTGATATTGAATCCGTAAGGAGATTTTATCCATCCGGCAGGGGCTGTTGCATTTGCCGCATTTGCATTTGGATTGTGGGTAGATGCGATTGTCGAAAGCGCAACAATTGCACATATTGTGCCAGAGCGTATGCATCTTTTTGCAATTTCAATTGTGCTGTGCACTATTTTTGGACTTGTTTTAACATGCTCTTTTTTGTGCTGTGGCACATTTGCACCGTTGGCGGTACTGCATTTTTTATTGAATGCCATTTTATCACTTTGAAGTCCCGCATTTTTCAATTGCCGTTATGCGTATTTGATTTTGTAGTAAATTTGCCGAAAGGCCCATATTCGAGATAGTATGTCTGGTTCCCCCTTTCAAATAGATAGGTGTATTTTTTGCCGTAAGAATTCGCCAGATGTATTATAGACGATCTAAATAGCTCATCCCCTAACGGATTATACTCCATTTCAAATATGTACGCAGGAGAGCTGGACTTTGGTATAGGATGATATGTCACTGGATTTAGGTCCCCAAATGCCTGTGATGTGCTGTACCTTTCAGTTATTATGCCTGTGAAGAATCCCCACGCCGATACAAAGTCGTTTGCGCCTACAAAGAGCTTATCGCCAGATTCAAGAGATACGCTTGCAGTCGAGTTAGTATTTAGATCACGGGCAACCATGATGACTTTATTTTCGGAAAATGAGAGTTTTAGGTCTACCCTATCGCCAGGATTTACCTTGCCATCAAATTTCCTCATTCCCACAATGCCGCGTTTGTTTCCAGAATTATCGACATAAAAACAATCAAAGGACATATAGAATCCTTTGAAGTAGTATGCATGATTTGGCTGGTGGCCGGGCCAATCATAAACTAGTGCAACCTGATACCAGTGATCCGACTTAGTAAGCCCGCTGACAAAATATCCTGCCCCGTATCCGTACTTGTCTGCTTGTGGAGCGGCATTCACAACATATTCAACTGTTTTAGAATCTCTTGCTATCGATGCCGCAATGATCTGGTCGTAGATTGCTGGCTTTTCGACTGTTTTCGTGTCTTTCCAGGTAGGTTTTGTACCTGCGATTGTTTTTGGATGCTGCATGCTTTGCATTTGTGTCATGTTCTGTGTTTGTATAGATGCAGCAGCTGCGGATGCTTCAGTGCATACCAGCATCGCAGAAGCCATGCAAGCAGCGCGAAATAGCGCCTTTAGCGGATCTGCTAGTGAACGATTGCTCTGCTCTGCTTGTTTTTTCTCCACTGTATCATCTTGAGAGACGTAGATGATATAGCACTTTAAGTGTGATATTTATAGCGTTTCTGTACAGGCGGTCTGGCACTTGCTTGAAAAACGAGTGGGCTATGCGCGGACAAAATAGCTACCGCTTGCTACTGAACCTCTTCCTTGCTTTCGTATCTCTTCTTTATTATGGCACCGTATGCAGGTCTTGTTATTAGTACTCCAAGAAGCGCTCCGAGTATAGTGGATTCGGCAAATCCTATTATGCTAACAAGGGATGTTGAGAATAGAAGAGGCATCATGGCAAGTATCAGGAGGCCGGCATTTATCCAGATTATGTTGAACGCGTTTCCAAACCTTGACTTCACGGACTGGTCCTTGTTGCCCTGGAGCACCTCGTCTGTTATTATTATCTGGGCATCGACGCCCGTTCCCACCACAGCTATCATTCCCGCCACCGCCGACAGGTCGATAGTCCCTATCAGACCTATTATAGACACTATTATGAACAGTTCTGCAAATGTGGTGAGCAGTATTGGCACTATCAGGAAGAGATTCCTATATCTTATAGTTATGAATATCGCAACAGCGATTATCGAAAGTGCTGCGGCAATCGCGCTTATCAATAGGAATTGCGATCCCAAAGTAGGCTTTATCGTCGTAGGCGTATTCACTATGACATGGACGGGCAATGCCCCCCCGCTTAATATGCTTGCGATTGTTTTTGACTGGTTGTTTGCAAAAGAAGCCTTTGCTTGCAGGCTTAGGGAGGCTGGCGCGTATCCGCTTATTTGATAGCTAAGGCCCGCAGACCCGTTCGTTATTTCTGGGCTTAGCACTGGAGCCGAAAGGAGGCCAATTGCAGGCCACGTAGAAACAAAGATGTTTTGCGATAGCTGGCCTGTGCTTCCGAATTGTGGAGTCATGTTTGCATTGCTAATTTGGGACAATGTATAATTCAGTTCCAGAAGCTTAGATTTTATGCTCTGTGGGGTCGAGCTTGCAAGTATAACCTCTTTGTAGGTTGCATTGTGCAGTTTGAAGAATGGCTCTATAGCATTCCAATTGCTTGCAGCAGGGTTTAGGACCTCGACAGGTATTGTCTGATTTCCAAAGGATGTAGCAGTTGCGATTGCGGAAAGTTCAGTAGATTGGGAATTGGTGCCAAGCTGGGCGCTTTGCGCAGCGCTTAGCAGCGAGGAGTTGATTAGGACTATGGCCCTTGTTGGCCTGTCCAAAAACATGTATATTGGTTGATTTGCCTGGCCAAACACTGTGCTGCCGAAATGCTTTGCGCCCTTGGTAGTGACGTAGAAATTGACGGCCCACGACACGTTTGTGCCTATCTGTGTAGCTGGCACAGCACCTATGCTGCCGCTTAGTATGGATGATCCATTGAGGGCGTCCTTGCCAGACACTATTCCCTCAAATACGCCCTGGCTGTCGATTATGTTTATAGTGGAATTTATTTCAGGTCCAGACACGCTTGGTATTATCACGTATATCTGGTCATTGCCTATGCCCTCTATAGTAACTTCTTTGAGCCCGAATGTAGAGACTCTTTGCTGCAATATGCTTGTGAGGTTGCTCATTTGCTGAGGGTTAACAGCAGTGGCGAGCGTGACGGGTATTTGCGTTCCTCCTATGAATTCTATACCGTAGTGTATTCCGTATACTATGTCGAGTGTGGCGAGCGCTGCTATTATCACTATCAGCAGAAGAATTCTCCTGTCAAATACGTATTCCCTTAATGCCATTACCTACCATCCTTCTTCTTTTTATACATAAGTATCATTGACGTGTTGCCAAGCCATGTCGTGAACAAGTCGCCTATGAGCCCAAATAGCACTACACCGGATATTTCGTAGTACGTAGGCACGTACGCGATTAAAGATACTATGAATAATATGCCAAATGAGAGTATTGCGGTGAATGTCATTGTTGTCCCAGTCCTAAATGCGGAATAAGCGCGATCCTCTGCTGTACCGTCGTGCCTCTTTAGTATCCTGACTGCGGAGAGCATGTCGGTGTCTATGGAATATCCTATAAGCATGAGCAGGCCTCCGAGGCTTGCAAGCCCAAGAGGTATTTTGAGCAGGCCCATGAATCCAAGCGCAATTATTATGTCGTTTCCTGCCCCGAAGACCACTGAGAACGAAGGCACTACTGACCGAAATATCACGAAAACAACTATGGAGATAAGCAGGAACGCCACGACTATTATGTATTCTATTTGGCCAAGGAAGTAAGAGCTTAGGGTCGGCGAGATCTGTTGGTATGAATAGGACTTGAATGGGACTATTGCTTGAAGCGCACTGACCACTTTTGATTGATAGATAGTGCTTGCATTTGTATACGCATTGTTTGCTACGACCCCCATGCCTGCAATATCGCTGGCATTGTATGCCCTTTGGCCTATTAGTGGCTTTAGAGTACTAAGTTCCAAGTTCAGGTATTGTGCCATCTTTCCGGAGCTTGCATTCATACCTGCGCTTGCCTTTTCCAGGCCCATTTGGAGAGTCTCGTTGTTAGGACTGTGTTCAAGGCCTATTTGGTCGGTTGTCGCATTGAACTGGAAAGACGAGTAATTTGCCTGGAACTGGTAGAATGATATCAGATAGTTCTGCGCATTTGATAGGCTCTGGTTCTCAGTTATTGTTATCTCGTAACCTCCAGGACTCGCAACGACATCGGGCTCCGAAACGCCCAGTTTTGAAGTTAGCATGCTTGCGAACTGCGAAGGGCTTATGGTTGAATTTGTCTCAAGCAGTATGCTCACGCCGCCGCTGAGCGTTGAATCGAAGTGTATCTGGGTGGAAAAGTATAGGCCGAGCACCAAGAGGATGATAGGCACGGCTATCAAATGCTTTAGATTCCTGTTCGCGTATATGTTAGGCAGTTTGAAAGCCATCTTATCATTCTAATTCGCATATTGCTATTTTCAAGAGAAAAAGCAGCATAGATACTATTTGCCAAAAAGGTTTAAATATGCAATTAGTAGCCCAAATTCTGATCAGAGATGGTTGAAGAAGTCAACTACGCCGTTCCAGATATTGGCTATTGCATGGATTATAGGGGCTATTACAGGATGGTTTCGCGCAGAATAATTTTCAGATAGTGGCAAGATAGACTTTGTAGAAGAGTTGATAACTGTAATAGGAGATATGCCTGTAAAAACGAGTAATTCTCGAAATAATATCGGATTTATGCTGTTCGATGCAGGGGACGAGATTTGAACTCGCGCATCCACTAAAGGAAACGACCCCTGAAGCCGTCGCATTTGGCCAAGCTCTGCCACCCCTGCATGCGCTAATATTCTGCAAACCAACAAATAAATATTGATCTTAGTTCGTAATGTTGGACAAGCATTAGATGGTGGGAAAACAGAAACATTTAAATATATATTTAGGTATAAAATCATATACTTAAGTAAATGGATGAGTATATGAGCACACGCCTTATAGACACCGAAAGATGGATAGCCAGCAGTTTTTATCGAAGCCATGCATTGTTGGGTTTGTTGCCTTTAGGATTCTTCTTAATGAATAGCCTGACTGGCAGCCTCTCTTCAGTGCAACAGATTCTGATGCAGGTGGGACCTATCCTAAGCGGCGTGCTCTTCATTATTGCAGGCATATTTTATGCCGTGGGGCAGCTTATGACGCCAGAGAAGAAAGCAAGTTTCCACACGACTTCAATAAATATAATAATAGGCGCAGTAATCGTTGCGATACTCTCAGTTACGTCTAACACATTTGCATTGGCATCAACGCACCTGCTCTCCAACTTGACGATGTCAAACGCAACGACGTGAGCCAATGCAAATAGACCCATTCGGCCTCTACGGATTCCAGATAGGAGTTATCATAATAGCAATAATGATAACCATAAGCGGAATGGTCCTTGGAATAGGATATGCCTTGGACGATAGGAAGATAAAGGAGTTCGGGAGATCTGAGATTTATCAATCAGTTATTAGCGGCGTGCTACTAGGATCTTTCCTCTTGCTCTTTGCAAACGGAGGAGCAGTATCGAGTCTTGTCAATGCAGTTACGCTGAGCAATGGAACATCGTTTTCCTGCCAGGCAATGATGCAAAACAATGCAGCACTTTGTTTTGCATCGAACTACCTAAATGGGCCAAAGCAATACACATTCATGAACAGAAGTTATGATTCGCTGATGACAATATCTACAGGTTTCCTTGCATCTTTGGTTGCATTGAATTCAGTACTAGGCATACTTGCTGGGATAAAGATAAGTTTGGTCATCGTATCGCTCTCGTTTGCTGGTGTGATGCAGCCGTTTTTGAACGAGATACAGTATGCCATATCCGCACTGATTGCGATAATGGTAGGTATATCTATAGAATCTTCGCTCCTTTCTTTTGTGGCTCTTACTGCAACTACGCTTGTGCTTCCGATAGGGTTGTTGCTAAGGACTTTTTATCCGACTAGGAAACTCGGTGGTTTTTTCATAGCCCTTTCTATAGGGATGTATGTCGTCTTCCCGCTATCGTATCTTTTCGATGCTATGATGGTAAGCCAGTATAATGTAGGGAGCAGTCAAGCAAATCTTTCCGAGATAACTTTCAGCGCACAGTCAGCGAAGAATCAGTATATAGGGACGGTTGGCACAAACACACTTGAAAGCACTGGAACCTTGAGCGCCATAACTAACAGCGTATCGTCACTATCCTCATCGATTTCAAATATGCTTGACCCACTCTTCAATACGATATCAGGACTTATTATCCAGGTTTTCGTATTGCCGATTTTCAATTTGGTAGTTACAGGGATATCCATCAGAGAATTTGCAGGTGTATTTGGATCCGAAGCGTATTTCGGTAAATTTAGAATTTTGTGATTATATGGATGATCCGCGGAGCAATAACAGGATTTACGCATATATGATATACGCAGTTTCAATAGGGGTGCTTGCGCTTTCGTTACTAAGCTACAATTTGCTTGGAATAATAGTAGTTGCAACATTGGCATTTCTATCCGTAGCGTACATGAATTCGGGACATATCATCAACTCGGTAGCTATGAAGAGACTGCGTGTCATTGAGATTTGTGGCGGATACCATGTTAGCGGAAGCACGCATTCTGCAATCAAGAGAAATGGTTCCATGTATAACAGCGTTTCTGTGGCTGTACTGAAACCTAACTCCAAGATAGAAGGCCAGAGCAGGATATTTGAGGAATTGTTAGACAAGATCAAGATACCGTTTGAGTTCAGCATATCTGTAAGGAAACTCGACAGGAAAAAAGTGATTGAGTCTTTGGAGACCAGAAGGAGAATGAAAGAGCTGGAACTTTCACGCTCTGATGGTCCGGATTACAAGAGTGCAAGTATGATAAAAAGGCAAATACGCGCCATAGAAAACGAGATATCCATAATATCAGAAGGCGACGAGCCTATTGAAGCGCTCGTGAAGCTGAAGAGCTTTGCCTCTGGAGAGACGGAGGCAGAAGCTGCCCGTATGTCGTTTAGGCAATTGGAACAGATAGCCAATCTCGTAGCTTCGTCGTTCAAGCTCGATTATGTAATAGCAACTGGGGAGGATATACTTGATTTACTTTAAAAGTGTACGCGATGAGAGATTCATTATTGGGTCTAGAATGCTATCCAAAATGTTCAGCATATACGCAAATGAAGAGCCTTCAGTAGACCAAATCGCAGTGGCAGCTGAAAACGGAATATATGTTGGGAAATCTGAAAGATTGTCTACGCCCATATTTTTGGATCCGTCGAAAGCGATTAACCCGCATATATTTGCAGTCGGAATAACGGGGAGCGGAAAGAGCTACCTAATGAAGAGCATGATGCTGAGAATGGCGTTGATTGGAGAACTTGGGATACTTGTGGTGGATTTTACAGGAGAATATAGAGAACTTGCAACACTTGCTTTTTGTACGAGGGCTAATTACGAAAACGCACATAGCGCAATTGCCCGTTTGCCTGAAGGCATAGTTTACATGGATTTGTCCAATGAACCGGAAGGAAGGAAAGTTGAGATTGCAACTGCGGCATTGAATGAGATTGTACTAAAAATGCGCAGATTTGATGCAAACGGGCATAGCAGGATATTTGTTTTCCTAGATGAGGCATGGAAGATACTTAAGGATAATGATGTTTTAGAGACCATAATTAGGGAGGGCAGAAAATACGGAGTTGGGATTGTGCTGGCTTCGCAGATGATAAATGACGTTGAAAAGGATTTTCTACAAAACATCGGGACAATTTTTGTATTCAGGCTACAAAACAGTAAGAATTTGGATGATTTGGTAAGCGATTACGGAATTTATACTGAGCAGGCCAGGGACGTCCAGAATTTTGAACAGGGCAGATGTATGCTTATTCAACTAAACAAGGCCAAAAAGAGATCCTGTTTTGTGATAGCTAAAATAGATGGTGTTAGATTGGACAAGACAATAAAAATCGGTTTGGGCGGAGAGTGCTTGGATATAGAGGAAAATGAATTTTATAGGGCGATTGGTGGGCTCGACATAGGAAGCGGCAACCTTGCGGACTTGAGGCTTGACGTGGACAGAAAGGGATCGATAGTACTAAGCAAATTGATCGCGACGCTTTTGGAGATGGGTGCGGATAGGAGAGAGGTACTGTGTAAACTGCGAGAATTGGGTTTTAGGGATTTTGATATTGCAGATGCGTTTGCAGTAGTTGTAAGCGGATCGGATTAATGGGGCATACCATGAAAAAGACATGCGAGCAGACAATTTTGATGAGAATGCCGATATTGGCAAGGCTCAAAACAAGCTTGAGAGAGGTGGACAGGACTTTGACAAGTTACCCTCATTTCAAGGCAATCCGGCGTGGCACAATATTGAAGTACGCATTGAAATTAGGATCAACGGTGAACTCCGTTTATGGAATTGAGCTTTCCAAAGAGGGCATAATTTTCGATATCCGTTCTAATGAGAGCCCATTGTATGACATGAGAAGCGCCTTGAATATTTCAATGGGCGTATGCGCAATACTCAAAAACCACTATGAAGTGCGTCTTGATAGTATGTATCCGTACATAGCATACGAAATGAACAAAGCGGCCATTGAGAGGCACAGTTCGATTACAACAAAGGACATGAAACGCAATTATTCTGATATAATACTTGCGAAGAGAATAAACGAGTTGCGCAGGAGGAATGCAGAGCTTGAACTGGAAATTTCAAACACTTATGACACATTGGTAGATATCACATCCGGGATTTTGATATCTGAAGGACTTAACAGAACAGCAGCTTTTTCAGATGCATTTTTGAAGTATGGCATAGACAACAAGTATTTGGACGCAGCAATATCAAGAGTTGGAAGCAGAGGATACAAATTGACACTTATTGAAAAAGACAGATTTTCGGTGGTGAGCATTTGAACGAAGTTGGACTAATTGAGATAGAATCATTAGCGCCAGTAGCTTTGGGCGCATTATTTATGTATGGATTGGTGAAGTTGAACCTGAGAAAGAATACGGTAAAAATTTATATAGATGATAAGCGTCAGCCAAACGAATGTGGTGAACCTAAACATGCGCTCATTGAACATGATTCCGTTGGGGTTGAGAACATTAAATTGACAGGTACAGATAGGTTAGATGATTTGGCTACAATTTACTGGCATGTTGGAGATTTAAATGATTCATCGTACTGGAGCAATTATGTCTGCAGGGGATTAGATTTCAGATCTTGCGTGATTGGCGATACGGTATATGATGAATTTATAGTAAATGGTAAGTTCGTGGTAGCTGATGCGAAGAATAGTATAGTAGACAAAGGGGCAAAAGAGTTGGGAATTTTTGATTTGTCAAATATTTCCAGCAGATACAGATTATTAGGAGGTTCTTTTAGCCAAAATAAAAACGCCACTATAGCACTCTTCGAAAGTTCAGATATGATCTGTGAGATTAGCAAGTATTCTGAAAATTCTGGTTTGATGCTCATGCTTCTTCAAGACCCTAACGTAAATATAATGGTGATGAAATGAACGCAAGTATGGATTTGGATATGATAAATTTCATAAAGGCAAGTGCATTTATCAGCTGTGTTGCAATTTCAATCTTTGTTGCACAGTTATTGTTTAATGGAAAGGGAGATTCAAAGGCTGCAGAAAAACTGAGAGGCTTTGTAAATGGCATGTTGATTTTGACATTCATTTCGTTATCAATATATTTGTGGTTTTATGCTAAGGCTTAACGAGATATATAGACATAATGATGGAAGGAACTACAAAATGGCACTTACGGGATTGTGCTTATTTGTGGGGATGGTGACTTTATGGGCATTGTCATTCTTTCGAGTTGAAGCATATTTAGTTTTTGGGATTTTTGCTGGAGTATTTACCATTATAGGATACCTCCATATTGTTAGGGAACAGCGAAAAAATTATTTCATTGTTGATTTTAGGCGTATTAGTTTTCTTCTCATTTTGGGGATAATAATTATTACCATAGGGGTTCTGGTGTAGGCGATGGACGGCATAAAACTAGTATCTGTATCCCAAGTGCCGCTTGAGATGGATAGGTCAGTATTTATAACGGCTTTGTCGCAGGAAAAATTTTTAATATGGCATGATGTTGGAAGGGCCAAGACGCTTGTCGCAGCCAGTCAAAAATCCCTTACACAGATAAATAATGCGTTGCCTGGTCTCGAATTTGTAGATTTCGATGAAAAAGTGGGATTTAGCAGACCTGTAGGAATTGTCGCCTTCTTGTATAACGAACCAGTGTCTTTTGAGGAGAGAGAGAATTTCAGGGTATTTGGAGATTTATACAAAATATTACGGGAATCGCAAGACGGAATCTGCATATGTTTCAACCCAATAGGAATAAGTACGATCAGCGCGCTCAAAACAAGGATTGAACACTTGCTGAGCACAAAAGAGACGCGCCAAACAAGGAGCCATGGAGATAGATCGCTGTCCTATTCTTTGACTAGTGCAGTTCAGATGGAAAATTATTATGATTCTGAAGAAAAGAAAGTACTTGTCTCGGTTCTTGATACGCTGGACGATATAGTTATATCCAACGGTTTTTGCTACAAAGTGTTAATTGTTTGCGATGACAACGAGAGAGTTTTGAACTATTTGAAATCAAAATTATTGATTATCGAGAAAATTAGGATGCATGATGGGGATTTTGAGAGCATTTACAATGCATCTGAAAAAATAGATGCGTTGCCATATAGCATGAAAAAAATCCTCCACATGCTATCATTTTCAGAAAACATACAAAAAGGCCCGAACGTGAAAACAGGCATTTCCATTTCTGCGCCTGGCAATATAATTATTGGGAAGGTCCTGGAGGAATCGGTAAAAAATACAGATATGCAGGTTAGGATTATGAACACTGCGTTAAATTTAGGGTGTCTTATAACAGGATTGCCAGGCAGCGGAAAGACTATGGAGGCTATGAGTATTTGCAAGCAGGTTAAACTTTGTGGCGCAGGCAATACACGCATAATTGCGATAACCCCAACCAATGAATGGTTTGGTGTAGCAGCGGAGAACCATTTTGAATATGTGCAGCCTTATGGATCGAATGTTGCAATAAATTTCTTTGAATGTGCATCCAAAATAAATATAGAAAAATTTTATGAGAATTTGGCAGTTCTTATAGCTTCTTCATCAAATGCAGGACCATATAAAAATTCGTTAGAAAAATGCTTACTTGCTGCGTTCAGAAAAGTATATTCTATCACAAGAACCCCAGACCCTTTGGATGTGTATGATGCTATTGAGAGATCCATAATAGAGTATCATGGGAAGGAAACGAATGTAGGAGTGAAGTACACAAAACATGGCGAAAATATACGAGCTGCACTTGAAGGCCTTAGGCTTCTTCTATTCAGGGAAGAGTTTTCTTCGACAAAGGGCGAGAGTTTTAGGAGATTTCTCGATAGTGGAGTGATTTTTGACCTCTCATGCGTGAGCAATAGCATGAAGCCGCTCTTTTACGGATTGATATTAAACCAGGTTTACAGCTTCAGCGACGAACTAGATACATTTGGTGACAATGAGCTGAGGATGCTTATCCTAATAGAGGAAGCCCAGCTCATATTTTCACAAGATGAAATATCAGGAGCAACATTGGACCTTAAACAACGTATACAAGATTTTAGGAAAAAAGGGGTAGGGCTCATGCTTGTAACGCACAATGTTACTGACATCAATCCGAGCATACGGAGATTGTGCCAAAACAAGATGTATTTCAGACAGAGCAACGATATAGCAAAATATGCTTTTTCGGATTTGGGATTTTCGGAGATTTACATGGAGCAGGTAATCAACAGGCTAAAGAACACTGAACAGAGGACTTGTGCAGTTAGCTTGGTTGAAAAGACAATTAAAGGAACGCGTGTAATGGACCCTGCATTCATAATTACAAATGACTTCAGTTATGTGGATGGGATGGATGTGACAAAAATGGTGATGCCCAAAAAACAAGCATATGCGTCAAATATGAAAATACATGTTGTTGATTCTGAGGATATGCCTATTCAAGATCTTAAAGTTTCACTAGATTATGTTTGGGAAAGAATCTGCGATTTGGCCACAGACGAGAATGGATTAGTAAGCATTGATAATATAATTTTTGGAAGGAGATACAAAGTTAGAATATGCGAGACCGGTAAAAAGAAGGCACTGTTGGTTAAAGAAGTAATTTCTGCACCTCTCCTCACCCTAAGAATTGAAAGGTAGTTTCCTATTTTAGTGCCATTGGATACGTAGAAATATTGATATTAGTGAGGCAGATAACCAATTGAAGCATATTTTTATCTTTTTGTTTCAAACTATATGATATCTACTGCGATTCCTATGATAAACTCAATTGAGATGAGGAACTGGAAGACCCATGAGGATACAAAAATCGAGTTCTCAAAAGGCACGAATATAATTGTCGGAGAGATGGGGGCCGGAAAAAGCTCCACAATAGACGCGATATGCTATGGGTTGTTCGGTACATTTCCTTTAGTTAAGCAAAAAAGGGTGAAACTCTCTGAGATAATAAAGAATAGGCCAAAACAGGAGAGAGAGGCTGCAGTAAAGGTCACCTTCACCGCAGAAGGCGATATTTACAGCGTAGAAAGGGAGGTTTTTCTTAATGGCAGCACAAAGGCGAAACTGACTAAGAACAATGAATATCTCCAATCACAGCCAGAGAGAGTAAATGAGGAGGTTGAAAGGATACTGAAAGTGGACTATGATCTTTTTGCAAGAGCAGTATATTCGGAACAGAATAGGCTTGACTATTTTTTGGAGCTTAAAGCAAAAGATAGAAAAGATCAGATGGATGCACTTTTAGGGCTTGACAAATTTGCACTTGCAAGTGACAATGCAGGGTCTTTGATAAACAAAGTAAAGGATATGATTAGCAATCAGAAAAAGGACGCTATCCAACTTGACGTTGATGGGATTAAGAACCAGCTGCAAGGATTGGCGCTTGAATGCGAGAAGTTGGAGGTTGAAAGGAGTAAGCTGGTTGCAGAGTTGGTTTTGGTCGACGGATCAGTGAAAACATTGGAATCGCGCATAAAAGAGATGCGAAATCAGGAAGCAAAAAAAGGCATATTATCAAAAGAGATTGCCGAGCTGAGGAGCAAAACAGAATATGCAACATTGGAGATACGGAAGATAGAAGAAAAGAATTTGGGCAAACGAGAAGATATAGGGACTGCAATAAAAAATGCTGAAATGAAGCTAAAGGAGCTAAAGGATCGTGAAAAAGGATCATCGGATTTTGAAAAGACGCTCCAAATGAGATTCTCCAAAGCAGGTTCTGAAGTGCAACAGCTTGAAAAAAGGATTTTGGAGAGGGATGCGATACTCAAGAGGATTGGAGGAAGAGACTTGGACAAGTTGAAGGGCGAATATGATTTGCTTGCAAAAGACCTTCAGCGTATTGAAACAGAATTCCTCACCAACGCTTCCGAAATGAAGAATACTGAAAAATGGCTTAATGAACTAAGAGTGCATGTTGGAAAATGCCCAGTTTGTGAACGAGATATTGCAGGCGATCTTCATGAAAGGCTTATAGAAGAGCGGCAGAAAAACGCAAGCGAGCTTTCTAAAAAAATGAAAGAGATTGAAAACGCGCTTGCTAAAAAGCGGGAGAAGGCGAAATCTGCACTCGAGGAGATAAACGAGCTTGTAGTACTGTCTTCCAGAATTAAGGATTACGAGAACATAGATAAGTTGAAAGCAAGCAGCATTGCCGAAAAGGAAAATGCCAAAGCCGCCTTAGATGCGTCCAGATTGGAGCTGGATGCCATAAGGCATGAGACAGAGAAAGTTAGTGTCGAAGCAGCGAATTTGAACAGGGCAAACGAGGAATTGGCAAGAAAAGAGGGATACCTAAAGGATATACTTGCTTTTGATGCAAGTAGGAAAGATAGAGAAGCAGAATTTGACCTGATAAAAGTTGATGCTAAGGAGATAGAGATTCTGCAGGCCGATTTTGTTGATATGCGATCAAAATCTAGTAGCATTAATGCACAAATTGAAGCTCACGCAAAATATATCCATGACAAGAAGGTGCAGATGGAGGACAAGAGAGTGCAAATAGATGCGATAGAGAGGATGAATAAGGATATAAAACAAAAGGAGTTCGTTATGCACAATCTCTTGAAGTTCAGGGGGGCTCTTGACGAGACAAAACTCATCCTTAGGAACAGGCTTGTAAAGAGCATAAACGACGTGATGCAGGAGATGTGGCCAGATATGTATCCTTACGGGGATTACAAGAGCATAATGCTTGATGCTGCAACAGACGATTATGTACTTAATGTCCTTGTTAATAGAGAAGGTAAGGACGTCTGGCAGGAGGTTGATGGGATAGCAAGCGGAGGGGAGAGGAGCACGGCGTGCCTTGCGCTTAGGGTGGCATTTAGCATGGTGCTTGTACCAAACTTGAAGTGGATAATACTAGACGAACCTACGCATAACATAGATGAGGACGGGATAAAGAGATTTGTTGAATTATTCAATGACAAACTCCCGAAAATAGTCGACCAGATATTTATAATAACTCATGATGAATTGCTCAAGCAGTCTGTGAATTCAAATATATACGTACTTGCAAGGGACAAAGGCAATGGCGGATCAACAGTAGTAGAACGTGCATGAAGCTTTGAGTTGCACGCTGGCATTAAATTTTATCCAGTGCCTTTGACATCTTGAAAAAAAGCTACGTTCAGGCAACCTAATTCGGCACTATGTGCAATCACATGCTGCCAAGAGAGAATTCTGATCTCTCTTCTTCATTGTCGATATGATTTCCTGAAAAGGTGTTTTGAACTCCAGTGAATATCGCTATAACTTCAACTTTCCCATTATAGTTTGGGTCCATTCGCGCTCCCCATGTTACGCTCGCATTCTGCGAAATTGATTCGGTTAGTTTTTCTCCTATGGTGTTCGCATCGCCCAATGTCAGATCAGGACCTCCAGTTATATGGAAGAGAGCGCCGGTTGCGCCTTCGTAATTAACATCGAGTAGTTTGTTCCTTAGCGTCTCCTTTACAACTTGGTCTATCCTATCTGTTCCCTCCCCCGTACCTACGCTTATTACTGCAAGCCCTCCGGATGACATTATGTTCCTCACGTCGGCAAAGTCTATGTTTATCATGCTTGGTTGGGTTATCGTTTCTGTTATTCCGCGAACGGCTTTTGCAGTTATCTCATCGGCCATCATGAATGCCTGCTCTATCCTTACATTAGGATATAGAGATACTAGCCGCTGATTGTCAATTACTATCAAGGTATCGACATGCGGGCGGAGTTTCTCTATCCCTCTTTTTGCTACGTCGAGCCTTACCCGTTCTAGGGCAAAGGGTATTGTTACCACGCCCACGACTATTGCGCCTACGTCCTTTGCTATCTCAGCAACTACAGGAGCCGCACCTGTTCCTGTGCCTCCGCCCATTCCGGCGGTCAAGAAGAGCAGGTTTATACCGTTTAGCATATCTGATATTTTATCCCTTGAAAGTGCTGCGGCTTTTTCCCCCACTTCGGGATATCCTCCGGCACCCAAACCATACGTTATGGACTCGCCAAGGCTTATTTTCTTTATGTTGCCCGTAATGGAATTTAGCTGTTTCTTGTCAGTGTTGAATGCGAATAGCATAGCCCCTTGTATGTTTAGGTTTGCGAGCCTTGTCACGGTATTATTTCCGCCTCCGCCCACTCCGACTACGCCTATTTGCGGCCTGAACATATCATATTCATTCACGCTGCTGTTGTCCGTTGTGTATTCATATGCCATATTCATGCACTGATTAGTGTTATTTAGGGCTATAAGGCTAAAATACCTTTCTACTGCCCATTTCTTGTTCCTCCCGATTCATTTCATAGGCGGTGCTAACCTGAAGATTTCTTATATTTTTAATTTCAAAAGCAATCATGCAAAACAAGGCAATCGCAGATATGCTTGAAGAGATAGCGAGCATGATTGAACTTGAGCCAGGAGATAGGCACTTTGAAGTGCGCGCTTATCGCAGGGCTGCACTTAGCATAGAAACGCTCCAGGAGGATGTTGCAGACATCTTGAGAAACAGGGGAATGGAAGGGCTCAAGGAAATATCCGGAGTTGGAGAGGGAATTGGAGCGAAGATAAAGGAATTTATAGAAACAGGGAAGATGCGCAAGTATGATGAGCTCAAGAAAAAATACCCTGTCGATTTCAAGGGGCTAACCAAAGTGCAGGGGCTTGGACCAAAAAAGATAATCAAACTGTATAGAAAGCTTGGAATAACTGATTTGGAAAGCCTAAAGAAGGCGATATCGAGCCATAGGATAATGAAGCTTGAGGGTTTTGGAGAAAAGAGTGAGGCAGAAATGGAAAAGGCCCTTGGTTTCCTTGAATCAAGCAAGGGGAGGCTCACGTTAGGGCAAGCGCTTCCAGAAGCCGAATCGATTGCGACGAAGTTGCGCAAATCGAAACTTGCATATAGGGTTGAGGTAGCAGGTTCGTTGCGCAGGATGCGCGAGACGATAGGCGATATAGATATACTGGTCATCTCAAGCGAACCTAAAAAAGTGATGGAGTTTGCAGCAAATCTCGACGAAGTTGACTCGGTAATTGCTATGGGAGAGACCAAGGCAACTTTCTGGCTCACAATTGGCACAAGCTGTGATATACGTGTTGTTGAGCAAAACAGCTTTGGTTCAGCCATGCAGTATTTCACAGGAAGCAAAAGCCATGGAGTGAAGATGAGGCAAATTGCAATTAAGAAAGGATTTAGCCTAAGCGAGTATGGATTGTTCGATAAGAAGGGAAAAGCTATAGCAAGCGAGAGCGAGGAGGAGATTTACAAACGCATTGGAATGGATTATATTGAACCTGAAATGAGGGAGAATATTGGGGAGATAGAACTTGCCATCAAACACATGCTCCCCAAGCTCATAAGATATGGAGATGTTGTTGGAGACCTTCATGTGCACACCACCCATAGCGACGGCGCTGAAAAAATTGAAGAAATGGCAAGCTATGCAGAAAAAATCGGCATGAAATATATTGGGATATCCGATCATTCGCAAAGCGAGTTTGTGGCTCATGGCATGGACGATGCCAAGTTTATGGAGTACTTCAAGGAGATAGACAGGCTAAACGAGAAACTTGAAGGGAGAATCCGGATCCTAAAGAGCGGAGAAGTAGATATTTTGAAAGATGGCAGTTTGGACCTTTCTAATAAGACACTTGATGAGATGGATTATGTGCTTGCCACAGTACATGGCAACAGGAATATGGATAGGGAAAGCATGACGAAGAGAGTCATAACTGCGCTTTCCAGCGGACGCGTTGGTATATGGGCGCACCCTACTGGAAGGCTCATAAACGCAAGGGAACCCCTGCAACTTGATTTGGATAAAATATTTGAAGTCGCAAAAGACAACGATGTAGTCATGGAGATAGACGCATATCCAGATAGGCTCGATCTCAACGACGAGAATATACGTAAGGCGAAGAGTTACGGACTAAAGTTCGCCATCGACACAGATGCGCACAGGGCGTCTAATTTTGATTTCATAAGATATGGAATAGGCACTGCACGCAGAGGTTGGCTTGAAAAGAAGGACGTGATAAACACCATGAACATTGAAAGGATGCTAAAGGCATTAAAGGCAAATGCATGATTTACACGATTCTATCTTTTGCGCTTTGTAGCAGCCTTCTTTAAGCGCGGGTCGATTTCATCATTCAAATTGTACTTCTCGAAGATGCTGACTAGCACATTGGCGCCACTTCCACGATAATCCTCGAACGAAGAATAGTCGATTGTTATCTCCTCCCTGTTTTTATGTTCCTGATAGCATATGTTACATCTTCGTTTTCTCCTTTCTTGTATTGCGAAATAGAATTTGGATGGACAGAATGATTGAAGTATTTTGCATCATCAGTCGGCAGGATGCAGAGTTTGCTCTTCTTGCTACGATACGCGTGCTTCGAGAGATATATCTGCGCCAATGAAGGCAATTTCAGGATCTGATTGCCATTGAATTTCTGATCGAAACCAGCAGTGAATTTCCATATTACTGCGCCCTTCATTATAGGCTGGTCTGCAAATAAACCATTTCCGTGTATTTTGCTTGGGCGAATTTTTGTTTTGACGTACAGCATGGTGCCCACTTTGATGACTTAGCTCTTTGCAAAGTTATATGCAGATAAAAGCAGTAGGGATATGACTGCCAAGTGAACGATTGTGCAGTACTCACAGATGTTCCCGATCGAATACTCAGCATAGAGGAAATATATCACAAAACCAAGACCCAGCATGTTCCACAGGAGCATCATGCCTCTCTCTTTCCAATGCATTACAAGAGCAATCTCCACTATGAAGAATGCAAGCCCCAAAAGAGCCACAGGAATTCCGAGGATGTACGCATACTGACTGTTTAGAACATTTGCGCAATTAATAATGCCGCTGTTTTGGCAGATAAGCGGTATCCCGGCATAATGGTAGGCAGTGAGATACAGTGAGATAACAAACCCTACCAGAGATATCGCAATCATGGCATTTTTTAGGTTTTTTTCCATTCCTCTCGTTTCAACACCGCGCTATGTTAGCTTTTGTATCTGCTTTATGTACGTCTGATCACACACATTTGCAGGCTGGTTGTTGTCAGCCTTGCAGATTTGCGCAGTTATCAGATTTGCAGATCCGAGTATCGCCTCTGATACGCTCGAGTTTGGATTCTCAAGCTGCGCGAATACTTGGTTCCAGTCCATGTTATAGAGCACTTGTGGAGAGTACGTCGCGCCTTCGATGTATGACTGGTTTGCAAAGACTATGAAAGGTATGCCGCCACCAGAATTGTATTTTGCCGCAAGTGCACGCTCAAGCGGCGTAGGAGTCTGAAGAGGTGAACCAGTTTGGTTCTCGAATTCCACGCTTACAAAAGATATGTAAGGGCTTGAATATGTGGCATTCGCAAAAGAGAAGGTAGGCGTGTTTGGAAATGCGGGGTCGTTGGGATCAGATGACATGTACTTTAGCCCTGAAAATGTACCGAATCTAGACAGCGCGATTATCATAGGCCACCTTTCTGCAGCACAGAAAGGGCAGAATTCTGCTCCCTGATACACCACTGCAGGTTTGCCACCCACAGTTAGATTATTTGCACTTGATATCTTGGTTGGATAGTTGCCTGCAGAACCTATCCCGATGTATTGAAGATTCGAATTAGATATGTTGAATTGCGAATACATGCTTGCAGGTATTTGCTGGCCGTCGTATTTGAGAAGCGCAGCGGCATTCGAACCTGTTGCCAGATATATTAGCGCTATTGCAACTACTATCACTATGGCTGCGCCGGCCAATAACATTTGTTTCTTGCTTAGTTTCATTTGAAAACCTTTTAGTACCATCCTCTGGCTTTCATGGCTCTTGCAACCCTGTCAACAGCTATTATGTATGCTGCCATTCTTGTGTTTATCTTCTTTCCCTTGTCAGCGTAGGTTTTCTGCATGGCGATCGTGTCATAGAAAGATTTTGTTATCTTCTTGTCGAGCTCAGCGTAGAATCTGTCAGTATCCCAGTAGTACCCAGTTATGTTTTGCGTCCACTCGAAGTAGGATCCAATAACCCCACCGGAGTTGACAAGGAAGTCTGGAAGGTCAAGCACGCCTTTTTGGAACAGTATATCTGTTGCTTCTGGAGTGACTGGGCCGTTTGCAAGTTCGAGCAATAACTTTGTATTTATCTTATCTGCGTTATCTCCCCTTATCTGATTTTCTATTGCTGATGGTATCAAGATATCGACCTTCAATTCAAGAAGCTGCTTGTTGGTAAGCTTTTGCGCATTCTTGCTCTCGTATGCCTGCACAGTCCCGTGATTTGCCTTTGCAGCCTCGAGTTTTTCTAGCTCCAGCCCATCGGGATCGTATATGGCGCCTTCAGAGTCGCTTATCGCGACGACTTTTGCACCAAATATTTTCTTTGATAAGGTATATGCAAATTTCCCAGCGTTTCCAAATCCCTGCACAGCTATGGTTGATGTAGATGGATCGAGTTTTAGCATCTTTGCCGCCTCTCGCATTACAAATATTCCCCCCATGGCAGTAGAGTCCATTCTTCCCTCACTTCCCCACAAGTCCACAGGCTTTCCTGTTATAGTTCCAAACTGGCTTTTCCTTGTTATGTTCATGTATTCGTCTAGTATCCATGCCATTATCTGAGGATTCGTGTAAACGTCAGGAGCAGGTATGTCAACTTCTGGACCTATGTCGGTGCCTAATGCTCGTGCATATCCCCTTGATAGCGCTTCAAGCTCACGATTATCCATCTTTTTTGTGTCACATATGACTCCCCCCTTCCCTCCTCCGAAAGGTATATCTGCCAATGAGCACTTCCAGGTCATCCATGCTGAAAGAGCCTTGACAGTGTCTACGTTCTCTTGAGGATGGAACCTTATCCCCCCTTTTGCAGGTCCGCGGGCATCGTTGTATCTTACCCTAAATCCAGTGAATACTTCAGTCTCACCGCTGCTCATCCTTACAGGAATGTTGACAGTAAGCACACGCTTAGGTTCCCTTAGTATTGCGTGAGCCTGCTTGTCAAGATCCATTATCTGTGCGGCGCTATCGAGTTGCTCTTGTGCTATTTTGAAAGGATTTAGTTCTTCTACCATTTAAATTACCCATTAATTTTTCAATTTTGAATATTTTGTGCATTTAACTTGCAAACTCAAGCAATTTTTTGTTGGTGCATAATTCTTCTATGCGCATGTTTATCTCGGCATTTCCCTTATTGTCCATTATTGCAGCGATTATGTCCCTGTTTAACTTGTTTGCATTTATGAAATCCTTTACTTTCTTCATTCTTTCGGAGCATTTGTTGTTGACGTATTTGCTTACTGCAACCTGAACGATACCCAGACTTTTTGCTATCTCATCTTGCTTGTAATTGTATTTGCCGTAAAGTTCATCGGCCACCGATGCACGTATGGAAGGTATTAGCAATGACATCATTTTTACGCATTTTGGTTCCAGAAAATCACAGTTAGTTGTCAATTATTCCCAAAGCATCCTTTAGATGCCCTATTATTCCAGGTCTCTTTGGAAGTTGGTCATCTTGCGACTCGGATTGTTCATCTTCTTCTGCCTTCTGCTTTTGATCCCGGACTTGGCCCTTATCATTGTTGGTTGGCTTTTGATCCTGGTTCTTGGATTGTGAAGGTTTGGATTTTTGCGACATTTTTTGCATACCATTGCTCATTAGCATCTTTGCAAACCCATCAGCATCATCGAGGTCGTCTCCAACCACTATTACATTTATATTGTTCTTGCGTGCGAGTTCAAAATCCCTGTTGGAATTGCACACTGCGGAATTAATGTTCCTCTGCTTGTTTAGATACATGTTTGCAGCTATAGGGTCCTTTACAAATACCAGCACAAAATTTGGAGCCTTGCTCTCAAGCGCCGCTGATGCCAAATTAGCTATCTTCTTCTCATCACTGCTGACTTCCTTGAGAGTTATGTTTGCATCGAGCTTCTCGAGCGCATTCTCGAAGGATTCTGATTTATCGTATGAATTGCTAATTATGTAAATTTTCATTCAATCGGCTAGCTATTGATTTTTGGGCTTTAAAGATATATAAACCATGTCTCTCCCTGAGGTCCAAATATCAGAAAATCAGATTATCCTTTTATATATTAACTTCTTTATCTATAATCGAATAACTAATTGGGTGTTCATTTGAGAGGAAAAGAAACTACTGTATACTGCGACAACTGCGGAAGATCGATACCTAGGAACAAGGCCGTTGCCTATGAGAAAGGAATAAGCATAAGCACAGACTTGCACACGGAAAATGATATCAGATTCTTTGAGAGAAAAAAAGTTTATTACTGCATAAGTTGCGGAAAGCACAAGGGCATATTCGAGAAGAAGAAGGAACAGGCCCAGAGAGCAAGCCAGAGGGAAAACAGATATTGATGGTGCAGATAATTGACTGAAGCTAGCGACCTTCTTTTGTTCAAACTTCGTGGCAAGGGCAAAGAGGATAATCAAAAGCCCAGCGAGAGCAAGGCGGCAGAAGAAGAGAAAGTTGTCCAGAATGCCAAGCCAGTTCCAAGCATCATTTCTTCAAATTCTCAGCAAACTGAGAGCCAGCAGGTTGTTCAGCAGCTGAATTCAGCAGATGAAGGCATCCAAAATGAGCATAAGAAAGTAGGGTTTTTATCGAACTTGCTTGGATCAGATTTGGAAAACGAAAGAATAGAACCCATAAGAAAGCCAAGCATAGATAGCGGCAAGGTAAGCGCATATGATGGGGGGAAGCAACAAGAAGTGCAGCAAAAACGCGCTGAGATTGGAAAGAAGCTTACTAAAGAGGAAAGCATAGAGCTTGCGAAGAGCCTTACTTGCCTTGCCCACCCTTGGAGAGGTGCATATGCAGTGTGCAATTACTGCAAGATGGGATACTGCTTTGCGGATATAGTTGAACTTGATGACGGTTATTATTGCCTTGCAGATTCTGGAAAAGTTGCAATACGTGAGCCGTTCCAAAGCAATTTCCACATAAATGCCGTTTTGCAAATAGCCGTGGCCCTCTTCTTCATGATATCGGTATTGCTCTTTATTTATACATACAAGCAGGCGTCCTTCATAGCATCTAACATAGGATTGGGGACATTGCTCAAGCTACCTCAATTGCCTTACGTTTATGCCATATCGATACTTAACATGATTCTCGCCGTACTTGCGTTCATAGGTGCGATTATAATATTGGTATTCACAGCAAGAAGCATCGAGACAGGAGAGGTAATAGGTGGAGCACTCATACTTATAATGAGCTATGAATACATGATTAGCGGCACTACATACCTTTTAGGGATAGTAATATGCTCAGTAGCTGCATTGGTGTGCGTTATCGTTAGCAGGATTATGGAGAACACGGAGGTCTTTGTCAGGGAGACAAATACTGAATCAACAAAGATAAACTGGCCAAGACTCGAAACATTTGGATGAGACATTAAAATTTGCAGCGCTATTTGTTTTTAATGTGTACTCCAGAATGAGCTGTTTTTTCCCAGAAGATGTTTGTACCTAAATATTCGTGCTTGATTGCGCGCATATCTGCAATCCACTGCATTACCCAATAAATCGGTGTAGTTGCGCCTACAAACAACGCATTCAAAAGCCTATGTCGCCTGGTCTTATGCACTGCTTTGAAATATCCATATCCTTGCATTACACAATAGAACACAAACATAGACATGTTAAATCCGAATATGTAATAAATCCATGATGGTAAAGCGATGCCGCTGAAGAAGATTAAGACGGAATAAACTACTCCTGTAATGTTTATGGGACCCATATGGGGAACAAGAGACATCATCATGGAATGGATTTTATTTAGAAAGTTTTTTGGTGGATGGATTAAGATTTTCTTAAAAGTCTGTATCTTTCCCCTCTGCCATCTCGTCCTTTGGCGTAACCAACCCATAAACGTTGCCGGAGACTCTTCCAATGTAACGGAGTCCATCATTGAAAAATTGTATTTGTCATGGAATATGCTCTTGCTCTCTCGCTTTCCAAGCATATCGAAAGCGATTCCTACTTTTTTATGCTCATTATACAGACGCATGCCAAGATCGAAATCTTCAGTTACGTTGTAAGGATCCCATCCTTTCAGCTCTCTTAGAATATCTTTTTTGAAGAAATTGGTGGTCCCACCTAGCGGAACAGGAAAATTTGAGTATGTAAGTGCAGGCATGTATGTCCTATACCAGTAACAGTATTCCGCACGGAGGTGCATGTTAGTAAATCCATCACGATCATTCGTCATATCCAAGACTCCCTGCACAGCGTCGCATCCGGAGTTCATTAGCGAGACTACTTTCTTGAACAGTTTCCTATCAATTATATCCTCCGCATCTATGACTCCGATTATGCTTCCTGTCACGTGCTTTAGGCCGAAGTTCAACGCACGTGGCTTGCCGCGCGGCAAATCTTCCTCTTCGACGCGCAGATGTTTTATGCCATAGGTACCGGTTAAACTCTTGACTACATTGATTGTACCAATATCATCTTTTTCAGTTAACACTAGCACATCGATTAGATTAGTCGGATAATCGGATTGAAATATCCTCTTTATGCTAAAAGGCAGCACATTTTCCTCATGATAAGCAGGTAGTAATATTGATATCTTTGGTAGATTGCGCGGCAGATTATATGCATCTGCTCTCTTTATATGTTGATTTTTTTTCATGTAATAGTTCAATAGAGGGTATAGATTATACAAGTTAATTGATAGCCAAACCGCAGTGTATGCTAAAAGTATTGCAAGTAGCACATTGAACATGATATAACTAAGTAAGATACAATTATATTGGACGTGCAGCTAAGATAAGACGTGCAACGGATCCGTGAAAGCACAGATAATAGATAGGATTACTTAAATCTCATCGTATCCAGATCCATAGGAGCTCTTGATTCAACCCTCATCCTGTTCCCAAGGGCCCTTGCTAGCTCTTCGCATTTCGTTTCCTCTCCGTGCATAGTGAATATCTTTTTTGGAGACGGTCTTAGGTTCTCGACAAAACTAACGAGTTGCCTTCTATCGCTGTGTCCTGAGAACCCATCTATAGTCTCTACCTGAAGCTTAGGCGCTATCGACACCAATTTGCCTTCCTTGTCGGGAAGCACTATCTCTGAAGCGCCATGCTGCACTCTTCTCCCCATGGAAGACGCGCTGTTGTACCCTACGAATATTATCTTGTTCCTTGCATCAGGTGCAAGCTCTTTGAAATATTCCACGCTCGCTCCGCCGTTAAGCATACCTCCGCTTGCAAGAATGACTGCAGGGCCTCTTGAAAGGATTTCGCTCCTCTCCCCTTTTGCAATTTCGAATATTTCGCTCTCGAAAGGTGATCTGTTGTTGAGTATCCTCCTCTCCAAATTCATCTTGAGGTATTCAGGATATGCGGTATGTATTGCGCTTGCCTCCAGTATCATCCCATCAAGATATATTGGGACATCTAATTTGAAATCCGAATTTCCAGTTAGGTAGCTCTCCATTACAAGCATTAGTTCCTGGCTCCTCCCCACGGCAAAAAGAGGTATCAGCACTTTGCCGCCGCCCTGTATCGTCCGCTTGATCGAGTTCATGATGTTTATTTCTGCATCCTGCCTCCTTGCAGTTATGTCATTATTACCTCCGTATGTGCTTTCTATGAACAAAGAATCTATCCTAGGGTACTTGGTATCAGCCATGTCAAGCAACTTGGTGAACCCGTACTTCATATCTCCAGTGTGGACTATGTTGTAAGTTCCCTCGCCTATGTGAAGGTGCAGTGTTGAGCTGCCAAGTATGTGTCCTGCATTGTGGAACGTAAGCTTTATCTCATCAGTCACGTTGGTGACTTCGCCATAGTCCCTTGTTATCATGTGGACCAGCATCTTTCGTACGTCCTTCTCGTCGTACAGCGGCGTACCTCCGCTCCTTTGCACCAACTTGATATAGTCAAAGAGCAGCAATGCAGCAAGATCTCTGGTTGGCGGTGTGCAGTACACAGGGCCTTCGTAGCCGAACTTGAATAAATATGGAACAAATCCGATGTGGTCCATGTGTGCGTGCGTAAGTATTATTGCGTCTATATCGTTTATGGTAACGTTGGCGCTGTCCAAATATGGAAATGCCTTGTTCTCGTCAGTATCATTCTTGTTTGCGTCGCCCCCTCTAACGCTAGGCTCAGGGCTCACGCCGCAATCTATTATTATCTTCGAGTGGTTTGTCTCAAGAAGCATGCTGCTTCTCCCGACTTCCTTGAACCCTCCAAGTGCAGTCGCCCTTATCCACTCGCTCTTCATTATAGGAGTGTTTATCTTCTTTCCTACTGCCGTAAGGAATTTTTTGCGGAAAGCGCTCTCCTTAACTATCATCTGCCTTACGCCCTTGATGACATCGCTGTTCATTGTGGGAGTTCTTAGCACTTTTGGAACCCAATTCGTTTCTATGACTATTGATTTCAGAGTTGCGCCGTTCTTCCCTATGACAAGTCCAGGCTTGAGTGCTTCTATGTAAACTTCTCCAAACTCCGAGATGAAATTCACATTGCTTACAACTGCCTCAGCAGGCACTATAGTTTTTATTATATCAAGCGCTTTATCAGGGGCCATGAGCTTTGACGTGTCGCTCCTTACTATCAGTTTCTTCTTGACTGTTGCGGATATGTTCCTTATTACGCTCTCATCAGTGTATAGCAGGGATATGTTGCCTACGTAAATAGCTATGTCGGGCCCTTCATACGCAGCTTTTATGAACCCGACTTGAGGCGGGATCATTTTTCCGATATTCTCTAGAAGATCAACATCTTCTTGTTTTTGTTCTGTCAATTTATCACATTAGGAATCGTTATTTTAATTTATTTTGAAGCTAGTGCTATTGTATGTTACTCGACAAATTTTTAGTGCAAAATTTCTCTGGATTTCTATTAGGTTATTTGATCAGCTTTTCGACTTCCGGGCCGTAGTACTCCTTGTATGAGCCTTTTGTCAGTACGGCTATTCTTATGTTGTTTCCTGTTGCCGAATCCCTCTTCATTGCTACTTTGAGCGCCTTTATGACATCTTTTACCGCCTCCTGCGTTGTTTTCTCTTTCTTGTACACGTCCTCCAAATAACCCAGTGCGGTGAGGGATCCGCTGCCTGTTGACGTGAATGATTCTTTCGTATATCCCCCTGCCATGTCTAGATTGTATATCTCAGGCACATCCCCATTCATTCCGGCTATTATCAATTGAACATAGTACGGAGCGAACTTGGTCTCTTGGAGTATTAATGATATCAGAGATGTTGCAGAAGTAGGAGATAGAGGCTTGTTCTCGTTCATCTTGTATAGTTCATTTTGGACTTTTAGTATCTTTACCAGGTACTCGGCATCTCCAACAGATCCAGCTATAGTCATTGCAATGTTCTTGTCTATCTTATTTACCTTCACTGCTTCAGTGCTTGCTATGAATGTGTCCATAGTTGCCCTAGAATCTGCACCAACCACAACACCATCCGCGCATGCCACGGCTACAGTAGTTGTACCCTTCTTAATGCTGTCTTCAATATTTTTATAATCCATAGTTTCGCCTATTTTAGGTTAAACAAAAAAGCGACTGGTCTAGCCACTTACCCAATTAAGAGTTCCCTACAGTTAATTAGGATTCTATTAATAATCCACCATTACCTATAAAATACTTGCTGCTTTCTGCAGGCTCGGCATATGCAAAGGCATCATGCACCTTCGTTATCTTTACCTTATATTTTTTTCCAAGTCGGGTCTTGAAGTTTTTTATCAGTATTATCTGATCGTTTACTTTTCCGATCCCATCCCCCTGCGGACTTTTCGCGTCCACCTTTACCTCGTACAACTCTCCCTCTAGCAACTTCTCATTCTCCATTTTCCCATCTTTTAATCCGATTTTGTTTGTTGGAAAATTATTTTTCCAATTTCCAAAACAGGATAAACTTTCGCCTCTGATGTGCTTTTGGATGGTATAACGTATTTAAGCATTTTGTGCAAGTTACGAGTGAAACTTTGCAACATATTCTCAATAAACAGTTATGCATCGTTCACTATATGCAGTAAAAGAGTAGGAAAGTTTTTCCGTTATTAATGAGCTAGATAAGACTTACCAGACGTATATCCATAAACAATTCATTCGTGATTTGCAGGGCTTTCGCCCAAGCAAACCTAGGCAAAAAGAATAAGAGGACATCAGATATTTATTCTGATGCCGAATTTGAATTCATTCAACTCCTTAGAAGCTCTGCGACCTTTTGTCTTTTTTCTATCTCTTTTGTCAATGTCGTTGCTTCTTGTCTGAGTTGTTTCGCTTCTGTTTCGAGTTTTTCTGCACGTTCAATCTTTTCCCTTTGTGCACCTTTCAACTCGCCCAATTCTGACTCGACAACATCAAGTGCTTTGCTTGAGCTTGGGGCTTGGGCTTTGACGCCAACCACCACCGAAGCGACATCGTTAGGCCCGTCGTTCGCGCCGAGGACGAAACGCCCGATGCTGTAGTAGTCGTCGACGACGAGGAACAACGGCTGATTTCCTGGATAAACACTAACCCTCTGGTCGTATTTCTCGTTTCCCTTCAGGGGTTGTAATTCCCCTTTATCGTTGAATGTATAAACTCCGTCTTCAGTAATTCCATTTCCGGCAAGATAGAACCACTCCCTTTCCAGTTCCTTTATCAGTTTCGGAGCTCGTGAAAGCGCCTCTTGATATGTGAGAGGCCTTAGTCCATTTGCTGCAAGGATGCTCATCGAATCTTGATGATTAGCTTCTGTCTTTGCTATGTGCAAACCTGCCTTTGTCTCCCTGAATACTACCTGAGTTACTTCTTTTTGTGCTTGTACCATTTTAATCACACTATTTTCTTCTTTTTCCCCATCCATATTAGTTTGTACCAATCCGTCTCACAAAAGTGTACGAATTTGTATGAAATTATGCAAAAATTCAATATTCGTATATTATGGTTACCAGCAATGAAATTTGAATTAACTTAGTTGCATTTTATAGTTCTTCCATTACATCAAAATGATTTTTGGCCTGATGCAAATCTTGCAATAATCTTCAAAACATCCGCTATTTTTTGCTTCAATGGTTTTCTAACTACTGATGTAAGCTCTGTAGATTTTTCGAACTGAGTTTTGACATCAACCACCGCCACCTTGGCAGCTATATAAAAATCGCCCCCACCAATCCCAAACCTTCCGGAATCGCAGACCAGCCCTACAGGAAACCCTTTATTAATAGAATCTATTGCACGCTGTGAAAAATACACTTCTTTCTCTTCTTCTCCAAGAGTAAGCTTGTTCCATGAATTTCCTTTTATTTCCTCTCCATTATTTTGACGCGTGCCTTTAGGAACATTGATCCAGACATAATATCGCCCGTGGATTTCTTCTTCAATTTCAGTGTGTGCTTTCGCACCAAAATTATCAAACGCGTCAAATATCGTAGCAATATATTTTACTTTTTGTGCACCGGACAATTTGACCGCACTATCCGTCAGCATCAGCGCAGTGCCTGTTTGTTGCATAGTTCTATTTGACATTTTAATCATACTATTTCGTTATACTTCATTGTTTTCCCTATTCATATTGGTTTGTGCCAAGTTGCATCACAAAAGTATTAGAATTTGTGTGAAACCAGGAAAAAATTGACATTCGCACGATGTTTGTATATTATCAAAGTTGGCAGCAATGAAAAATCAACTTTACTTAGGCAATCTTTTGGCCCTTTTGCCTTAGACGACAGATTTTGCAGTTGTCATTGTAAATGTTTAAACCATATATCCCCATTGCATTTCGTTTAAACATCCTTTTCTCTCTTCAAAAAGTAGAAACATTTCACCTACTTGCCATTTCATTTAAACAAATTAGGAGTTGTTTCAATTTCATTTAAACATCTTGTCGACGTAGGCATTTGTGGATGTTTAATCGAATTTTTGAAAGCATTTCGTTGTTTTTACTGCACTGTCATACGAATGCGAAGATAAACTGCGATTAGTGCACTGACTATTTGCTGCTTGATTTTATGCCAAAGAGCATGCAGGAAGCAACACAACTATTTTGCTAAAAGAATTGAAGAAATAAAATACTCTCTCCTTTATGCTAATATTATAGGAGTATTCACTCAGGGCACCGACTACTTAGTGGCGTTGAAGATTATGTTGTTCAGGCCGTAGTTTATCGATGTATTTGCCTCGTTGTATAAGGCACTGTGCCCATAGAATAGAAGTTCGTTTAGACCTGGCTGCAGGGACATCTTCACCGAAAAGTTCCTTTGCGTCTGGTTGAGCTGCTCGCTTGCCACTACATTCTGGGGGTTGTTTAAGATTACCTGCAAGCTTGTTGGACCAGCATAGCTTAGCGCGGAGAACGCCATGGTGACATTGGTCTCGTTTGTAGGGGCAAATACCATTATGCTCCTTGCATTCGAGCCCCACCACATCCTGCTAAGGGTGGAATTGCAAGAGTATGGTGATTGACATAATGATATGCCTGGAATCCATGGAGATGTTGTATATGCTACAAGATTGCTTCCAGCCTTTGAGGCAAGAGCGTTTGCAGTGGAGAATATTATTGTAGTGTTATCTTGATATACTGGAAGGCCGAAGAGCGAAGTTAGGTACACATATAGCGTTGAGAGGGATGACACGTTGTATGCAGACCTGATCACTCCGACAAAGTGCACGTTGTAGTATGCCAGAAGAAGCAAGTTTACGTCGCTTATGTTTTCTATTATAGGCGTAGGGTAGATGAATCCGTATCCCTCCTGCAAGTATAATGACGAAAGGGATATTGGTATCACTTCAACTGTTAAGGATTGAGTGTAATTTGTCCTGCTTGTGTATCCACCCACCATTTGCTTCTTAAAGGCAGTCTGGTAGTATTCAGACATTCCAGTATATAGCGCAGGGTTTGTGACATTTGGGAGATCAGGCAGGATCATAGTAGTGAAGTTGCCCTGCACGCTGCCCAGCTCCTGGTAGCCGCGCGGAATTTGCGCGTTGATGAACATCGAGCTTGCAAAAGGACCAGGAGTTGTGATTCCAACGTATTCTATTATTATTAAGAAGCCGAGAGCCAAAGTAAGATACTGCTCAGTCTTGAGCTTTGTTATACCCCTAATGCGTTCGTGATTAAAGAGTTCCTTTGCGCCCATTGCAGCAAGTATGCTCAGCGCTACAGTAACTACAAGATCAAACCTGCCAGGCTCCCTGACCAGGTTGAATAGAGGGATCTTTGAATATAGATAGTAGAGGCTCGGTATGCCTGTTGTCGCGGTGACTGTAGTGAATTGCACGAACGGGCCAAGTGAGAGCAGGAAGAAGACAATGCCTAGGAATATCCATTCTGCGCTCTTGGCAAATTTCTCCCTTTTCCTATCGTAGAATATTGCTATAAGGGCAAGCACTGAAGCTATTATGCCAAGGTATGCAGTCCTCTCGGTAGGATCAGGATAGAATATCGATCCGTATGCGCTCGTGGCAATGCCGTGGAACTGGTTATTGAACTGGCTCGGCAAAATGTATGAGAATACGCTCTGGCTCCATATCTCATTGTATTGTATGGAGGATTGCTGGCTTGCGGTAGCAAGAGCCCCCTGATTTGTTATCCCGTATATTATTGATAGAAAGAACGGAGAGCCCAGCAGCAGTATCACAAGTATCATCGTGCCCAGGGACTTTGCGAAGTTCGCATTGAGTATTATGGATCTGCGTTTTGTTGAGAGATAGAAGAGCAAGATGAAAAAAGTCATAACTACTGTTATTATTCCCTGTTCTATGTCCCCAAGGAAAGATATGAATAGGAAGCTTATCCCTGCGCCTATGGCATACTTGAGATCTTTTTGCTTCATCATCTTGATCAAAAAGAGCAAATACAGCGGAAGGAATTCGATCCCTGTCCAGTCAAGATGCCCATATGCTTGCGCTATGTGCATTGGACTGAGTGCAAATATCAGCCCAGCTATGAAAGCTGCGTACTTGTTGCCGGTTATGTGATCTGCAAGCAGATACATGAAAAGGCCCGAGAGTGCAAAATCTAAGAAGAACATGACGTTGTATGCAAATGGCATGCTCACGAGCTGGAAAGGGGCGCTCAATATCCCTGCAAGAGGGGTTAATGTTTGCGTCACAAGACTAGCTCCAATCGGATAGTATAGCAAGTTTGTAAAGTACGGAGAGGTGTGCAAAACAAATAGTGAATAATTTACCCACCACAAATTCCACATTGTCTGAAAGACATCCCCACCACCATTTACTACAGTATTTGCGATGTTTATTGTGAGGGGCCAAAATAGTATGAGGGTTATTGCCAGGTATATCAATGCGACTTTTAGATATCCTACATATTTGGTTCGCCGCAAGTGCCCGTCTATTTGGCCTGCGTTGTTTTGCGCGAGTGCGTCTTCCATTAAATGCCACGTATTAATTTTGAACAGAATAAATCCTTTAGCCAGAAAAAGCTTTTAAGGGTATGTTGGTCCGCTCGCAGTTTTGGCATGGTCCAAAAATAGCATGCCATATGGAAGGTTGACAACATTAGCTATAGTATAAAACTGTTGCGACAAATAATCATTAGGAGTTGGATTATGGAATTTGATGATGATTTTGGAGTGGGAAATAGTGCAGTGCGCATGCTCTACTCCTTATTGGTAGGCAAGTTCCTCTACGTGATAATCACCGCACTAAGCCTTGTGCTTCTTGCAAGGCTGCTGGACCCAAGCGGATATGGAATATACACGATAGCTTTAGGTTTTTCTGCACTTCTTGGAGCCGCAGCGCCGTTTGGGATAAGCACATACATGAGCAAGTACCTTGCAGATGCAGGCGTGAAGAAGGAGACGCTGAAAATTTCCAAGATAATTACTGACGGTTACCTGATAATAGTCGTGGTTGCTGGGGCATTCGCGGTTATGGGGCTGCTTATGAGCGGATACGCGTCCACGCACATATTCACAGCATCTCAAGTCCCCGTAATAGACCTTTTGGTCGCATCCCTTTCAGTATTCTTCTCAGTAGTATTTGGCATATCCTACTCTGCACTTGTCGGCTTAAACAGAGGCAGGGATGCATCAGTAGCAACAGTGATTGGGGCTCTATTGCAATTAGTGATAGGAGTAGGGCTCGTGATATTGGGATATGGAGTTTATGGCGCGCTGGTGGGTATGCTCGCAGGAGATATGGCAGGATTTGCATTGGCAACGTACATGGTATATGCTGATGTCAAGAAGAGATTTGATTACAAGTGGGTAGGACCAGATGTTAAACATATTACGGAAATACTTCGATTTTCTCTGCCTGTTGCAACGAACAACTTGCTTAGCTCAAGTGGAGTTAATAATTTCGCGGTTCTCTTGCTTGGCGTCTTCGCGACTTCGGTTGTCCTTGGAAACTATGGAATAGCTTTCAGGGGTTTCAACTTGATGTTGCTATTTTACGGCACAGTGACAACTGTCCTTTTGCCAACTATATCGAAGGCGCTGAATAAGACAAATGACAGCAAGAAGGCCTTTGAGATATACAACAAAACCATGCTGTACTCAATAGTTGTAAGTCTGCCGGTAATGGTATTCATAGGGATCTTCTCTGGAGAGATAATAACAATATTTATCTCAAATAGCTATTCCAGCGCGCCGCTTTACCTCACCCTCATAGCAGGAGGGGTAATAGTAGATTTCATAGGACTGTATGCAGCTAGTTTCTTTACTGCAGGGGGCAAGGTGTATACTATATTCAAGTATTCTGTAGTATCTACTTTCATAGAGGTAGTGTCGTTAGTGTTTTTGGTTCCGAAGTTTGGCGCGATAGGAGTCATAATAGCCGTCTTTTACATAGGTAACATTGTAGATGACATTCTCTTCGTTCGGGGAGTTAGGAAACATTTTGGCATAAAACCAGATTACAAGCAGTATCTAAAGCTTCTCTTAAGTGGAATTGTAATAGCTGGATTATTTGAGGCAATTAACATAGCGCACGTGTTTACAGGAGATATTTATATGCATTTTGCGTTCGATATGCTGCTAAGCGCGCTGGTGTTGATACTGATATATCCTGCTTTGCTGGTGCTGCTTAAGCTAATAGACAGATACATAATAGATGATATACGAAGGTCTACACGGAGCATTCCGCTTGTAGAGCCGATAGCTAATTTCGTGCTAAATTATATGATTAGGCTGGAAAAGATAGTTGGAGAGTGACGTGAGCATGGTGCAAGGATACAACAACGAAAACGCTGAAATGCTTGGCGTAAGCGCGGGCAATGTCGCTTCGTTCCTCCTTGTCGGAAAAGTACTTGCCGTAGTTGCAGGTGCAGCTAATTTCATAATAATAGCGAGATTGCTTCAGCCGAGCAACTACGGGCTTTACACTCTTGCAATTGGACTTTTTGGGCTCTTTTCGACATTCGCCGGGCTCAATGTTAGCGCATACTTCAACAAAAAGATACCTGAGCTTGTGGGTAACAATGATAAATATCAAGTATCAAGGGTTCTTGGGAATGGTTTTGCGATATCTATAGTGCTTGCCATTGTATTTGCAGCCATAGGGATACTTGGGATGAAAGTAATAAGCACGTACATATTTCACAGCCAATCAGCGAATACGATTATAGAAATAACTGCAATAGGCACAATAATCTCAATAGTGTGGACAAATTTGTATGCTGCACTAATAAGTTTTGGCGAGGGAAAGCACGCAGCCATATCCAGTGTGATAAGCGCGGTGGTGCAGGCCATAGTCAGCATATCCCTGGTGTTTTACGGATTTGGGGTTGTCGGGGCGCTGATAGGGATATTTGCAGGGCTTTTTGTTGGGGTTGCATACGGACTTGTGTTCCTATACAGGTACAGCAGCATAGTGTTTGATGTAAAATATTTTGTTAAGAGGGCGAAGGATATTGTGACTTTCTCAGTGCCGCTTACCATATCGAACATTTTGAACAGCGCTGCAGGAAATCTGGCGGTGCTCTTCTTAGGGTCCCTCTTTGCCGCAAACGTGATAGGTTCATATGGCGTTGCAACGAAAGTAGGCAACTTCATGGACATAATTATAGGATCGATAAGCCTTGTGCTCATACCTATGTTTGCTTCGGCATACACCCGCAAATCGATATCGAAACACATAGGCAGGATGTATGATTACTCTATATATTTCGGTCTTCTTTTCGCGATGCCGCTTATAGTTTTTGTTGTTGTTTTCTCTAAATCTTTGGTATCGCTACTTGTTTCGGCTTCATATACCACCACATTGCAGGTGATAAGCGTGCCGCTTTTGGGATCTGTGAGTGCAGGCACTCCGCTCTATGTTGTGGCAGTCGGAATAGGCATACTTATAGGTATAATCAACACGTTCGGCACGGCGCTTGCTACAAGCAAAGGGGACGTTGAGAAAGTTATGAAGTATTCGATAATAGTTTTTATAGCGCAGATGATATCGCTAATTGCGCTTGTACCGACTTATGGGGCATTGGGAGTTATCTTCTCGCTCTTTTATATAAACAATATAATAGGGGTGCTGTTATTTTACAATTACGCGAAGCTAACTTTGAAACTGAAAGTTGAATACAATGTTGGCAAGATCATCATTTCGAATGTTATACTGGGCGTGCTGTTATTTGCAGTTCTTCTTGCAGTGTCAAATCAAATGTTTGAAATACTTGCAGGTGGCATAGTAATGTTGCTTGCATATCCACCGATACTTGGATTGTTAGGTGGGATAAAGCACTACGAGATGAATCTGCTCAGGCAAATAGGAAGTAGAATGCCCATCGCAGGATTTTTAATAAGGCCGTTCATTGAATATGCAGATATATTTGCAAAGTGATACCATGGATTTGGACTACAGGAATTTTACAATAATACTACCCACACTTAACGAAGAGGAGAACATAGCGAAGATTATAGGTATACTCACGCGTTCGTATAAGGGCATAAACATACTCGTGTCTGATGACGGCTCAACCGACAGGACAAAATCGATAGTTGATGCCATTTCTGCAAAAAATAGGCGAGTAAAGTTCCTGGATAGGCGAGGTAGCAGCGCAAAAGGACTTACTGCAAGCATAATAGAAGGGTTTGAAAAGATCACTACGGCTTATGGGATAGTGATGGATGCAGATATGCAGCACCCTACTGAAGAAGTGGCCAAGATAGCCATGAATTTGAGTAGGGGAGATGATATATCTGTTGGGGTGAGAGCAAAATTTGACAATTGGGAATTGTACAGGAAGATAATATCCAGGATACTCGTAACTCTCAGTTATATTATACTGCTTGTGAGAGGCAAACAGGTATGCTCAGACGTATTTGCAGGGTATTTTGGAGCGAGAAAGAAACTGGTCGTGAGTATAGTCAAGGAAAACAGGAAAAGATTTGTAAACGACGGGCAGAAGATGTTATTCGATCTGCTAAAATGCATAGACAGAGGCACGATAAGGATATCTGAGGTACCTTATACTTTCCACCAAAGAAAAGCAGGCACATCTAAAGCAGGAGTCAAGCATGCAATAGCGCTCCTCCAGTCTTATTTTTCCTGAGCTCTCTTGTGGGCTGCCTTAATCAGAGATGTGAATAATGGAGCTGGATTGCTAAGCCTCGATTTGAGTTCTGGGTGAGCCTGGGTGCCTATCCCAAATCCGTTTTTCCACTCAATGATCTCTACCAATTTTCCATCAGTGGTCGTACCGGATATTATGAGACCTTTGCGCTCAAGCGCCCTTGCATATTTATTGTTAAGTTCATATCTGTGCCTGTGCCTTTCAGATATTATATTTGACCCATAAGCCCTGTATGCTATTGTATCTTTGGATTTTATCTTGCACTTCCATGCACCTAGACGCATTGTTCCTCCTTTGCGCTCGATGCCTTTTTGAGACACCATTATATCGATAACTTTGTGCCTTGCGTTCTTGTCGAACTCCGAAGAAGTTGCACCCTTAATCATGCACACGTTTCTTGCAAATTCAATTGCCATTGCCTGCATCCCCAGACATATGCCAAGACAAGGGATGTTTTTCTCGCGCGAGTATTGTATTGCATCTATCATTCCGTCTATGCCCCTACCGCCGAAACCGCCTGGAATTATTATGCCATCCATTCCGAAAAGCACATTTTTTGCATTTTTCCCGTTTATGTGTTCCGAATTTATCCACGCTATCTCGGTTCCGAGATTCTGATTCGCAGCTGCATGTATTATTGCTTCCTTAACGCTTGCGTACGAGTCCTGCAACTCAGTGTATTTTCCCACTATTGCTATCTTCACGGTGTCTTTTGGAGGGTTGGTTATTTTTGCAACTCTCTCCTTGAATTTTGATAGTTTCTTTTTGTTTATCTTCCTCCCGCCAAGCCCTAGTTCCTTGAGCAGAAGCTTATCGAAATTTTGACTTAACAGATTTAGGGGCAATTCGTATATCGACCGGGTATTTTGATCATCTATTATGTTCTCGATATTCAGATTAGTAAATAGGGCTAGCTTCTTCCTAACCTTTTGGTCCAACTTCTTCTCGCTCCTGCATACCAGCAGTTGCGGTTTTATCCCAAGCTGCATTAACGACCTGAAAGCAAGTTGCGTAGGTTTTGACTTCTGTTCTGATGATGGTCCAATCTCCGGAACATAGGTAAGGTTCACAAAAACAACCTTATGTTTTAATGATAGTTGCCTCATTGCCTCTATGAAATAGTTATTCTCTATGTCCCCCACTGTCCCGCCTACTTCTATGACAAGCACATCAAGCTTGTTTCGTGAAGATATTTGCTCTATATTGGAGATTATTTCGTTAGTCAAGTGGGGTATTATCTGTACATCCTCCCCGAGGTAGTCACCACGCCTCTCCTTTGAAGTAACAAGCCCGAAAACTTTCCCCCCAGTTATGGAAAATTCCCCTTTGAGGTCTTTCTCAAGAAATCGTTCATACATTCCAAAGTCCATATCTAGCTCGCTCTTGTCGTCAAGAACAAACACTTCACCATGCCGATATGGGTTCATGGTACCGCAATCGTAGTTCAAGTAGCCATCGAATTTCACAGGAAAGACGTGATAATCGTAGTAATCGAGTATCTTTAGGATTGATGAAGTTACTACCCCCTTTCCCAAACCGCTCATCAGCGAACCTAAAACAACAACAAACTTAGTCTGCATATTCTATATGGGAAGATATAGTTATTAAAAACTTTTTGAGCTTGCATTTGCCTTTTGTACTATTGAAAACTTTCCGGCAGGTAGCGCTTGCATCAAATAGTCGATATTATCTGATTTGAAGAAGCTTGCTATTTTTTTTGCAGCATCTGATTTTTTGGAGTTGCCGGAAGTTATTGATAATGAGCGTGTTATTCCAAGTGCATCGCGCGTCAGTGCAGGATTTATGGCAATGTATGTTTGTGCTTCGCCCTCATTGGCAACTGGCTTTTGCCGCTCGAATGCAGACAGTTCCAGTGGCATATTCCTGTACCATTCGCGTTCTCCTTCCAGAAGGAAACTCCCAGTGCCAAGCGAGCCCCTTGCCTTTGATTTGCTTACCTGTTCCCTTCGCATGGCATATACATTGACTATTCCAGTAGCTTGCTCCCATGCCCTTGAGTGACAAGCTGCGAACTGTGCGACTTCCATCCTGGCTCCCGCAGGGGAATTCTTGCCGTTCTTTAATATCACAACAGACGCACCGAATATATCAGCATGGAAAAAAAGATCATTATCCTCAAAATATTTTGAATTCAGCGTCTCATTTTGCATTGCGTCCCTTCCGCCTATTGCAAGCTCTCCGGAGCTTGTAAAGAACCACCTGAATTTTTCGTACCATTCTTTCTTTGCAATCTCCCGTACTTCGTTCTTCTTCTGTTTAGCGTAAGCCTCAATTTCCCTGGATTTAAGTCTCTTTTCAAGATCCTTTATGGTGGCCTGTGCACCAATTTTTTTGTGTCGCGCCTTCTTAGCCCTCTCGAAGTAATCCTTTGCATTATCCTGTGCAGACTTCGTAAGGTCTATTTTAACCTTCACTTGAATCAGACTAAAAAGTTGATTATCAGCGATATGAAGTATCCCAAAAAGCCCAATATTAGTATGCCCAATACTACTACCTTCAAGGTCCTAGTAAAACTCTGTGTGGTAGGTTTGTATGCTATGCTTAATATGTGTTTTGACTCGTGGTAGAAGTTCTTTACCTTTTTGTGCGGCTCAAATGCCATGGAAACCAGATTATTAAACCAGTGAGAATTTTTAAACATTCCCTAAACCTTCCCGTTTTTCATATTGTGAGATATTTATATACATTTTGGTTTAAAAATAAACTATATTGAATTTAAACCATTCATTTTGGCGTTGTTCATGCTGGACAAGGAGAATTTTATAGATGAAAAATTAAAGCACTCTATACTTATGTTCATAATCTTGCATTCGCTCAAAAAGAAGCCTGCATACCCTTACGACCTCCTCAGGAAGTTCAACAGCCATAAGAACCATCCAATATTTTCCACACTTGGAAAGAATGATGTTTACAATGTTATCAGTGCCCTTACAAATAAAGGACTTATAAAGGAAACTTATGTCGACAGCGGCAAGAAAAAATATTATACTGTGACAAAAAAAGGTGCGGATATGCTTAAGACATCGAAATTATTACTCATGAAGCACTTAAAGGAGCTGCAGAAGCTTCTCAATGAAGGATAGTATGGCAACCAAGGACATAATTGAGATAAAAAACCTTGTCAAGAAGTTTGGGGACTTTACAGCGGTGAATAACATTAGTTTCAATATAAAAGAGGGAGAAGTATTTGGATTGCTTGGACCAAACGGAGCAGGAAAAACGACAACACTTAACATGCTTCTCACCCTGCTTGTCCCTACATCAGGAAAGATAATAGTAGACGGGATGGAACTTTCGAAGAATCGCGAGAAATGCAAACAGCTCATAGGATTCATGACGCAGGAGACCACAGTTGAAGCTGATTTAACTGCACGCCAAAATCTCGACTTGTTCTTGCACCTATATCATGTTCCGGAGGCAGAGATCCCTGACAGGATAGAACTTGCACTTGAAGAGGCGGATCTTGGAAAATTTGGGGATATGAAAGCGGGCACATTTTCAGGAGGAATGCAGAGAAGACTTGGACTTGTACGTGCAATGATACAGGAACCGAAGATACTTGTACTTGACGAACCTACGACAGGACTTGATATACAGAACAGATCTACAATGTGGGCTCGTATAAAGGAACTCAACAAAAGAGGCACGACAGTCATAATAACAACGCAGTATCTTGAAGAAGCTGACGAATTGTGCAATAGGATTGGAATAATAGACCATGGAAAGATAATGGCACTTGGTACTCCGTCTGAGATAAAAAGCGAGATAGCAGGAAATGGGAAGGTTCTTGAGATAGTATCCGACAAAGCGGATGTGCCGAAAATAATATCACTCCTCAAAACAAAGTTCAAGATATCTGCGACAGCAAACGGCGAGACGGTGACTGCGGTGCTTGACAAGGGCAAAATTGGCGATTTCACAAAAATATCTGCGATGCTTGACAAGGAGAAGATACTTGTCCTGTCGATAGGACTTCACTTGCCGACTATTGATGATGTGTTCCTGAAACTTACTGGGACTGCGATCAGGGACACTACAGGAGATATGCAGGGAGGCAGGTCAAATATAAGATGGAGATAGCATGAGCCTTATTGGAGATTCGATTGAACTGTATAAAAGAGAAATGCTCATATTCTGGGCCAATGCAAGGACGAATCTGGTTAGGGCTGCAATATTTCCACTTGTTATAATATTGCTTTTTGGAAATCTTGGCAGCTCGGTTAGCAATGTTCCGGTAGTTGTTGTAAATTACGCGAACAATGCGCAGTCGAATCAGTTCATAACTTCGCTTAGCCAGCAGAACTTGATGAGCGTAAAGACTATTACGACGCAACAAGAAGCCCTGAGCATGCTCAATGCAGGCAAGACATCTTTCGTTATAGTGATACTCCCGAATTTCCCATCCAAATCTAGTGCTTCCGCAGTACAGGTCTATTACACCAACACGCAGTATACAGTCACAAGCGCCATACTTCCTGCGATAGAGGCGCATGCCACTGCATTCACATCACCTGCGGGATTCCAGTTAGAATCATCCCAAAGCTTAGGTTCGGCTAGCCCTGCAATCACCACCCCGATAAGTGATGCTAATGGGAATTATAAGGAGTTCCTGTTTTCCGGGATTATAGGGATGGTCATAGTGTTCAGTGCGTTATTCGGAGGGGGAATTTCAATAATAACCGATAGGACAGGCGGGTACATTAAGGCATTTCTTGTCACGCCGATAAACAAAACTGCGATACTCCTTGGTAGGGTGTTCTCGGGCATGGTCCAATCCATACTCTATATAATTATAGTTTTAATCATAGGGTTTGCCGATGGCTCGACAATAGCTATGGGCTGGCTGGGGCTTGTATGGATATTCATATTTGGACTAGTCCTTGCAGTATGCTTTACATCTCTTGCAGCAATAGTGGCATCGCGTATGAAGAATATACAGGCCTACGCCATGATATCACAAGCCGTCGGAATGCCGCTATGGCTTCTCTCCGGGGGGATATTTCCAATAGCTAGCATGCCTTCGATACTTCAGGGATTTAGCGTCATAGACCCCATGACTTATGCGACTGACGCATTTAGGTGGGTTGTATTGCAGGGGACTTTTCCAGTGGCAAATATAGTGACGGATATGGGAGTGCTTTTGGCATTCGCACTTATAACTACATTTGTAAGCATAGAGTTGTTCAAGGATACGATAGATTAGGATTCGAAAATTAATATGATATATTCAATGGTGTGTATATGAAAACAAGAAGAGAGACGTATTTGAGAAGTATGCTCGCAATCATTGCGCTATTCGCAATGATGATGGCGAGCGCAGTTGGGGCGCAAGCAGCACCTCAAAATGCAGCTACCGGGGCACTATCTATAGACAATCTGGTAGTTAGTCCGCAGCCGGTATATCCTGGCCAGAACGTTACGATATCTTTCCAGCTCTACGACTTATATCCGTATACATTAACTAACGTTAATTTAGGGCTTCAGGGAACGTATCCGCTGCTCAATTACTCACCATCTAGTACTCAATTGATAAGTTCTATTGGAGCAGGTTTGTATGGAGGGTCTGCAAACTACCTTACATACCGCGTACACATACCCGCATACGTACAAGCAGGATCGTACACCTTAAATCTTGTTGCAACATACGAGACCACAACAAGTGTGACAATAGGCGGATCGCTTACTACAGAAAATGTGGCATCAGAATCTGAAATACCGATAACGATATATGTTGAGGGTAAGCCGAAGATTGCTTTGAATGCAAACCCAGTAACTCAAGTAATCCCTGGCGAAAGCTCACAAGTTGAGCTTACTGCAGTAAACACAGGGACTGGAATTGCGACAAATTTAAGCATAACCGCATTGAGCACGAAGAGTTTCGCTGTGATAGGTACAGATAATTTCAATCTCGGAGTCATAGACGCGGGAAGCCAGGCAACAGGCATGTTTACGCTTCAGGCCAATAGCACACTTTCAAGCGGTCTTGAATATGTGCCGATTAATATCAAATACACATTGGAATCAGGTCAGAATGTATCACAAAATGAGAGCGTGCCAATAAGCGTTCTTGTAAACAACCCTAATATAGTTGTAAGCATATCAAGCGCGGAGCCACAATTCTTGTATTCTGGCGGCAACCAGTCATTGGTTCTTTCGATACAAAATATTGGCACAGGAGTCGCAAAAAATCTTACAGTTAGTTTCAACAGCAATCCGCAGATAAGCGTTGGGAGTTCCTCTTCCCAGTTCTTCTTGGGATCGCTGGACGCTGGAGCTACCTCGAGTGAGACGCTGTTCATAAATGCAAATAAAAATGATAACAGCACCAATTACTACCTACCTGCAGATATCACGTATGAAAATGCGAATTACCAGCAAGAGTACAACAAGACGCAGAATCTGGAGATACACTTGCAGAAATCTGCCATATTCGATGTGCTAAACGTAACGAGCAACCTTTATCCAGGAGTAACTTTTGTTCCTGTGACATTTAGGATAACAAATACAGGAAGCCAGGAGGCCGACCAAGTATCGCTAAGCCTTCAGACGATATATCCAGTAACCCCGATAAATTCGAATGCATACATAGCAAAATTGGCATCGGGGCAGTCGCAGAACGTAACTTTTTACGTTAATGTCGATTCTGGAGGGAACGCAGGATCGTATCCTGTAACGCTCTTTGAGCAGTGGACGCAGCAAAATGGTGCAACTAACCAGCAATACACAAGTTCGCAAAACTACTTTGTTCCAGTAGCTGCAGCTAGCACAAGCCAAAGCAACAACTATGGATACATAGCAGTAATTGTGATAGTAGTTGTTGCTTTTGTAGCGTACAGGAGGATGAAGAAAGCCAAGGTAGCTGCAGTATCAGGACAGGAAAAGAAGGATGCAAAGTCATCAGGCAAGAAGTGATTTCTTGCTTCTTTTTTCTTTTTTTTTAGACACTTATCCCTAGATACATCCTGGCGAGGGTTCCTATGACCATCGTCAGTATAGCAACTCCGAATGATATAGAAAGCATTTCTATTATCCTTCTCTTGACACTCTCGTTACCAACAACGCTTATTACTATAGAGGCAAGTATGAGAACTATTGCCGTTAAGACCATCGCAATCCCTATACCAAGATATCCGTTTATGCCAAGTGCAAAAGGAGCTATAGGGAATATTGTGCCGAGGAAATAGAATATCCCAGTGTAGTATGCTTCCTTAAGGGGGTTGGTGCGGACATTCGCCCCTGCGCCATTTTCCATTGTTGTAGACACTATTTCTTCGGATTTTGCTGAGAGATACGCGCCTGCAGCCATGGACAAACTGCCGGATATTGAGACTATGAATCCGGTTATTGCAACAAGTGTGCTTGATTCTACGGCAAACGCTGCAAGGCCTGCAACTACCGCAAGAACTTCGACAAGGCCGTCATTGAGGCCAAAAACTATCGATTTTATGTAATAAAGGCTGTCTTCGTATTGTTGCACTTTGGAAAGCAGCACATATTCGCTCTCTTTCTCACTATTGAGTAAATCCAATAACTTGTTTGATCTTCCACCTTCCTTGCGCATCAATTTGTCGTACTTTGCAAGTAGTGAGTCTTCTTTTTTCTCGAGAAGCTTCATCACGAACGCTATGCCAAGCAGTTGTCGCGCCGTGTTAAAAATCGCAAGTTGAAGGTTTATGGCAAATGGCTCTTTTGGGGTTATGCCGTGTTTTTTCAATTCACGCGACCATAGATTGCGGTGCTTTTTCTCCTGCGATGCCAAAGCGCGCAATATTTTCTTTAAATCGCTATTCTTCTCATTGTAAGCTAGTTTAGAATACAAAGAAAAATGGAGGGATTCGTCTTTGTGATATGCTTGTTCCAGTTTTATCTCATATTTTGTAACCGCTTTTTCCTTTTTAGAATCGCCTTCCATATTAACGCCAATTTGATGCAAATCAATTAATACTGATTCGGATACATATTATTGTGGCTGACAAGTTTAATAATTATTCATCATATTCGGGGACTGAGTCGTATAAGTATATAGAAGGTTTGATCAACGATAGCAAGAGGGTGCTAGTGATATCGCCTTATATAGATGCCCACTATGCTAAATTTCTTGCAAGAAGTTCGAAAGGCAAAGAGATATACGTGATCTCTTCATCGCTTGAAAGAGGCCCTAAGGAGATACTTGTAGGTAGGAAGGCAAATGCCGTTGTCTTGCTATTAATAGCGATTGCGTTAATCCTTGGTTTCGCACTTCTCTTCATGAGCTATTTTGTGGTGGGTTGCACGGTGCTTATCGTCTCTGTTATATCGCTTTATTTTGAGATGGCGGATGTAGGGGTATCGAATATAAGACTTAAGGTACCTGCACATTTTGTTCATGCTAAAATGTATATAGGAGATGGACAGGCAATTCACGGATCGGCAAACCTGACATACAAAGGCATGCACAGGAACATAGAGCATGTTGAGCTTACAAAAGATCCTATGCAGCTAAAAAACCTTGAAAGCCAGTTCTGGAGGCTATGGCATAGCCTTTGACGAATCAGTTTTCGACGCTATCGATAATTCCTGACGCAAATATTCTTGGTGAGTTGCTGCGCATAAGCATGAACTCATCGCCATTCTCAAGAGAGAGGCCTTTTTCGAATTTTAAAACTACCTTCTCGCCTTCTATTTTCTCCACAGTTGCCTCAGAGTATGAAAAATTGGATACGAAACCGTATCGATCATTAACGTCCACTTTCTGTTTAGTGAATTCGCTTATCTTAAGTTTTCCTAAGATCTTTGATGCTTTTTTGTAAGGCTTGCTAAGCAGTATGTCACCTTTCTCCATCTCGTCGTATTCTATGCCTTTAGTTGCGATGCCCACCCTTACGAACTTTCCGGCTTCTTGTTGATCTTCATCTTGTGCCTGTATTGACCTGACCACCACTTCTTTTCCCGACCCATGGTATAGTTTATCGTGCACTTTGAGTGTTCCTTTTGTGACTATGCCAAGCACTATTGTGCCGACTCCTTTTACAGGAAAGGCCTTATCTATGTCGACCCTCACTTCGGAGGATTGGTCAGATTTTGCATGATAGCTTATGATTTTCTCTAGAACAGACTCCTTGTTGGTTATTTCGGGAGAGGTCATTTTCAGTCCTGCGACGAACTGAGTTACGTCATTATCATCCGTCATTAACGTACGTTTGTTTAATAATGATACTGCAATAAGTACCTCTCCAAAAGCCTTGTCTATATTTGAGGTGCTAATTGCTATTTGCTCTGATATAAGCAAAGTCTCAGGCAAGGCGTAGAATTTCTCTGATAGCGAGCTTGGAGCTATTGCGACTATTACATCGTCTCCCACCTTGCGATTGTAGAAGGTTATGCTGTTTTCGGAGCCCTTCTTTCCTATGAGATCTGCAAATTTTGCATCGACAGGAATGGCTATTAAATGATTTGATTTTGGCATTTCACGACCGTTTTTAGATCTTTAATTGGCATCGAATTTATAAACAAACGCATAGAAAGGTTTAAATAGATATCTTGCATTTAATATACTGCTCATTTTAGCAACTTTTTTAAATGTTGCGACTTATTTCATAAAAATAAAAAAATAACTGCATGAATGTATGTTATCGGAATGAGCATATATAAATGTTTATAGAGTGGTTCAAATGGCTAACAAAAAACAACAGAAGAGAGTACAAAAAACTGCAAAGAAAGTGAAGAAGGCAGCACCTAAGCCAAAGGCTGCGCACACAAAGAAGATCGCGTCGCCTAAGCCAAAGGTTGATGATGCAAGGAGACCAATAGCATCTGCGCCAAGGTCAGTTCAAAGTGGCAGCGAGTTCACGAGGCCGATTATGCCAGAAGCAGCTGCAGGAGAAGACGAATTCATGGATATGGGGCATGCGCCGGAACAGGATGTGAAGATAGTGCATGGAAAGGCTGGGCCGCAAGTGGCCTCACAATCAAAGAGATGCCCAAGCTGCGGAAGCCCGGACATAATATATGATAATGAGAGAGGAGAGATGGTCTGCAACCAGTGCGGACTGGTCGTTGAGGAAAACGTGACGGACAGCGGACCTGAATGGAGGGCATTTGACTCCGATCAGAGAAACGCGAGGGCGAGGACAGGAGCTCCAATAAAATACATGAAGTTAAACAAGGGGCTTGTTACTGAAATTGATATGTACAATAGAGATATACGAGGAGCAAGGCTTCCATCGAAGAGGCAAGCTCAGTTATATAGAATGAGGAAATGGCACAAGAGAGCAAGCATAGCAAGCTCCAGCGAGAGGAACTATTTGATAGCCCTTCCGGAACTAAACAGGGCAGCCAGCTATCTTGGACTTCCCGAGAACATAAGGGAAAGCGCCGCTCTCCTCTACAGGCAATGCGTAAAGAACAATTTGATAAGAGGAAGACCTATAGAGACAGTTGTGAACGCAGCGCTGTATGCAACATGCAGAAGCGCAGGAATGCCAAGAACTCTTGATGAGATTGCACAAATATCTGGAGTACCGAAGAAGGAGATTGGAAGGGCATACAGGGTTATATCCCACGAATTAAACCTCAAGATACCTTTGACCGATCCTTCAGGATATGTGCCGAGATACGTAGCTGCACTCAAGCTCAGTGGTGAGGCGCAGGAGAAAGCGCTTGTGTTACTTACTGATGCCATGAAGAAAGGACTTGTAAGCGGAAGAAGCCCTACAGGGGTTTCTGCGGCTGCAGTCTACATAGCAGGTGCATTGGTAGGAGAGAGAAGAACCCAAAAAGAGGTCGCAAGCGTCGCAGGAGTGACAGAAGTCACAATAAGGAATAGGTATAGGGAGCTAAAGAAGGAGCTCAATATAGACGTAAACCTCTGATTCTTTTTTTCTTTTATTTCTTTTTATCTTATTCTTTTCTTTTATCTTTCCTTTATTGTTTAATCAATTTATTACGCCAGGTTTATTTACAATTTGGTTTTATCAGACCTTAGCCCCTCATTGTATTTTGCAGATTATCCGAATAATGCCTTTCTAGTATTTCTATTATTTTCTCGGACTCTTTTGTGTAGAACTTAGGATCATGATCCGTGTAACACGTTTCTTTGCAAAGCTGCAACCTTGCAAACGATAGTGCATCAATAGGTTTATCTCCATGGGAAGATACGTTAGTTAAATCCGCACCATTTTCTACCAGCAGCTTTACAATTTCGAAATTGTGCATCGCTATTGCCTGATGCAGAGGTTTTTGTGCCATGTCCCCACCATAATAGTGCGGGAACTCCTGATTTGGGTTTGCACCTATATCAAGCAGAAACTTCATATTGCTGCAGTCATTTATTGAGTAGAGCAGCATCGTGTTTATCTGTTCAACCATATGTTCTGGATTTTGCAACAGAGCTAGACCGAGCCTAGCGCCATCGTCATATCTGCTTGCAATTGCAGCACTTATGGCAGATCGTATCTGCATCTCGGTTTTCAGGCATCCCATTGCCTCTAACTTGTGCGATATCGATCTTGACTCGGTCCGTTCAGTTGTTCGTCCCATACTTTCCACACTGCGCATTCTTTCAATCTTCCCCATCCCTCTAAGTAGAATCTGTCATCCGTGGAATGATTATTCGTATTATCATACTTTATATGAACAAGTATGATTATATCATAAAAGGTATATATAACTATCGGATTTCACATGCAAACAGCAGGTTACGCACACCGTGATTGCGCAAACAAATTTTAAGCCATCGAATTTCGTAATAATATGCAGATGTTATGCCCTTTTTCAGAAATAGATTACTGCTCGGCTATTGAGTTTGCAAGCTTCTCTAGTTTCTTTATGCTTGTTTCAAGATTCTTCGCTTCGAAAGCACACCATGGAGTCGAAAATACGTATCCGTACAAATTTCCTGCGCTCGACAGATCAGGGAAGAGATTCTTCTCTATCATGCCGACATTGTTCTCCTTCTTCAGGAAATCGAATATTGTCCCGTTAAATATGTATATTCCGGCGCTAACCAGCTTTCCCTTCTCATTTTCTGGTTTCTCAATAAAACTCGTGACTTTGAATCCATCCAGTTTTGTCACGCCAAAACCAGTAGTTATGTCGGCAGTCACAAGCGCTATTGTAGCAAGAGCTTTGGTGGTGATGTGCTGCTTATACATTTCTGAGAGATTTATCTTGAACAGGTTGTCCCCGAGTATGACAAAGAAAGGCCCATTCCCAACAAGCCCTCTCGTAAGATTTAAGGCATTTGATGTTCCATTTGGCGCATCTTCCTTTATGTAATTTAACCTTATGCCAAATAATGATCCGTCTCCGAAATAGGATGTTATTTTCTCTGCGGATTTTCCTATAACTATGAGTATCTCAGTTATGCCATTTCGCTTGAGCTCCTTTATTACATATTCCAATATTGGCCTTCCCTTTATAAGCACCATCGGTTTTGGTATGTCCCCTTGCCCCTTTACATTTACTGTGTGTCCACCTGCTAGAACAACGGCTTTTTTGGGAGTGTTTTGAGCAAGTACCACATCTAATAGTCGTTCTATTGCATGCGACCTGTTCCTGACATTTACTCCATCTATGGAAGAGTCTATCTTTTTTAAGAGTTCGGCATCAAGAGTTATTGTCAGCCTTTCCTTCATCAAAACCCCACTTTAATCCTTCTATGTTAAGGAATATATATTAATTGATTACTGAGACAATATCATAGATTTTCATGAAGCTTTGGATAATTTTGTATATTGCTGCAATCATCGCACTTATTGGGATGGCTTATTCCGATAGCATAACATCATCAAATTACACATATGGGCAGGCGAATGGGATAATAGCAAACGCCACTGATTATGTAAATTTGATAAATTCCAGCAGCTACCTTATTTTTAACCCGAATCTTACCATGTCTTACTTATACCTCAACCAAGCGACAAATATCTACCAATCCTCGCCTTCTGCTGCAGTAGCCTACGCATATAAGGCAAGAAGTTCAGCACAAGAGCAATATGGCATCATACAGATGTACAAAAAGGGATTCACGTATATAGTGGCTGCACTTGCGCTAATATCGCTTGTTGTCCTGTATGTGCTTATGAAACCAGTGAAGATCAAGGCAAAGAAAACATAGTTAGCTCTTCTTCATCTTTGGAAGAGTCACCCCCATCTGCTTTTGGTACTTGCCGCTATATGGATGTTCCACAGGAGTTAGTGTCTTTGCAAATATCAGGTGCAGGAATCTTGTCCCTTTTGGAAGTTTTACTGGAAACTCGGAACCTATGATTTCTATAGTGAGCTCGCCCTCAAAACCGGCGTCCACGATTGTAGGGGGTACGAATAGACCTAGCCTTGCAAATGAAGATCTTAGATTCACGAATGCCATAACATCGTGAGGCAATTTTATCTTTTCCTGCGTCACCATCAATACATGTTCGTGCGGAGCGATAATGAAGGCTGAACCCCTTTCCCTTGTAAAGAAGTCGTCTGAGCTCTTATCTATGCTTGGATCAAACACTTTATCCGTCTTCTTGAACCTTGCAATCTCGCCACCTATCCTCAAATCCACTCCGTTCTCCCTTACGCTCTCAGGGTGCATAGGTTTTATCTCGATATATTTCTTCTCCAAATAATATTTCAAATCTCGATCTCCAAGTATCATGCTATCACAATATAGTATAATCAGTTTATACCAAGGTATTTGCTCGGTAAGCTTTTTAGAGTTTAGTATAGATTTGTTATTACTTTGGTGCCATTTGTGCAGATACTTCAATTCGACGTGAACAGCATAGAGTATGAACTAGTGAAGCCAGAGGTCAAGATATACGAAAAAGTAGACGAAAGTGAGAAAAAGAAGGTAATCGAGGATGCTCTTGTTCTTTTCGTCTCGGTTGAGAAGGGAGATACTCCAGAGATAGCAAAGAAGGCTATTGATGATGCTTCGGCTTTTATGGCGACCCTCAAGAGGAAGAGACTTGTAATATACCCATATGCGCATTTAAGCAACAATCTTGAAAGTCCGCAGCTTGCATTTGAAATACTTCAGCATATGAGAAATTTTGCCGCTGATAAAGGGCTCGAAGTTTTCTCTTCGGCATTTGGATGGAACAAGAGATGGACACTTGCAATAAAAGGGCATCCGATGGCAGAACAATCGAAGAGATATGGGTCAAGCGCCATAAAGCCGGCTCCAGGTCCCGCAGAGCAGAAAATAGACGCATCGAGATCTAAACCTGTTGACCTGTCCATAGTAAGAAAGAGCGATTGGTCGGGATTGCCCGATTCAGACCACAGGACGATAGGCGAGAGGCTCAATTTATACAGCTTCCAGGAGATATCTCCGGGCATGGTGTATTGGCACAACAATGGTTACATAGTGTTCAAGGAGCTTATGAAATACATACGCGAGAGGCTTGATGAGTATGGATATCAAGAGATAGCAACACCAGCGCTTGCAAGCCTCGCGCTGTGGCATGTGAGCGGGCACATAGACAAATATAGGGATGATATGTTTCTGTTTGAAACAGATAGCCAGGCCATGGGGCTCAAGCCGATGAACTGCCCTTCTACAATAATGGTATACAAGTCAAAGAGATGGAGCTACAGGGAACTGCCCGTGAGGCTCGCAGACTTCGACAAGCTATATAGAAACGAGATAAGCGGAGCTTTGAGCGGATTATTCAGGGTGAGAGAGTTCATACAAGACGATGCACATCTTTTTGTGACTGAGGCCCAAGTCCAGGATGAGCTTATTAAAATTCTCATGCTGGTAAAGGAACTTTACGGAAAGTTTGGGATGGAGTATAAAGCCAAGGTATCCACGATGCCAGACAACCATTTAGGGGATGATAAATTATGGGAGAAGGCAACCGAGGCATTGAAGTTAGCCCTTACTACAAACGGCATGAAATTTGAAGTTAAGGATAAGGAAGGCGCATTCTACGGCCCGAAGATAGACTTCGATGTGAAGGATTCGATGGGGAGAGAATGGCAATGCGCAACAGTCCAGTTAGATTACCAACTGCCTCAAAGATTCGGGCTCGAGTATACTGGGGAAGACGGAAAGCAGCACGCACCCGTGATTATACATAGGGTCATATACGGCAGCATTGAAAGGTTTATAGGGGTGCTAACGGAGCATCTTCATGGAAAGTTTCCAGCATGGCTCTCGCCAGTTCAAGTAAGGGTGATAACGATATCCGAACAGACAAATGATTATGCACAAAGTATTTACAAGAAGTTGAAGGAGAAGCATTTTAGAGCTGAAATCGACGTATCGGATAGGACACTTGAATACAAGGTGCGTGACGCCAAGATGATGGAAATAAATTACACCATAATAGTCGGCAAGAAGGAGCAAGAATCAGGGACAATATCGATAAGGGGCAGAGATAACAAACAGAGAATGGGAGTAACGCTTGATGATTTTGCAAGAGAACTTGAGGAAGAAGTAAGACTAAGGAAGTAGAATCAGATTTAAATAACATTTCGAATAGTATATTTGTGGTTTTGATGGCAGAAATTAGGGGACCCCAGTCTCAGGCAGGAATATTCAACTTTTATGATGCACCCGACAAGGGCATGGACATAAATCTGAAGGTCTTCCTGATCCTGATAATCGTATTCGCTGCACTGATAATAGTGTTTGACCATTTCTTGTAGGCATTTAAGCGAATATTTGACTACTTAAGCGCCGCATTTATTCTAATTTGCATTTCTTTAATTCCATTATTTTGATGAAATTGCGCGCAATTAATGCCTCTGCAGTAGCCTGTCCTGAATAGGCACTTGACCCAAACGATGTAGAATTATAGATGGCAAAATGTTCATAACGCATTGCCTTTTCCAGGTGTTTGCTTGCGCCTTGCCGAAGAGATTGGCAAGACAACGTGATAGGGTTTGGTTCTGAGCTGTTTAGAGCGCTTTTGCTTTTGAAGCTGCACGAAATTAATGATACGGCTATGATTCCTATAGTAGCTGCCTTCTTTACCACTTCCAATGTGCCAGTTGTTTTTCTTTGTGTCTGTGCCATTTTAATCACGTTATTTTCCTTGATTTCGGCCTTTATAAACATTGTTCCGAAAAAATATTCAACCACAAAATGATGCTCATTTTCATTATTGTGGCAATTTATGGGAAGCTTTTGAGTTTTCCATTATGCAATTACGAAATAATCTTTTCTCTTCTCACTCACGTCTCCATTTTCAGATAGCAGATATAGTATTGCACGTGCAGCATCTTCACTTATCCCAACTTCCTTTGCTATTTCCGAAACCCTATTTGATCCGGATCTTATCGCCTTCACTATGCTGCCGCTGTTCTTCTCTATAAATGAACGCAACACGACATAGAACTTCCTGTTGAAAGCCCTTGTCCCAAGTACAAATCCTTGCCTTATACTCTCCTCAAGGGCAAGTGACATGCTTGACGCTTCAGCCTCTGTTTGCAGTACTAGGAATCCATTCTCCTCAAGTGATATCACATATGGATTGTCGTCCACGCTCTTCTTCAGCAAAGGTATCTTAAATGCCCGAATTGGAGCCTTTGCAGAGGATTGAGGCTGCTGGACGATTATCGCAGTGTTCTTTCGCATGAGGAATTTGTCATAAACAGATTTTGATATGCCGTATAAGGGCGACTGCGCCTTGTCGCTTTTGAATATGTTTACTGCCTTCCTCTTTAGGAGCTGGTTTAAGGTCAATTTTTCTGACTCAGAAAGTAACTTCTCTACGTTCTCCTTAGTGCGCATGTTGTATCGTATGGTGTCGAGTTTCTTTAGTACAGCTATTTCCTCGTCTGAGAGATGATCATTTCCAAATGATTGCCTTTGCGCAAGCATTTGCGGTGAATCTGATACTTTCCCTTCATCTTTTCCTAGGAGGAGATTTGCTGCATCAGATTTTTTGGCAAACATGAAAGATTTTTGATTGAGTTTGAAGAAGTCAACTTCCTCGTTCTCTTCAAGATTTAATGACTTTATAACTTCGACTGGAAGATAAAGGATAAGTTTGTTGTTTTGCTTGTATATTTTAACCATTGAATCACGGATAGAAATGGAAAACTGGATAGATACAATTATATAATGCAAAAACTAAAAAGCGTTCGTGAGCGTTAAATCTTAGGGTATTGCTTATGAAATATGCGTTTGAATCGTCAAGAGCGCAGTTTGCAGATGGAATTGCAAAGGCGATTGCGAAGAAGTACCCAGGCGCGCACATAAAGAATACCGATATAGAGATTTCGATATCGATACCTGATCCTAAATTTGGAGATCTTAGCTGTTCGATAGCCCTGCGAATAGGGAGCATTGAACACGCGAATCCTGGAGATGTAGCAAAAACAATCGCAGAAGCATTCGAAGCAAAAGATATGATATCCAAAGTAGATGTCGTGGGAGGATACATAAATGCGTGGCTTAATGAGGCATATTATGCGAAAGAGGTGCTAGGAGAAGTTTCTGAAATGGGCGATAGATACGGATCTTCGCAAATGGGCAGTGGGATAAAAGTGATTGTTGAATCGCCAAGCGTGAATCCAAATAAATCATGGCACATAGGGCATCTCAAGAGCGCGCTTCTTGGGGACATAGTTTCGAGAAGCTTGTCATTTTGCGGATATGACGTCGAGAGGGAAAATTACATCGACGACTTGGGGTTGCAAATGGCTGAGATAACGTGGGGATACATGAATGTTAATTCCCACGCAGACAAGAAATTTGACCAATGGCTGGGCGAGCAATATGTGCAAATCAACAAGATGCTCGAGGATAAATCGATAAAGGATAAGATAGCAGAATTGCTCAAAAAAATGGAAGAAGGAGGAACGCTGGAATCTGCTACAAGTAGGGATATTGCTGAGAGATGCGTGAAGGCGCAATATGAAACTGCGCGCAACTACAATATATCTCACGATGTTCTTGTATGGGAAGGGGATATTGTAAGGGAAAGGCTTGTTGACAGGGCACTTGAGATAGGCAAGGAGAAAGGCATACTGGAAGTGCCTACGGACGGAAAATACAAAGGATGCATAATAGTAAATTTGGGGGACAGCAAACTTCTTGAAAAAGAGGTAAAGAACGCTGAGGAAGACAAGAAAGTCCTTATACGGAGCAATGGGACAGCCACTTATATAGCCAAAGACTTTGCATTCCATCTCTGGAAGCTTGGAATGATGCATGCAGATTTCAAATTCAAGGAATTCATGATTCAGGAAAATGGAAATCACGCACTTTATACTACATCTAACAGAGGTACGGACATGGCTTTTGGAGGTGCAGATATAGTTGTAAACGTGATCGGATCTGCCCAAAGACTTCAGCAGTTGATATTAAAGGCCTTGGTGAACGAAGTGGCAGAGCCTGGATCAAGAAAGGAGATAGTTCATCTTTCGTATGGGGAAGTCGGAATTATCGGAGGCACATTAAGCGGAAGGACAGGTGGATGGATGGGGGAGAGGGTAAATTATACTGCAGATGACTTGCTTGGGGAAATGAAAGCAAAGGCCCTTGAATTAATTGAGCAAAAAAACAGGGATATTAGTCCAAATGAAAAAGAGGCGATATCGAAGGAAATAGCACTTAGTGCTATACGTTTCGAGTTCCTTAGACAGGCTCCAGAGAAGAAAATAGAGTTCTCATGGGAGAAGGCGCTTAATTTTAGCGGCAATTCTGGACCTTATTGCATGTATATGTACGCAAGGGCTGCAAAAATACTAAGCAAGGAGATTTCCGGGCAAATTAATGACAATGATATTAGCTTGATAACCAGAGATCATGGGTTCGAATTAGTAAAAATGATAAGTTATGCGCACTACAACATAGAAAAGGCATGCAGGGAGTACAGGCCGAATATACTTGTCGAGTACATGCTCGCACTCTCGGCTTCCTTTAGCAAATTCTACGAGAATTCTCCAATATTAAAAGGTGGCGATGCTAAGAACGCGAGGCTCGCGATTACCAGAGCTACAAAGCAGACACTTTCGAACTTGCTTGTTATCATTGGTGTTACACCTCTTGAGAATGTGTAGATATTTTAATTTGGAGATTTTCTATAATGCTCTTTACGCGATCGTAAGTAAGTGTTGTATCTATTCCCTCTGTTCCCCCTTTCCATCTCTCTAGTGCATTTCCAATGCGTATAGATATCTCATTTACATAATCCATGCTTTTTGAATCGTATGATGCATACGCCAGAGTTTTTAAATGGAATGAGATGGCAAGCAGCATTCTGCTATCCTGCTTCTTTGATTCAGACAATGATTCCTCGGCAAGTGCTAAGAGTTCGCATTTCATGGCATAGCGGAAGTTCGGATCAATAGACATATTATGTTGTAATTGCAGATTGTATGCCTTTTCATCCATATCTATCACTGCAATTATTTTTTCTTGATCCGCATGACTTAGTGATGATAATATGTCGAGATCGTTTTTGACACTCATGATGTCCAATTCCAGATTCATGTGTTCACCCATACCAAGATACGGCTCAGGTATGTTCATTTTCTTCCATTCTATGCAGATGTCGTATGCTGAATGTGAAAATTGTGTTGCAAGGTCAAGATTATTTCTGGAATCAAGAATTCTGGTTGCCAGCTCGTTGTAGAGGAACATGGCAGAATATTTCAAATCGAGATATTCCATTATCATCGCCCTTTGCTCTAAGGATATAATTTTACTCAGTTCTGGCTCACTGATGGTTAATGAGTAGATGCCCTTCTTTTCAGATATTTTATCTTCCACATTTTCTATGATTCGTTTTACTTCATCAGAACTGCGCATGATGTGCGGGCCGTTAGAATCATATAGCGGTCCGTTTAGAAGATCCGGATTGAATTCTTCATAGTATTTTACTAGCTTAATCTCGTTTTCCTTGCCAGGGTATATTATTAGGCTGTCTTTGTTTCTCAGTATGCCAGCCAGAGCATTGCTTATGTTAGACCTGTTTTCCGATTGTCTTTGTTTCTCCATTAGATCAATAATGATTTTATTTGATATTATATATGGAATCTGGATAAAGTATATATAGTAGATATAGATAGTATATATTATGGAAAAGAGGATATTCAAGTTTGGAGAGAGTAGCGCGGCCGTTATACTGCCTAAAAAATGGATGGAAAAAAACGGACTGAAAGCTTCAGATGTAATATATTTATCTGAAGATCAAGCAGGAGGGCTTGTTATGGCTGCAAAGGAATCCCCAAGGCAGGACGTTGAAAAGGTTATAGATAGGCGCACAAGTTCAAATTTCATTAACAGACTCATTGGGATTAATTATATGTATGGGACATACAAGCTGCGTATATATTCTCAAGAGGGATTTACAAGATCCCAGCTAGACAGCATTGAACAAAGAATAAGTTATGACTGCCCAGGATTTGAGATAACCAACCAGTCGGATAAGGACGTTATAATAGAAGATTTGACAAACATAAAGGAAGTCAACATGGACAAGATAATGCTCAGGCTGAGGTCTTTAATAAATGAGGAATTTAGGGAGATGACAAAAGGAGATCCAAAAACAATACCTAAGGTGGAGAGACTTGTGAATAGATTTTTTATGCTTGGGATACGATATATCAATGTAACCCAAGCAAGAGACGCAATGAAGTTCTCCTCGGTGCTACAAGACATGGAGACAATATCTGACAGGATGTATATATTATCATCTAAGCAAGGTGTAAGGAAATTTGACGTATTCGAGGACCTTAGCAAGCAGTTTGAACTTAGTTTGAAGGGATTTGCTGGAGATTTGGATGCTGTTGAGAAGGTATCAGATATCAGGGCATCGCTAATAAGCAAACTGGACAAATCAGATATTGACAAGCTCAGTGCCTATATGATCAAAGACATAGCAAACAACATATCTAACATCTCAGAATTCGGACTGCGCACTGAAGGAAGCAACCCACTAGGATAAAGCCTTGCGCTTCTCTTCGATGTAGCTTTCGTATGTCTTATTGCCATTGCATACTTCACTTAGGTTTGATATGTCATTTGCAAGGTTAGGAAAGTAGTATTTGGTATATTGCGGCCATGGAATTGAATTTGCAAGCGCCTCTTTAGCTCTTTTTATTAAATCATTTGCCCATTCCTTATTCCCATTTTTGATTGCGCATTGTGCAGCAAACGTGAAGTTCTGTGCTGCATATCCTGAAGGATCATTGTTTTTATAGACTTTATCAGTCAACTTGAGATGTGATAGTGCGAGTTGCTCGGAGAATATCACACTGTCCAATTCTTCTATAGGCATTGTGCTGTTGTATTTCTTACTTTCCTGCTCCAAAAATGCGACGATTTCGGATATGTCCTCACCTGAAAGTTTTTTGAGATCTTCTAGCCTCTTTTTTGTGTGGTAGATATCTTCCTCTGCACTTCCAAAGCCATCTCCCCTATTCTTCTCAGGAGGGCAGTTGTTCACTGCGTTTTCGGCTCTGAGCAGCAGTTCCTCAGTCCAGCCAAAGCTCTTTAAGGTATGCAGAGACGATGATGCCGCCAGCACATACCACAACGCAGCGGAATAGAGGTCATCTGCAGCTTCGTATAGCATTGCTTTCTTTTCATAGGCCAATATTTCAGATAGCGCACGCTCGTCAATTGTGCCAGCGTATTTTCCCCTTTCTTCTTTAATCTTTGCCTTTATCTCTCTTACTACGACAAGCTTCTCCCCATTCGTCATGCCTTTTTGGAACTTCCTAACATTTGACTTAAAGTCATTGATTTTTGCAGCTTCTGCGCTTGATTTGCCATCTATTGCATCGATTGAAAGCCCCTGCCATAACTCTACATCCATTACGTCAGGCCCGAACGCCGCACCATAGGAAAGATTCACATCCTTGCTCGCGATTATCTTGTTGTTGTTTTCATGATCGAATATGAACAGCGTGCCTGAACGTTCTGAATTCCTGTGCACTTCGACTTGATATCGTTTGTCAACCCGTGACCACCACACGACCTTGCATTCTTTATCAAATGGTTCCTGGCTTGCCCACTCCATAATTGGCTTTTGTTCTCTTTTATGCACTTCCATATAATCAATTTTAATTTAATTTGATTCATATATATGTAATTGGAATAAAGTATATATCAAACATATATACAATTTATGCGTCTTGATAATTCAAAGAGTCATCTGGGTGCCGTGCTTATTCTCCTTTATCTTATCCATTATATCTATAACTCCAAAAACCCCGTCATAACCAGGGATAAGGTGGACCCTCTCCTTCCTTATTCGTTCTATAGCGATACCGAGTTCCTTGTCAACGCCTTCGAGTTTGCTTATGTCTTCGTTAAGCAGGACATTGAACTCGCTTCCAAAACTTGATACCAGCTTCCTGAGGGCTTCGTCCACAGCAGGAGAACTATCATTTTTCTTCATTATGTATGCGATCACCTCTCGCAAAGGAACCGTATGCAGATAAGGAATTGCATTCTTTGGAGTGTACCCTTCGGGCCTATCTGCAAGATCGTTCACCCTGTGCAGTACGCCGATTGTAAGATTCTTTCTGCATACGGGACATATGTTGTTGTATTTTTCTGCCTCCTGAGGGCTTAGAGAGATGTTGCATTTCCTATGCCCATCGAAATGATACTTCCCCTCCTCAGGATAGAATTCAACAGTAAGCTTTATTCTCTTTGGATCTTTCTTGATTATGCAGTCAGCTATTTCACCGTAGGATAATTTATCCTCCGATATTTCCAGCACATTTGCTTCCCTTCCCAACTTGTGCAGGGAGTGCGCATCGCTGTTCGATAGTAAGGTTATCTTGTCAAGCGAAGAGAGGCGCCAGTTCATTTTTGGATCTGAGCTAAGTCCGGTCTCGAGAGCATGTATGTTTTTAGCCTGGTCTTCATATGCGTCCTTTATCGAATCAAATCCAGACATCGATCCAAGAGCGCCGAAATACGGTGTCCATATGTGCGCCGGAAATACAGTGATTGATTTGTCTATTTCCATTAGAATTTCGACGAGCTCACTTGCATGCATATTGAAGACGGGCCTCCCATCGGATGTTAGGGGCCCACGTTTGGAAAGGACATCATTTATCTGTTCCGCCACGGCGATGTTAGGGGCAAGTACACAGTTGTGTATCTTCCTTGTCTTTCCGTCCTTGTTAAATATGGTGCAAATTTCTACACCCAACACAAACATTGTGCCTGATTTTTCACCTTTGAGGGAGTATATGCCGTTTTGGTATTCCGAAAGATTTTCCTTTATCTCACTAAACCAGGAAGGATGGGTAAAATCTCCAGTGCTAAGCAGTTTTATCCCTTTCTCCTGAGCCTCATGGGCAAGTCCTTTTATGGTTATGCTTGGGCTGCATGCCATTGCATACCTTGAATGAATGTGAAAATCGGATATTATTTCCATTAAGGCTCACTTTACAGGAATATTTGTCTTTTCGCTTTCCAGCTTATATATTTATTCCTGTCTCGTTATTATGTTATCATGGAACCACTCAATACGTTGCCCAAATACAACCTCTTTGGACTTGAAGGGCAAGATTACAAGAAAGCAAAGGTAGTAGTAGTGCCGATACCGTATGATGCCACACTCACGTATAGATCAGGTGCAAGGGACGGACCACATGCTATAATAGATGCAAGCAGGAACTTGGAATTATATAGCTATGAGATTGGAGAGGACATAAGCAAGATAGGAATATATACGACTGACGAGATGGCTCCGGATCTGAGTTCTCCTGAAAATATGGCAAAGAGGATACAAAAGGAGATCGGTATACTGCTTGATGATGGTAAGATGCCTCTTTTGCTTGGAGGAGACCATTCGATAACGATAGGTGCTATAGGTGCATTTAAAGAGAGGAAGAAGGATATAAGCATAATACAGTTCGATGCACACTCGGATTCACGAGATGAGATATTCGGCAGCAAATACACACATGCATCAGTAATGGCAAGGGTGCGTGAGATGTATGACAAAGTTGTGCAAGTTGGCCTGCGCAGCATAGATGGCGATTCGGCAAAGGCGCTTAATCCAAAATGCACATTAACGATGGAGGATATCCATGGATTATCAGGAAAGGAGATAGCACGCAAGATAATAGAAGCAACAGGCAGTGAAATTTATATAACAATAGATTTAGACGTACTTGACCCAAGCGAGATGCCAAGCGTAGGAACACCCGAGCCAGACGGATTGAGATTTAACCAAATAACTGAAATAATACGAGAGATATCGAAGAAAAAACGCCTTGTGGGCCTTGATATCGTAGAGCTAAGCCCGATACCTTATTTCACGTATCCCAATTTCACGGCAGCAAAACTTGCATATCTCACACTTGGGTATTTCTTTTCCAAGAAAAAGGCTTAGTCCCTCTTTGCAAGGCCAATCTTCCAGTCTGCTCCGCTATACCAGGTCCACAGCTCGCTTCCCACCTCTACAGCATTGCAGTCGAATATCACATTTGGCACAGGACCGCCTTTTTTCTCCCATTGTAGTTTCGGCTCGAGCAAAGGCATGCTAGATCGCAGCACCTTAGAGGGATCTCCGGGATTTTCCTTATCTAAAAGTGCCCCGAATATTCGATATATCTTGTTTTCAGGTATGCCGTGATACTCTACACCGTGGTACACCATAAACCATCCAAGATCAGTAGGTATCGGGACTGAACCTCCGCCTATCCAGCCATTGTCTAACATGTCCCTGCGCGGCGCCATCAGGATAGTTTGATCAAGGTCCCATGGACCATTGAGAGAATCTGCATATGCTATCTTTATATATGGCCAGGGCCTGCGCAAAAGCGCGTACCTGCCGTTTATCTTCTCTGGAAATAGGACGCCGTCCTTATCCGAATCTTCGTCCTTCTCCTTATTGACAGTACACCGATATATGAATTTGCCATCCACAAGCTCGTTTATGTCTATTGATGCTATGTGTTTTTCCTTATCTGCCCTTGTAGAGAGCATTATTATCCTGCCGTCATCAGACATTATTGTTATTCTTGGGTCCTCATATTGTATCATTTCAGATGGATTTGGGAGTGCCTGACCGTGCTTTGTCCATGTTATTCCGTCTTTGCTCGTGGCAATCTTAAGCGTAGATACATCGCCTTCGGCATCTGCCCTATATATTTGCACTAAAACGTCTTTCACACGCAGGTTGCCTGGAAGCAGGATTTCCGATTTTAACTTTATGGCAGCAGGATTGAGTGTGTACTTTGCTTCGCTCGGATCCGTTTTGTTAGGAACCAATACGGGACGCGTTGTTACACGCTCAAATGTCTTCCCATCTAGGAAACTTTGCAACCAAGGTATAGAGCTTTTGAGCTGAACCGGCTTCCCTTCGGAGTCGAGCCATGCTGGAGCTTGAGAATTCTTCCTCGTAAAACCCACCAATATATCTTTGTACAGATAAATTAATATAACGCTATTGTGAATTTAATTTGTTAATTTCAGGGCATGATTTGAATGAATAAGAACCTTTATTTGATTGTCATACTTGCTATGCTATTTGGCAGCGCGGAGGCAGGCACTGTTATTCTTTCTGGATCATGCGCCACTGCAACATCAAACAACAGTCTTACGTTTATATTATCAAACAGCGGCAATGACACAGCTGCGAATCTTGTTCTTGTACCGTATCTAAGCGGCGCTACTGCTAAAAGTAACCTTTACAGTATTCCAAGCATAGGAGAGAATTCTACGATAAAATTCAATGTTAGTTTCTCTCCAAGAGGGCTTCCCGGGACATATTCTGATTATTTCGTGCTTGGATATGAACAGGGAAGCGGACAGGAATTCAGCGCACTTTTTCCATGCCTTGTAAGCATTGAGAAGGATACAGTGTCCGAAGTATATGCATCTGCAAACGTCACGGACATGGGAAAAGTACAGAATGTCAATGTCAGCATATTCAATAACGGCCCGTTCGCGCTTCAGGTTAATGTGTCGCTTCTGCTTCCGCCCACCCTGATTCAGAATTCTACTCAAAACATGTCTGTTGAATTGACGCCCTTTATGCAAAAAACTTTGGATTTCCCGGTTAAAACGCCTCCTAGCGGATCGTCATACTCGGCAGCCGTAGCAGTACAATATGCTTTGAAAGGAGAGCATTACGCGTATCAAACCATATTCGTAATTTCTGGGCACAATGCCCAAAATTCTGCAAGCATATACTCTTACCTGCCCTTCGCATTGATGATACTTGCCATAGCCGTAGTTTTGATATTGTTAGGAAGAACGGTTGTACAAAGACGTAAGAGGAGCGCACAGAAAAGCGCTTGAACGCTAATTTTTGTAGTTGAGCATCTGATAGTACCCAAAGGAGTAGTTCTGCCCAGATTGAGTGTAATTTTGCACTACAAGAGGCTTGAGGCGATAGTTAGTGGTGTACCCAGAACATTTGCTGCTGATTTCAGGAGGCACATTGCACCAATATCCAACATCCATTACAAAACACCTGAAATTGCTTGCAAACTTAGTGAAGTTCGGATCGCTAGAGCCCAGCATGCCTATTTGGGCTGAACTTATATTTTGTTCAATCCACATGTCAGGAGTGTAGCTAAAGACAAGGCAGTTTGCCGGCACCTTGCTGTAGTTGGAATAGAAGAAAGACATTGCATTGAGTATTACGGTTTGCTGAGGTTGCTGTGATGGAGTAATTGCCAATTCATTAAAGCTTGCGGCGAAGGGCAGTATTAGTAGTGCGATTATGATAATTGAGTATGTGAGGTATGAGAGCACAAGCTTTGGCTTTTCCAATTTCCATTTTATTCCACTGATTGTTTTTGGCAGCAACCGAAATATGTTGCTTGCCTCTGATATGCACACTCCTGCAAGCAAGGCAATCGGAGGCATGATTTCGAGCATGAACCTAACGTCCACCCCATATGTCACTGCCCCGGCATAGAAGAAATCGTAGAATATATGGTAGACTAGTATCCAAGATATTGCAATTAGCATCACGTTGTACATCTCGTTCTTCCTGAATATCGAATATATGATAAGCACCAATAAACCAACCAATGCAAGGGCAGTGGTAGCTTGCGGAAACATCACAGGGTAGAATCCCACCGTGTTGAAAGTACCTGCAAAGTAACATATGTTTGGTCCGAACGCATGCCCGAATAAGGTGCACGTGCCATAACCGTTTACCCCAAATACACTGGCGTTGAATATCGACAGCGAGAATAAGCCGCTTGATGATTGGCCGAACTGAGGATTTGAAAGTTGGTATGATATGAAGTATGCTTCAGGGGCTATTGCGAGCAGGAAGACCAGCAAGACGAGCATGAAACCCATTTCGCGATCGAACTTCTTTATTATATCCTCTGCTCTTCTCAACAATCCTTGATTGTTACTGTCATCGCTCATGAATAGGTACAAGAATCCGAATATGGCTATGAGCAGCACCCCTTCAAGGCGCATGTACATAGTTATTGCAAGCGAAGAAAGGAATGCAGATAGAGTGTATGCGTTCTTCTTTTCCCTGAATATCAGGAAGAAAAAGAATGTTATGATTGTGAATAACATAAATATTAAGTTAGGAACTGCCTGGGTTCTTGACCAGATAAAAAGTTCTGGCAATAGCGCGAATGCTAGTGTCGAAGCCACTGCTGCCTTTTTGTCGCGGAATGCAATAGAGGCTAGGAGAAACATGAATATTATCGACAGCAATCCTATTGCAAGCTCCATGTTGTACGCAGTACCTATACCGACTCCGAAGAGGGCGAATGCCACAGCAAGGAAGAAAGATATCCCCGCAGGATCATGATATATTTGGCTGTTTGGGCAATTGATTGCATATCCGCTGCTATACTGGCACCACACCGCATTCCCGTTATGGAGTATGTTGAGAGCTATTCCCTGGTATATGTTCTCGTCGAAATATAACTCTTCCACAGGATGAATGTATAGTATTGAGAAGGACACAAAGAATATTGCTATTAGGAGCAAGGCCGCAAGAGATTGCTTATTTATCCTTCCTTTGAGAGAGCTTGCGATTAAATCGGATGATTTGACCACAGAGTATAATAAGAGTATCAGCATCCCTGCGAGCGCGATTGTGACTGCATATCCGAACAAGAGCATTTGCTACACCTTTTTCTCAACGAAGAAATCCCCCAGGAACATGTATCTCGTGTTGGTACTCTTCATAGTCGTTATTGCATCTTGAGGGGTCATCACAATCGGCAAGCCGTGTATGTTGAAGCTGGTGTTGAGGACCACACCGTATCCTGTTCTCTTCTTTACGCCACTTAACATATTCCTATATCTTGGATTTTCATCGCCGACCATTTGGGGCCTTGCAGTCATATCCACATGCACAACAGACTTCATGACATCGGCCTTCTCCTTTCTGACCCTGTATGCCATCGTCATGAACTTATTGAATTCGCCTACGTCCTCCAAAAGCACATTAGCTTCCTCCTCGAGCATCGACGGGGCGAAGGGTTGGAACCACTCTCTTTGTTTTACATGCAAATTAAGCCTCTCCTTTACGTCATCGGAACCTGCTTTTGCGACTATGCTCCTATTGCCAAGTGCCCTAGGCCCATACTCCATGCGGCCTTGGAACCAGAACACATAGTTGTTCTTTGACACTAATTCAGCAGCATGCCCTTCTACGCTCCTACCTTCATCCTCGAATTTTAATCCCTTCTCCTTTCTCAATGCATTGCGTATCTCTTCATTGCTGTAATTCTCGCCAAGATATGCGTTGAAATCGTAATGTATGATGTCATTTAGCATGTAGTTTGCGTGCATCGCTGCGCCAAGTGCTATGCCGCCATCCCCCATATGTGGGAATATGAATACCTTTTCAATGCCGTCTATCTCTCTTATCTTCATGTTGGCCTTGACATTTGACATTATTCCACCAGCCAACGAGAAATCCCTTATCCCGTATTCAGAATATATGTTGTTGAAGAACTTTTGCAATGTGACTTCGAGAACTTGCTGGGCCATGTATGCAAATTGCTCCTTTGGAGTACTCCAGGCTATTCTCTCAAGCATGTCGTATTGTGATATTGGCCCGTATTTAGCCGCGATTTTTGTGCCGTCCACACTGAAGAAATCCTTGAGTTTATTCTTCTCGAACCCAAATGGGTATGAAAAGTCTGCCATTGCCATAATCTTGCCTTCGTCCTCAAGTTCACGCATGCCAAGAATGTTGGTAACCTGTTCATAGAATATGCCAAGTGAATCCCTTGCAGCTATTGGAAATTCGCGTTTGAGTTCGCCTCGTTTGAAAGTGCTTACTGATCCGCTGTTTCCATCACCGACCCCATCAATTGTGACTACCATGGATTTTTTGTAACCTGAAGTGAATGCTGCGCTTGAAGCGTGGGCAGTGTGATGGTCCACGCTATATAGATGGAAGTTTGAAAATCCCATATTGCTAAGCTCTTTGCGTATAGCATACTTGCTAAGTGCATCGCATAGAGGAAGCACGCCTATCGAGGTCATGGCGTATTTGGTGTAGTGCATTAGATGCTCAAACCTCGGCTTTAGCATCTTCCTTCTCCTGAACTGGTAATATTTCTCCTTCTGCATGGGGAATATCCTTGAGATTGTCTTGGTTAGCTCGGTTGTTGGAAATGCAACGATTTCGACGTCGCTTGGCTTTATGCCTTCGTATTTGAGTGCTGCATTTATGGAGTTGTATGGGAATTTGACCTCAAGTTTACGTTTTGTGAACCTCTCCTCGTTAGCTGCATATATTATCCTGTCCCCGTCAAGCAATGCAGCCCCCGAATCATGCCCATCCCAAATACCAAGAATATACATAGAATCCTTTAAAAATTTTTAATTGCAGACAGTATATAATACCAATTATAGAGACTTGATAGAAATATATATTGGATAGCCAGAATAGATTATTGAAAAGTTGCATGTTGGTTTTATGAAAGCAGTAATACTTGCGGGTGGGCAGTCCAAGAGGCTTAGACCTCTTACAGACGACAAGCCAAAGACTATGGTGGAGATAGGGGGAAGGCCGATAATAGAGTGGCAGATAGATTGGCTTAAATCGCATGGAGTCACGTCTTTTGTAATACTTGCAAACTACAAGAGAGACGTATTGATAAACCATCTTGGGAGCGGGGAGAAATTTGGCATAAAGACCGCATTCGCGATAGAGGATGGTCCGCTTGGTACAGGAGGGGCGCTCAAGAATGCTGCCCACATACTGAGCTCAGATAAGGAATTCCTTATGGTAAATGGAGATGTGATATCCGATATTGATGTAGGGCATTTGAAGCTTGGCGCTAATGACGTCGCAGCGCTTTCACTTGTTCCGCTAAAAAGCCCATATGGAGTAATCCAAACTGACAATTCCAAGATAACAAGATTTGATGAGAAGCCTACGCTCAATGAGTTCTGGATAAATGCAGGGATATATCTAATGTCAAGTGAGATATTTGATTATCTGCCTGAAAAGGGAGATATGGAGAAGACAGCCTTCCCAGAACTTGCAAAGGAGAACAGGCTTGCAGGAATAAAATTTGATTCTGCATACTGGAGGTCGGTAGACACAGTCAAGGATGTTGAGGAAGTAGGCAAGGATCTCGAAGGGAGAAAACTGATAAAATAGTTACGCAGCTTTTTGGCAGTTAATTATTTCTTTAGATTTTTACTTGACCTTTTTAAATGAGGCTTGTTACGTTTCCGACTAATGTTTGATATGCCTCGCATGCCGTCCATGCGTCAGGTTCCTTACCTTCTTTTATCAGCTTTCTTACTTCCGCAGCCTCGGCATTGTTCCATAGATCGGCAAGAGAGTACTTTGTTTCTCTTATATTGCCTATTTTTCTGCCCCACATGATGGAAGGGTAGACATTCCCATAGCTGTCCATGAATAATGATGCGTCCAGGCTCTTGCTTTTCATGGGGAGTTTTCCGGTCTCAGAGTATTTAACCAGCTTCTTTAGGTATGCATTCTCTATTATGGGAATTGCGCCTAACTCGAATTCCCTATGTTTCAATAGCCATCTTATGTCACTTGCAACTATTTCTTTTTGTGGTGAAATCTCCATCTCCTTGTTTGAGTAGTATATGTCAGAAACCTGGCCGACGTTCAAATGGAAATCGTTGTATCTTATGTTTGGTATGTCGAGCTTTACGTTTTGATATACTTTCTCAAACTGGCCTTGGTTGAACTTGCTTATAGTATATCCAAATACAGTGAATAGGTTGCTGTGGGTCTTCTTGAGTTCTTGAAGACGTTTCCACATGTCTATGCATTTATCGTAGTTGCCAGGAACTCCCCTTATCATATCATGCAGTTCCCTGTCTCCGTCAAGGCTTACAGTAACGGAAAGCCTAGGTAACCCAGTATCCAATATTTCTTCTATCTTCCTTAGTACAACATCGTGATTTATGAGCGAGTTTGTAGGTATGGTCACTATGTAAAGATCCTTGCAATTTTCCTTGAACGCCTTGACTATTTCAACGACATCCCCCCTCATGAATGGCTCGCCCCCAGTTATCTCTATCCACTTGAATTGGGAATTTGCCTTGGCGAATTCCTTTATCTCATCTAATGTAAGTTCGCCCTTCGGTCTAATTTGCCATATGTTGCAAGTAAGACACCTGGAATTGCACCAATAGCTAATTGAAAAGGTAAGTTTGTATGGCTTGCTTAGGCTAATGAAGTTGTTTTTGAGTGCGGTCATTCCGAGGCCGACAAACCTTGCAGTGCCACGATTATTTTGTGTCATTTTGGTTCACATTGTTATAATATATTAGAATGCCCGTAGTGGATATACATTTAATTGTATCTAAATCGTATTAATAGTTTTGTTTGCATTAACTTTCATAGAGTTTTGCATATTTGCTCCAGTAGCTCAGTGGTAGAGCGCCTGCATGGTAAGCAGAAGGTCGCGAGTTCGACTCTCGTCTGGGGCTTAATCTACTTTTTACGCCGTATATTTTATCAAATCTGCTTGAAGTTTAATCGCTTTGAGCGATTTTTATCAGATGAGCATATAAAAATAATCAATAAATAATAACTTTTTTAATTTAAATTATTAAGTTTTATGGCGACAAAAGTATATATTAGTATGAGTTAAATTAAATCTAATTGTAGGTTCTAAAAGTGATACAATATCTTCCTTTACTAATTGCTGCAGCGATTGTTGGAATATTGCACATGTCGGCACCAGATCATTGGTTAACTCTCGCAATGTTAGGCAGATCACAGAAATGGAAACATGATAGATTGTTTAAAACATCGATTATAACAGGAATTGGTCATGTCACACTGTCGTTATTTTTGGGATTTACTATAGTTGGATTAGGGTTGCTTGTTTCAAATTCAACTCTTAAAGACATAACATACATTATAGGATTGATTATGTTAGTATCGGGGACGTTATACGCTGCTAGGGCATTGCAAAATAATGAGAAATTTGACTATTCGGAGCACACAAATGAAACGCTAAAGAAAAATGCCAGTTATCTTGCGATTCTTGGAGCAGCACTTTCTCCAGACTTATCCGTATTACCAATATTTTTAATAGCAATTCCAATCGGACTTGGTTTCATGATAGAATTGGCGATTGTTTTTACAGTTTGTTCACTTATAACTCTGATAATTTTTGTGTATCTTGGTCACTTACTAATAGAACATTCCAGATTTGCTAAGAAATTCGAGAAATTGCACCCCAAGTACAATGATGCTTTAGTAGGTATTGTAATAGCAATAGTCGGTATCTATGTGATCGTTTTTGGATAAACATAAAAATGGTCGAAAACCATTATTCCCCATATAAATAGTGATGGCGAAAGTTTATCCTTGTGTCGTTTTTAATTCTGAGGATATGTTTTCTGACGATATTCTTGTAAAATGATATGAACGTGATATGTTTATAGTTCAAGTTTGTTTTTTAACGCATTAATTTTTTCTGTGTTTTCGATAATTTGGGAGAATGCCATGCCAAATCGTTCTTTGTTTGAATAAAGATTTTTTACAAAAGTATCAAAATCTACTTCTTCGATTGCTATTTCCTCTCCGCCATCTAACTTCGGCTCGGAAACCTTAGTGCAATTCCTTGCAACATATAGGTAGGTGTAGAAATCTATGCGGGGATAGTTAAGGACATCAAAAGCATAGAGCTCCTCCCAAGTATCAGATCGAACTCCTGTTTCTTCAAGCAATTCTCTTTTTGCTGCGTCCAGAGGAAGTTCATTCTCCTCAATTCCCCCACCTGGCATAGTGTAATATGTTTTTTGCTCTCCAGGTCTTTTTTCTTTTGTCATTATTATTTTTCCTTGGTGAATAGCGATTATTTTTACCCCATTTTTCCTGTGCTTCAAACCTTCGAAAGTAGCAGTTGTTCCATCGAACATTTTTTGAGGCCATTGATAGACTTCCCAAATTTCTCCCTTAAACGTCAACTTTGCATTTTCAGGCAGTTTTGATTTCATTTTTATTACCTAAGCTTCGATAGCTAAATTAGAATATTGGTTTTTATATAGAGATAGTATCTGACGGGTTTTGGTTCGTTGTTGCTAAGTTCTTGATAAGTCTTTTGATGATTGCACCTACCTGTACACAAGAGTTATAAACCAAATATTATCCATCTTATAGCGTCTGGACGTCATTAATTTTGGCTGGACCAAGTTTTCAATTTTGAGATGGAGATATGGTTAAAAAGACCGCTAACGCGCATACCGATGCTGATATCATACATGGAGATAACGAACGTATAAATGCGCCACCTAGCTTAATTGACCTGTTCAAAAGTTCTCTTAGAGTTATGAAACCACTTGCATTGTCTGGCATACTGCTTTTGAATCCAGGAACTTTTGCAGCATCTTCGCATGCAGATCTTATATCGACCAACGCAACTACTGCAAATTTACAGATGATTGAAAGAGCATCTAATCCGGAATTCGTTTCCAATACAATTCAGAGTAGATCGACTCGCACGCAAAACTGGGCAGGTTACATTGCATCGAATGGAATAAATGATCCGAAGGCAGGCGTAACATACGTAGCAGGAACGTGGGAAGTTCCAGTATTGTGGAACCAATGCGGATGGCAAGATACGTACCATCCAGCCAGATATTCTTTTGCGTGGTCGTCTCAGTGGATAGGCATAGGCGGACACTTTAAGGGAGACCATTCGCTAATCCAAATAGGGGTACAATCCAATTTCTACTTTGGCAAGAAGTCATACACGCTATTTTACCAGACACGGGGCGATAAAGGCAGGTCGATAGACGTTAATGATTTCCACATAAAACCAAAGGACATAGTGCACGCACAAATACAGTTATTGGACAATAAGAAGAACACTTGGAAATTATCTATGGAGAACTTAACTGAAAAGACAAAACCGTTTTCTATAATCATAAATTACGACTCGAAAAGATTATCTGCAGAATGGATTGAGGAAAGGCCTATAGGCCAAATTTTCGGGCAATGGTATCAGACTCCTCTGCCGGGATTCAATGCGATCAGATTCCTAGACCTAAGCACAAAAGATTCTAATTATGCAACTATAGGCAAAGTGAGCGGAGGAATATCCAAATTCGACGTAGAAAGAGTGACGTTGTGGGAAGTTGAAGATGGGACAAACATTGCACACGAATCAGCGATTCCTTCGAAGATCAGTCCTAATGGCAGGGCATTTTCTATATACAAATTGGATTGTTCATTGCCAGATCCAAAAGAAGTCGTTGTTCCATATAAGAACAAATCTTGATATTCGGAGATTATTATATCTGTGAAACAAACGGATTGCAAACATCATATTTTACATCAAACATCCCTTCCTTGTTGATTTTTGATGCAGTAGCTATTTTATGCACACTGCGTTTCCCTTCTCCAGCATACATATCTATAGAATAGGTATCAAATGCCGATATTCTTCCAGAGGTTTTGCCCACAGTGGCATAGTTCCCTATCGTCTCGTTGATGTTAACAAAATTGACTTTGCTGAATTTTGGAAGATAGTCTACCCCCCATACGCCGGTTGCCCTTTCAACCACCCAATCTGCACTTAGCCTCGAGGCATTGTAGTAAACCTCTTTTGTATAAATAGGTTTACCTGAAGTCAGATCTTGAAACTTCAAATTCCACATGTCGGTTGTCCCTTTAACCAAGCTCACATTTGCGTATATCAAATCGCCTGGCTTAATGGATATAGGTATATTTTGCATATATGGAAAGAGTTCGTACCACGCAACGTATCTGACAACGCCATCATCGACCCTCTCCTTAGTGCCTATTTGGATCAGGGTGTTATCTTTATTCACATATCCCCCTATACCAACCCAGGTGTACATCACATATGTGTCTTGTGCATCAAAAGCGCCGCTAGAATCGCCAGTACAACCATACTGCACTTTAGGCACATACCATGCACCTGAAACCGAAGTTACTGCAGGCTCTGGCTTGGCGGCATTTGATATTGCGATTATGCCAGCCCAATTGGTTGACGTCTTCCTCAAATTAGTATGATCCGAACTTGCAGTTTGCGCAATGAGTGATTGGGGTTTAACTTGAGGTGTTTGGGCATAAATGCTTGAGGCTGTTGTGGAAATCGCGAGTGTGATAGATAGCGCAAGAGCAGTTGTTTTGGCCTTTGAAGCTGCCTTTTTATAAAAACCTCTAAGTAGCTCAGAAAAAATGTTAGGATTTGAGCCAGCCAATACAGGCATATCTTTGGCCCCCGAGTTTATATCATTCTTAGAATGATCCTGTAGAATTTTCATTGAATATCTATTGGGTAATGCAATAGCATGGGATTTAAGCTTACTGTGTTAATTGAGAGGCGATATGTGAAACTAATATTAAAGTAATTTTGGCGCATGTTAGTTAGCTCCGAAATTTCGGACGCTAGGATAGATGAATCTCACTATCAGATATAATGCGAATACTATACTTGTTATAAAGAAACTCACAGGATAAGGCTCGTAAAATGATATGAATATGCCTATCCATGTTGACAGGAGAGCTATTAGCACGGATAGTGTTACGGCAAAGACAGGTTTGGACGTAAGCCGGATTGCAATTGCGGCTGGTGTGACCATGAGCGCGAATATAAGGAGTACACCGACAACTTGAACTGCTATTGATACCGATGCTGCGAGCAGTATCATGAATATTATTCCTAATTTAAGCGTGCGCATTCCCTTAGCTTCTGCGACTTCTTCGTCTAAAGATGCAAATAGGAGGGGTCTATACACGATGGCTGCAACTGCCATAATTATAAAACTGACCACTAGTGTCAACAACACATCGCCACTGCTTATTCCCAGTATCTCCCCAAACAGTATCGAATACGCTTCAGTTGCATATCCCGTATATAGGCTTATGAATAACACACCGAGGCCCAAAGTGAATGCAAGTATTGTCCCTATTTCCACATCGCGCTGCGTGGCGCGATTCCCAAGCACAGCTATACCTACGCCGCTTAGCATAGAGAATGTTAGAAGGCCCAGTACCGGGCTAACTCCAATAAGTACTGCTCCGGCTGCTCCTGCAAATCCTATTTCGGCAAAAGCATGAGCGGCAAAGGATGATTTTCGCAGTACTACAAGATACCCCATTATGCCTGCGACTATAGCAACTACAGTACCCGCTTCGAATGCGTGCTGCATGAACTGATAGTGAAGCATCGTTTGAAAAGCGGATATTATGTCGATTGAAAGTAACATGTTATCATACCCCGTGATGGTCCTCAGCACCTATGATCACTATGTTGTCCCTAGAATCCCTCAATACTTCGACACGGGTCCCATATAGTTCACTAAGGCGTTTTGAAGTTAAGACTTCTTCAGGAGTTCCCGTTGCAACCTTTCCGTTTGCTATGTATATTACCTTGTCAAGGAAGTGTATTAGCGGATTTATATCGTGTGCGACCAAAAACACAGTTACATTGCGCGAACGGACCACGTCGTCAACCACACGTACCAGATCTTTGGTGCGCTTGATATCTAAATTTGACAGAGGTTCATCAAGAAGCAGCATTTCTGGATTGCTTACTAGTGCTTCTGCAAGGAATATCCTTTGGAGCTCTCCGCCAGATAGCGACCCAAGCGATTTGTTAGAGAGTTCCGCTGCGCCCACCGCGCTAAGTGCACCATGGGCTGCCTCTTTCTCTTTCTGAGAGGATATGCTAAGCCCCCATCGATGCCCAGAGTATGCAAGGCGCACAAGCTCCACACATGCGATGTTGGTTTCGTTGTCTATTGTGTGGCGCTGCGGCACATATCCGATTTTAGAATTACCACGCGCAGGTTTGGAGCCAAATACGTTTAATGTGCCTTCTATTGGATTTTGCAGGCCCAGAAGCATTCGGAACATCGTTGTCTTGCCTGCTCCATTTGGACCAATGACTGCAACGAACTCGCCGCGATTAACGCTGAAATTTGCATTTTTCCATACCTTTTTGTTTCCGTATCCCACAGTGAGATTTCTAGCGGCAACTATCTCGTTTCGTGCATCGTCAAGCTTTACTTTTGAATTCATAGCATCATGCTCTTTTCTTGTCAAGCTCGCTTTTATAGAGAGCATTTTGTAGATTTAACAGTTCCGAATTCATCCAGGTTTGATAAGAGGTGTTTGGAGGTTGTATAGTTTCTGTAACGCCCACTGCAGTTATATTGTTTTGTGCAGCTATCTGTTTCATCTGATCAGTCAGTGGAGTAATAGTTTGTTCATTGTATATAAGCACACTCACATTTCCGCTCTCAAGTTGATTTTCAAAGACTGCAATACTTTGCGACGGCGGATCAACACCCTCGGAAACTGAATTCATAAATGATGGCGGCGATATCAAATCCAGCCCTGTGGCGTTTGCAAGGTATACTGACACGCTCTCCGTCGATGCGATCTTGGTCCCTGCAAATTGGCCCTTGATTTGCGCCATCTTCCCATCCACTTGTGCAAGAGATGCATTCAGTGCGGCATATCGCAGTGAATAGTATTTGGAGTTTTGTGGATCAGCTAAAACAAGGTCGCCGTACATTTGTTTTACTGTTGCATTGACATATTTTGGATTATACCACAGATGCGGATTCGTGCCGTTTTGGAGGCCTAATAGCGCCCCGACGTTTATTATTGTTCTGTTTGGATTATTGCTCGCTGAGGTTAATTTAAGCGCCCACTCGTCATATCCCACTCCATTGATTATCACTATATTTGCGTTGGATATTTCGCGTGCATCGTACGCGCTAGCTTCGTATTCGTGCGGATCGGCATTAGGATCTGTGACCATGCTGGTAACATTGCAGTGTATGCCGCATAATTGACTCATCAGACTCCCCCAAAAGTTTTCGGCAGCCACGATATGCAGCACTCTTGTATTAGTGCCCAATGCCTGACTACTGTTAGTCGAATAAGTATTATTGCTGTTGAGTTGAGCACTTGAACTTTGATATACTGCATATGCGATTGCGAAGACAATGACTAACGCTAGCCCTATCAAAATATTATTTTTACTCTTCAATTTACCGCCGTCCATTATTAACTGAGTAGTTATAACCATATATTGTTATTAACTTTTAAAGCTTTTGTTAATAATTTTTTATTTGTGTAGCAAGTGCTAGATGTTCTCGAAACAGCAGGTTTTAGACATCTACTACTTTTTCTTTCCGCGTATCTTTGATGCAAGTCTCTTAAGTTTTGACATTTCGGCAGTCGGACCTAGTTGTGTGGATATGAAACCAGTATATTTGGGGTAAAATACTTTTTTATGTGAAACCACTTCCCTGAATTTCGCATCGAGTCCATGCAGAGGGTAAAGTTTTATGTGTACATGATTGACACCCAAGCCCTCCATGACCATTGCCACCCTTTTTACCCCAAGTCCTTTTTCAAGCAACTTTGCAACTTTCTTTGCTGCGAGCATTAGATTTACGTAATCTTTTTCTGGCATATCGAATGAATACGAATGGTGATGCTTCTTTGGTATAACAAGCGTCATGCCGAGTGTGTTTGGATTGAGGTCCAAAAATGCCATAAAGCTTTTATCCTCCCAGATCTTTGCGGATTGCACTTCTCCGCTTGATATTTTGCAGAATATATCTGCATCTTGTTTGTTTTGCATGGTTACACGTTAGGTTACCAGTTCGTGCCGCGGACAAATTTTTACTCCTGGTTATTCGTAGCCCATTATTTGCTCGTGCAAAATATTTAATTATGTATGTAGACTTGCGAACCAAATTTTGATAATGGATCGTTTTTTATATTTCTCTAGAAACATGATTGTAGTGATTGTATGACAGGTATAGATATATTGACGAGCCAGCTCTTCGTGCTTGGGTTCATGGGACTTACAATATGTTACATAACTATGCACAGCTACCTACTCTTTAGGAAGGGGAAGAAAAGCGACCCTAGCATGAGGGCAGGTGCCATACCGCTTGCGACGCTTGGAATTTACGCATTTATAAGTGGATTATTTGGACAATTCACATGGCCGCTAAGCGGTGCGTATGATATACTGTATTATGATATATATCCACTGATAGGGCTTTTGTTTCTGGGATTTGCATGGTCCTTGCACAAGAGGCTCCAGCTACAATATGCCGGGTTCTTCGGCCTGCTTCTTGGGATAATGTCGGTATATTATGGGTATATGGGATATGCAGCCGGACTCTCTCAAGCCCCAATTGCAGTTTTGGGCCTCTTTTCGCTATTTGGCTTTGCAGGGATACTTGGATATCCAGTAACGCTTATGCTTGATCGTGCAGGCGAGGGCAACAAAAATAAATGGATGGGATGGAGAGTGATCATATTGGCATTTTGGATCCTGCTTATGTTAGGCAGCCTGCTTGCGATTTACATAGCGATGATGGCCGTTCCAGCACATTTTCAGATCTTTTAGCGTTGAACTGAAATGAGAATAATAGCTGGAAAGTATATGCACTTCAAGGGAAAGGAGTACGAAGTCCTAGGAGTGGCAAAACATAGCGAGACGCTTGAGGATTTTGTTGTTTACAAGGCATTATATGGAAAGAGAGAGATTTGGATAAGGCCGAAATCGATGTTTCTCGAAAAGGTATCTTGGAAGGGCAGGAGAATTCCGCGATTTAAACCCATGCTAAAAGGCTCAAATACAGAGAGCAAAGCGCACACGTGAAACTATACAAAGGTATATAAAAGTTCAATCTAATAGATTAGCATTGGTGTTTTATATGATAACCGATATCAGCATAAATAATGTAGAGGCTAAGAGACAGAGCAAGGACACAATAACAAACATGAAGTTTAACATAAACTTTGATAATGTTAAAGTCACCGGAGACATGGTGGAAGTTGCGTATACATTCGTAACCAACTATGAGAGCGGGAGCCCTTCTGCCCCTAAGAGCGTTGGTGATCTCAAGATAGTCGGGTCGATATCCTCAAAAGAGGACAAGAGACAGCTTGAGAACATAGAGAAGACTTGGAAGGAGAAGAAGACCCTGCCACTTGACTTCGCGGAAAACGTGATAAACCTGCTTAACTTCGAATGCGGCGCAAGAGGAACGCTTGTTGCATATTCAATAGGGTTTGTAGCACCGCTGCCACTGTCCAGAGCAAGGCTGCAAGAGAAGGAATAAAATAGTACCTTCTTTTTGGGATAGGATATTTTATTTTTCCCTTTATTATTTATCTTTATGAGCACTTACGAGCTACGCGGCGTAATAACCGACATAGATTACACTATCAAAGACTCAAATACAGTAATAAGAATTGCGTTCAAGACGAACGAAGGGAGCAAAATCCTAAAGGATTACAACTTTCTCCCCTATTTTTATCTAGTGCCTCACAACAATGCACTTACCAAAGAATCGTTTGAATCTGTTAGGATTATAGGCGACAGAGGAGAGGAGATAACAGTAGAGAGGATCGATGAAGTCCGAAAAATGCTGGAGCAAAGCGAAGTTAGGGCATTTAGAGTGTATGCAAAGAACCCAAGATTCATCCCAAAACTCAGCGCAGCGCTCTCCGATTTTGGCAGATGCTACGAATATGATATCGTTTTTTGGAAGAGGTATATAATAGACAGAGGCATTTCGCCGCTTTCTGCAATCAAGGCTACAGTGAGAGAGCAAGATGGCGAAATTTCCATAGAGCGTATTGAAAATGTGCAAGGGCAACTAGATGTAAAACTAAGCCACATATGCTTCGACATCGAGACATACAACCCGTTGGGAGTTCCCAGAATGGATAAAGATCCCACAATAATGATAAGCTATACAGATGGGGATAAAAGCGAGGTTTTTGCAACAAAGAAGATAAAGGAGAAATTCGTCAAAACATTCCATAGCGAGTCCGAAATGATAAAGGGGTTTGTTGAGGTCATAAATAACGCGGATGCCGATATCATAGTCGGATATAACTCATCCAACTTCGATCTTCCGTATTTACTTGAGAGGGGCAAAGTGAGCGGATCTGGTTTTGCGATTGGAAGATGGGATGGGGAGGTCAGGCAGGAGAGCCACGGCCTCATGCAGGCTTTCAAGATCCCAGGAAGAACTAACCTAGACATATACAACGTGGCAAAATTCGTTTCTGTTGTTGGAGCGGCAGAGCAGTTGATAAAAGTAAATAGCTTCAAATTAGGAGATATCTACAACGCGGTGACAGGCAATACTAAAGTAACTGTAGTCAAGACGAATATATGGCAGCTCTGGGACAACGAAGGCGAGGAGCTTGAGGAACTTGCGAGATACTCGTTGAGCGATGCGCTCTCTTTGGATGCGTTGTATGACTTCTTCTTGCCTCTTGAAATAGAGGTCGCGCGCGCAAGCGGGACCACACTTGGGGAAGCGGCAATATCGACTACCGGGCAGTTGGTTGAATTTGTGCTAATGAGATATGCCAACATTTACAATTATATAATACCGAACAAGCCAAGCGACAACGAGATACATGAGAGGACAGCCAACCCATTCGAAGGAGCGTACGTGAAGACTCCAGAGGCAGGGATATATGAGAATATAGTGGTCTTCGACTTCCGCGGGTTATATCCGTCGATAATAATAGCGCACAATATAGACAATTCTACATTGTGTACAGACTGTGAAGATGCGTTCGTTGCTCCGGACGGATCAAGATTTAGGAAGGATAGAAAGGGCGTCATGCCCATTGTGCTCAAGAAGCTAATAGATGAAAGAAACGAAGTTAAAAAGCTGCACAAGAAAAACCCGGATGATAAATCATTATCTGGAAGGTACCAGGCATTGAAGATACTTGCAAACTCGTTCTACGGATACATGGGATATGCCCGTTCCCGATGGTACAATAGGAAATGCGCAGCAAGCGTGACTGCATACGGAAGGCAATTTATAACAAAGGTCATCGATGATGCAGGAGCTGCAGGTTTCAATGTAATATATGGCGATACTGATTCTGTATTCCTTGCACTTGGAAATAAAACCAGGGATGATGCGATGGCATTTCTTGCCAATGTGAACGGAAAACTGCCAGAGGGGATGGAACTTGAACTAGAGGACTTCTATTCGCGCGGGGTTTTTGTAGGAAAAAGGGGGAGCGAAGGAGGAGCAAAGAAGAAGTATGCGATGCTCTCCGAGTCGGGCAAGATAAAAATAAAGGGATTTGAATTGGTAAGAAGGGACTGGTCGAAGATTGCAAGAGACACCCAGCGTGCGGTCCTTGAAACCATACTCAAAGAAGGAGACAAGGACAAGGCAGCAAACATAGTCAAAGAGGTCGTTGAAAAATTAAAGGGAGGGAAGGTACCGTTTAGCGAACTTGCAATAAGCACGCAGCTAAAGAAAGGACTTGGCAAGTACGATATAAAATCCCCTGAAGTTGCAGCTGCCAGCAGGGCGGTGAAGGACGGATTCAAGAAAAAGAACGAAGTTGAGGGCGCGGTAATAAGCTTCGTCATAACCAAGGACGGAAATAGCATAAGCGACAGGGCGAGGATAGTTGAGATGGCAGAAAATTATGACCCAGATTATTATATTAATCACCAGATAATACCATCGACTTTGAAGATACTCAAGGAACTAGGGTATAATGCGGATGAGCTTAAGTCAAAGGGCTCGCAAAAGAAATTGGGATGAATATCATGAACGAATTTGAATATGAAACTGACTTGAAGCTTTTAGGTGAAGTAGGGAGGGTGTCTAGGGACGCACTCGATTACTCGAAACATATGATAAAGCCGGAAATGAGCTTGCTTGAGATTGCAAGCAACATTGAGGATTTCATAGCCCAACGTGGATGTTCGTACGCTTTTCCAACAAATCTCAGCATAAACGAACAGGCTGCGCACTATACCCCATCATATGACGATGATATGATAGTTAAAAATGGAGATATTTTAAAAGTGGATCTTGGTGCAAGAAGCGCAGACTGCATCACAGACTGTGCGATAACGATTAATGTAGGGAACGAACCTGACAAGATGATAGAAACATGCGACAAGGCACTTGAAGCGGCAATAAGCAAGGTTCGCGCAGGGACAACGATGCAAGAGATTGGAAGGGTGGTTGATGATGTTGTTACCTTGGGCGGATTCACCACGATAAAGAACCTTGGAGGGCACGGGGTTGCGAAAGGAGAACTTCATGCTGAGATATTCATACCAAACTATGACAACGGTGATGACACGCAGCTTGAAGAAGGGCAGGTAATAGCTGTAGAGGTATTCATAACCACAGGAAAGGGATATGTTAAGGAAGGTGAAGAAGTGCAGATATTCCAGAAGGCGCAGGGAATGCCTAGGATGAGAGAGATGAGGGAAATAGCACAGTTCATAGATGAGAATTACAGGACATATCCGTTTGCATTTAGGTGGCTCATGAAACAGTTTAATTCTGAATTTCGGATAAAGGCCACGCTCAACGAATTGCTCAGGTCAGGAGCTCTGGAAACTTTCCCTGTCCTAGTTGATGATGGAGAGGGAATAGTGGCGCAAAGCGAGAAGACGGTGCTTGTTGAAAGGGATTCGTGCAAGATAATAACTTAGTGCTTAGATTTTAGGTCTAAACCCTTCTTGCCCTGTTGGCTGCCGATAGATTGTATATTGGTATCCTCGGCCTTCTTGATTCCACGATTGTATGCTGCTTGGGTTATGAAGTACCCTATCACAATTGCGAGTATTACAAGTATTGCAAAGTTCTGCTCGTCTTTCCTGTTGCCCGCTATGCCTTTTACCATCTGCACTGATTGCTGGAATGTCTCAACGTACACTATTATGTTGAGAACTTCAAAGATCGTGTTTATCGCGGCTATTACTATAGACCATATATTCTTGGTCTTGGCGGCGATGATTATGGACTGTATTGTTATCATGAGTCCGAATCCGATTATCATGAGTCCGAATACAAGGGAGTCGAATCCGAGCACTGCGGTTGCAGTGGCTGGATCTATATATCCTAGATACGCCCCTACGTAACTGAGCACCACTAAAAGCACATATGTTATGCCTGCGAAGGCAAGCCCCACTCCAGACCATGCAGCGGCGACAGTGAATCCAGAAGTATTTTGCTGCTTCCTTAGCATTCCGATGTTATAACCGCTGGCATATGCGTCCCAGATGGATATTCCAAAATCGAATATCAGTATCAATAATACCAAAATATCTGCAAATGCCATTTTAATTCACCAAAATCAGTACGTGCTCACTTGGCTTAGCTCAACTCCGTTTCCAAGTTTCATTCTTGCTATCCTAATTTCCGTATTGACCTGCCTTGCCTCTTCGTGGCTACTTGTCACGAATATCACCTTCCTCATTTTCAGGACGTTTACGCCTACATTCAAGTCCGGATACACTTCGTTTAGACTGCTTGCCTGCAGTACATACGCTCCGCCGCGTTTGTCGTCCAGGGAAAGTTCGTACTTAACCGCACCTGGCTTCATTATGAATATCCTGTGTTCTCCGTCCTCAGGGATCTTTACCCTCTTTAGATCCACAAGTTCGGATATTATATCTACGCTGCTATCTAGGAATCCCCTTGCATATTCAGCTTGCACCTTGGGATTAATCCTTTCGAGTTCGCCTGTGTCTGAGAAAGCATGTTTCTCGAAAGGATCGACAAGCTGGCTCTTCATGTCACTGCTTATAGGCACTCCGTTCTTTAGGGCATCAAACACTAGACCCATGCCTTTGCACCCTTCATTGTGTGGCATTATGACAAGGGCTTTTAGGTTGTAGTCCCTTGCTATGTCCTTAATGGATCCCTCAAATGCTTTGACCCCTGCACCGGCGTTCCTGAAAACATATGTCGTTATATTTTCACCGTATTCTCTCTTAAGCTCGCTTATCTTGCCATCTATCGCAAAATTCAGCCTCCAGTCCATGCATGAAACTATTGCCACAGCATCGCTGCTTTTCTTATTTTGTATTGCCATTAAATCACACATTAAGGTTCTAATCTATTCATCATCCTTGGAAATGGAATCGCATCGCGTATGTGCTCGAGATTGAGCATCCATTTTATCACACGTTCGGTGCCCATCCCAAATCCGCTATGAGGTATTGATCCATACCTCTTTAGATCCAGGTACCAGTAGTAATTCTTGGGATCAATCTTGAAGAGCTTCATTCTTTCCTCAAGCTCCTTTAAGTTCCATATCCTCTCGCTTGCCCCAATTATCTCGCCATGGCCATGAGGTGCTTCCATATCGGAACATAGCGCAAATTCAGGATCATCGGGATCCGCCCTCATATAGAACGCCTTTATCTTGGCAGGCCATTTGTATATGAATATGGGCTTGTCCTCCTTCTCAGTCAATATTCGCTCGTCTTCAGTGCCTATGTCATCGAGCCACTCTTTCTTCTCCCCATGCTTGTTTAGGTAATCAAGAGCGTCTGAGTATGTAATTTTCTTGAAAGGGCCCTTCACTACGCCCAATGTCTTCTTATCGACGCCTAGCTTCTCAAGTAGCGCTTCTTGCTCCTTGGCAAGTCTTTGGCATAAATAGGATATCATATCCTCCTGAAGTTTCATGTTCTCCTCGTTTGAGTAGAATGCAGCCTCAGCTTCGAGATGCCAATACTCTGCAAGATGCTTTATTGTCCTTGATTTCTCTGCCCTAAAAGAAGGCACAAGCGAGTATACATTCTCAAGAGATGGCACAAGCGCCTCCAAATACAGTTGTGACGTCTGAGTCAAATATGCTTTCTCCCCAAAATAGTCGAATCCGAACATGTCCGCGCCGCCTTCTCCTCCTGCCTTTGTTATAAGCGGGGGAGTTACTTCCCAAAATCCCTTCTGCTCGTAAAAGTCCCTCAAGTACCTGAAAACAATTGATCTCACTTTAAGTATCTGGTTCATCCTCTGGCTGCGGATCCACAGATGCCTTTTATCCAAAAGGAGCTCTGCACTTTGATATTCAGTTATAGGAAAAGGTTCTGATACGTGCATTGTGCTAAATTTATTTGCATCTATTTCAAATCCGGTTGGTGCCCTCTTGTCAGCCTTTATCGTGCCGCTTAGAGTTATGCTTGATTCTATTGTGGCCTTCTGTGCGTCCTCCCATGACTTTGCATCTACCTTGTCTTTTTTAACTGCAGCTTGTATTATGCCGGTGCTATCCCTCACCACTATGAATAATATGCCTCCGCTTCCCCTTTTCCTATGCACCCATCCTCGTATTTCGACTGCCTTTCCTTCAGATTCCTTTTCTGCTTCCGAGATATGCATATATGCACCAGTTTGTTGAGCAAACGCACCGCTCATGCGTCGAATTTACTACGGTAGACTGATATCATTATATATCCAAATAGGTATAAATTCATATAGGGTAAACCGCATGGAAGAGCAGGAAATCCTCAAGAAATACAACCAATTATATCTCGAAATGCTGATGAGGTACAAAGATTATATAGAAAGTGAGGAGAGCGTCTATGTTGCGGAACTGCCAAAGCTAATCACCCCGGATGATGCAGCTGTAATCAATCTTGCAAACAAGATAAAGAGCTCCTTTTCACAGTATAGCTATGATAGGGATTTCTACGGCGCTGCTAGGATCGCATATGACAATATACGGGATAACATAGCTACTATAAGTCTCCCTTTGCAATTCTGGCTCAGTCCAAGTCAGACCCTCAAATGCGAAGCCGGAGATATTTTTGACAAAGCCACGCTCCTGTGCAGCTTGCTCATAGCACTTGGAAATATGTCTACAAAAGTCATAATAGCTGCGAAGGAAGAAAGCCGCTCATTTGTTGTTTATTGCGAATACGCTGATAGTCTCATACTCTTCAATATCGATTCGGGCATAACCCAGGTGAAGAGCAAACAAGAACTTCTTGACGGTATGAATATAGGCAAGGATGAAGAGCTTACGGCATATGAATTCAATGACAAGATGTACGACGATTTGTGCTAGCTTAGGCCATTAGTAGAATATGTGTTATTCATCAGTGCGCTTCTTGCAAATGTTTTTTTGCATCATTTAGTTTTGATGTTGCACAAAAGAATTAAGAACATCCCAAATGTCAACATTTCTGTAGGCATCGCATTAGCATGGGGAAAGAGAGAATTACGAATGCGGCAGAAATAGAGAGGGAGAGCTTGCATTTTAGGACAATAGAATTAGTTAACAAGGCATTTTCAAGAGCATTCAAGGGCGAGGAGTACCAGAGATTGGAGCTTGTGTCTTCCGCAGATAAGGAGAGATCCTGGGAAGGAGTAGTGCTTATGTATTTTGTTATAAGAAACAAGCACAGCAAGGAAAATTTCTTAGGAAGCGGAATAGATTTTGCTACGCCAGAGTTCTCAGATATGATAAAGGAACTCGCGCCTGACTACGGCTTTGCAGTATACAGGACGGGAACAGCACTTTTAGACAAGATGACCCGAGATAGGACTGTACTTGTGGAGATAAGGCTCACCGAAAGCCAGAGCACTTACAGCGGGAGTTTGCTCAAAATAGACATTAGATCATGCAAGAGAGAATAGGAGCAATGTTGAAATAGCACAGATACCTAGATTATCTCTTCCTTGCACTTGCCTTCCTTCTCTTCCTTATGACTTTCATTAGTCTCTTTGCCTTTTGCGCCCTTGCCTTCTTTCCAACCTTCCTGTGCTTCTTCTTTACGTTTTTCTGCATATATTACACCAAAAATGATTTTCATCTTATTTTAATAGGATACTCGGATTCGCAAGTATTAATACCTTTTCTAATTCGCACTTCTAAAATGCCATTGTTGAACTTGGCAGTAGACTTTGTCGGGTCGACGCCATTTGGAACAAGTATAGGGAATGTGTTGTCTGTTTTTCCAGTATCCCCTCGTATTTTGATTGTAAGCTTGCCTGCGCCTATAACAACATCAAGCGATTCCTTTGCGGCACACCTAAGATCGGCGATCACTACGACTTCTTTTTTCTTTTCTATTATGTCAATTAGCGGCTCTATTTTAGTTTGTTCTGGTTTTCTAGTATCTATCTTCTCAAATCCATCAAATATTGGAGTCCCGTCTGGAGCAAATTTGAAATTTATCCCGTATATCAGTGAACCGTCTTCGTTTTGCTCTATCCCATCCATTATTTCGTGAACCAGGTTGTCGAACACCTTTGCCATATTCTGCTCGTGGGATAATGGATTTGCACCGTCAGAATCATTCGGATTTAGATTGTTTTTCTTTGCCACTTAATCTACCGACGGTGTTATTTATCAGCTTATCCAATTATTTATACCTTTTTGGCCAGATTTACCTTTTATCTCCATTATTCTATCTGCAAATTTCTTGGCCCTCTCCGCAGAGAAATCATGCTGGTCGCATAAAAACTTTAGCAAATGATCTTCATTTGGCTTTGCCGATGAGATTATGTCGTCGAACATGCCTTTAGTCATATGGATAACGTCTGCATTTTTGAAGACATTTTCGACTTCGTTCGGGTCGAAATCTATTTCCTTGCCATACTTGGTCTTTACGAAATCGAATACATCATTTACGCTCTTCTTGTCTTTGACTATTTTGAGTGCGGTTTTTGGACCAACGCCATTTATTCCTTCATTGAAATCAGTGCCCATTAGCATTCCAAGCCATATGAGCTGGTCGTTGTTTATGTTTAGGCTTTTGAGCAGGTCCGATAGGGTTATTTTTTCCATATAAACATTGACATAGACGTTCTTTCCAGGAAGTTTCCTCTTTCCAGTTATGGTAAGGTTTCTTATCACTATGTCGGCCCCGAAAAGGAAAGAATCGTAGTCTTGACTGGATGATGCATACACTAATCCATCTCTTGCCAACTGGGCAGCCTGGGCTTCGCCCTCGCTTGGAGCTTGTATGAAAGGTATTCCCATTAGCCCAAGCAACATTTTTGAGTCATCCACTATGCTCTTTGTTATTCTTGTGCTCTGCATCGCATATGACCTTGCCTCTTCGATCATGCCCTCTTTCTTTGCATTCTCCCAGTCGCTAAGGGCCCGCTCCCTTATTTCCCTTCTTTTTTGTATAGTCCTTTGCTTTAATATCGGAGGCATCCCGTCAAAAACGAACACAGGATTAACATCACACTCAAGCAGACTCACAGTCCTATAAAATAGCCCTGAGAGGTGGCTCGTTACATTTCCCTTTGAGTCTTTGAGGGGTGTGCCGTCAGGTTGCCTTATTATCGATAGGAATTGGTATATCGTATTGTATGCGTCTATCGCTATTGTTTTGCCTGAAAGATCGCTTAAGTCTATCTTATGCTTTACGTCTGCAACCAGTTTTCCAAGCTGGACTGACAATCATTCACCTTCCTTGCCCTGTTTCTTTTCCTTCTTGTAAGCCGCATCCCACAGCGTGATCGGCTCGTCCTTTGATATTACTGCGCTTTTCTGCGATTTTTCTGCAGGTGCAGTAAGCTTTATGCCCAATTCCTTCTCTAGCTTCTCCGTAAGTTGCACTGTAGGCAATGTCCTGCCTTCCTCCACTCTTCTAAGCCCGCTTGCCCTCTCATTTATTTTCATGGCAAATTGATCAATATTAAGTCCTGTGCTTTCTCTGGCCTTGCGTATTATGTCCCCGTAGTCTTCCACGACTTCTACCTCATCTTCCTTCTGCCTTCCCACATGGGACTTGGTGCTACTACCTCGGCCAGATTCGATTTTTGCAATTATCTTGTTACCCCTGGAACATTTCTCGCATACTATCATACGTGCTCCTTCGAGTAGCACGGAATACATGTCAGATGACTGTTTACCACACACGTCGCACGAATCCATAAATTCAACCAGTATTAGATTGCGTATTAATATTATAAAACTACAGTATTGATATGGCAGGGATTTTTTCCCAGCAGAATTAATTAATACATTTATTTCTTGCACCTAAACCCATAATGCAATTCATGTTTTGAGGTGTATGATGAAGAAAGTATAATAATTTTTATTGGTTAGGATTATAAGGGGGTTTATATGGCTGTTTTTGAAAACGAGTTCACATACAGGAAATTTTTGGATTCTGGAAGGGAGGAGGAGTTTGACAGGCTATTTGATTTGGCTGTAGAGGATGCCAAACAAAATGTCATAGGGAAAAGATTCCCTATGTACATAGGCGGGCGCGAGGTTTACGCAAGTGAGCAGATAGTCGAGTACTCGCCGATAGACAAGAGAATCGTACTTGGAACTTTCCAAAAAGGCACAAAAGAGCATGCAAGGCAGGCAGTGGAAGAAGCATTGAATGCTTTCGATTCTTGGTCTAGCACGGATTATAGGGAACGAGTAGAGATCATGCGAAATACTGCAAAATTGATGTCTGAGAGTAAGTTCCCCATAGCTGCAGTACTTAGCATGGAGAATGGAAAAACCAGGTATGAGTCAGTTGGAGAAGTTGATGAGGCAATAGATTTCCTGAATTATTATTCGTTTGATATGGAAAGGAATAAGGGGTACGTAAGGAAAAGTACGTTGGCAGCAACGATGAATAAAGTTAGGGCAGGATTCCAGGGGGCTCCGGGAAGCGGGGAAAACGTAAAGATTGTGATGAAGCCCTATGGCGTCTTTGGAGTGATTGCACCATTCAATTTCCCTGTATCGATATCTACTGGCATGAGCGCAGGTGCGCTTATAACTGGGAATACTGTTGTCTTCAAGCCTTCATCCAGCGAGAGCAAATCTATGCTTACGGGACTGAAGATTTATGAAATGTATAGGAAGGCAGGAGTGCCTGAAGGGGTTTTCAACTATATAACGGGCTCCGGCGCAGAGATAGGCAGTGAGATATCAGACAGCGATAAAGTAAGCGGTGTCGTATTTACAGGATCGCGAATGGTAGGGATGGATATGATTGCAAGGACATACAATGAGAGAAAGCAAAAGATATTCGTCGTTGAGATGGGTGGCAAAAACCCAGCAATAGTTTCGAAATATGCAGATCTCGATAAGGCAGTAATGGGCATTGCAGGGGCAGCATATGGATTTGCCGGGCAAAAATGCAGCGCGTGTTCAAGAGTTTATGTGCATGAATCGGTAAAGGACGAATTCGTGAGGAAGCTTGTGGAGAAGATAAAGGAATTCAAGATAGGAGATCCGCTCAAAAAAGATGTTTATGTTGGGCCGCTAATAAACCACAGGGCACTTGAAGATTATAAGACATACACGGATTATGCGAAGCATAATGGAAGAGTACTTTACGGGGGCAACATTGTAGGCACGGGACTTGAAGGAGACTATGTTGAGCCAGAGCTTGTTGAGATAGACCACTCTGACAAACTGTTCCATCAAGAGCTGTTTCTGCCATTTCTTGTCTTGGCGTCTTATAGCGACTTTGATGATGCGATTAAGAAAGCAAACGATGTGGACTATGGACTTACCGCAGGACTTTATAGCGAAAAGCAATCGGAAATAAAGAAATTCCTCTATTCGATAGAGGCAGGGACTGTTTATGTGAACAGAGAGATAAGCGCAACTACAGGAGCGATAGTGGGGCTTCATACGTTTGTAGGATGGAAGGGGAGCGGACTGACAGGCAAAGGAACTGGAAGCAGGATGTATCTTCAGCAATTCATGCGAGAGCAAAGCCAGGCTGTTGTAAAATGAAGGTAATTTGTTGATATTGAAGTTCATAGCCTCAAGACTCAAATACGATACGCGATCCATTAAATTGCGAGGTAGAGAATTCAAGGCGTATATTGCGGATTCGCTGCTCAAGCAGATGATAGGCTTGATGTACAAAAAATCAATTCGCAGTGATGAGTGCATGCTATTTGATTTTAATCATGATGCCGAGCACGGGATATGGATGAAGAACATGCTATTCCCCATAGATGTTGTGTGGCTTGATTCTAAAATGCGCATAATCCATATCGAAAATAGGATACAGCCATGCACAAAAACTTTTGGATGCAAAACGTATAATGCAGGAAAAAATAGCCGATTAGTGATAGAATTTCGGGCAGGGACTGCAGAAAAAATCAGGCTGAAAGCAGGCGATGCACTATCATACTGCAACTAGCGCTGCGCCTTTCTTTTCGACTTGTCTATTCGGCATCAAAGTGTATATGTAGAATGTGAGGAATATTAGGGAACCTGCCATTATGAATGTTGCGCCATATCCATAGTTATACGCAAGTTGTCCAGACAAATACGCCCCTACCAAAGTGCCGAGGCTGGTTATGGTGCTATATAAGCCAAGCCCACTGCCTTTGTCTATCCCCTTTAGCTCTTTGAACACAAGTGAGTATGACGCAGTATAGTAAAATGAGTATGCGACGCCAGAAGCAAGTGCATAGAATATAACGTTAGCGAAGAAAAAGCTGTTTCCAGTTAGGAATATAAACGATATGGCCAATAGCAAATAGCATACCGCCCTAAATATCAGGCTCCTTTTTATGATGCGATGCGTCAAGTGGGATTCCACATACCTTCCAGAATAGAAGAAAGTTGATGTCTGCAATATGAGTGCGAAGAGCAAGACGAAGAATACGCTCGATTCCTTTAGCCCGTATTGGCTCAGTCCGGCAGGATATATAGTATATAGTATTGCGGAACCTGCGAAAAATATAAATCCAGAGATATACAGCAATGTGATGTAGTTTGTGTGCTCAAGGCGCTTGCTTACCCTCTTGAGCTTGAATATTCTTTCGAAGAACTTTGATGTAGGCTCCTGCACAGATATTATTGGGTGCATAAGCATCCTTGATATGAATGCAAAAGAATTTTTGATTATCGATAGCCTCGTGGCTTTGATTGGGGGCGACCAGACAAGCTTGTTTGACATAAGTATGGATATTATTGATGCTGTCACCAGCAGCAGTATTAGGTTGCTGAGGCTTGTCGAGGTTGTTGCAAACACTGCGACCACGAATCCCAATGTTATACCTACACTAGATATCGTCTGTAGTTTGGAGAATGTAGATGGCCAATGTTCCTTTTTGGTGCTCTCCATTACAAGCAGATTAAGAGGAGTCGCATTTGCAATGCTAAAGAAGTTGAGCGCCATATATGCGATGATTATTTCGAGCACGCTCTTTGAGAAGAACAGAGATGCTATGCATATTGTTATCCCAATGTATGACACCAATATCTGGCGCCTTCTGCTATTGTATATGTCGCTTATCTTGCCCCAGAAGTAGCTTGCAGGTATCGTTATGGCTGTGCCCAACGTTATCGCATAACTTGCATCCAGTACATTTCCGTTTAGCGCGAGTATTTGGAGTATTATCAGTGCGGATATCGGACCTATTGCGATGTTTGCCGGGAGTGTTATGTATGGCCAGTACTTGCTTAAACTCTTGTGACCTTCCAAATCAGTGTTTGCTCTTTCGTTCAACACACACGCCCTTTTTTCAAGATAAAATCATTGCGTAGAATATTTAACCATGTCCTTATGGACTTCTAAAAAATGAGTTATGTATGGGCAATCGAATCTGACCTTTAGCTCCTTTGATATTGCAAATTCGAAAGCGTAGTATGCAAGTTTCTCCGCTATGCCGCTGCCCCTATCCTCTTTTGGAACAAATGTGTAGAATATCGACATTACACTTCCTTCGATCCTGTATTCTAGCTCTGCCACACCGTGAGAAGTTTTGCATAGCATCTTATTTCTCCTTTTTATTATCTCCATAGCACCAAAGACACTGCAAGCTATAAAGAAGTTTGTTGATAACAGATTATAAATGCTTATTTTGATACGTAGGGTTTTTTATGAATGTTAATGGTGTGCGTAATAGAAATATGCACGGCAATGTTAGAAGAAGCCTTGCAATGGTCAGAAAAGGGTTGCTATCTCTTAAGACTGTCGACTTTTGCAACGCAGATCTGGCTAAGCCTTCCATGCACCTGCTTGACGGTTCTGGAAAATTACTCAGGCCTGCGCTTGTCCTTGAAAGTGCAGCCGCATTGGGCAAGAAACCGGAAGATTTTGTAGATCTGGCAGTTGCAATAGAACTGTTACATACGTCCTCATTGCTTCACGACGATATAATAGATAGAGATATAGTCAGACGAGGGATTGAATCGGTTCATGTCAAATACGGAAAAGAGGCCGCAATACTTTCAGGCGATGCGCTGATAGCAAAAGCTGTGCAAAAATCTTGCAGATACGGCACTGAAATTGTGCACCTGATATCGCAAGCTGCCTTGAGGATGTGCGCTGGTGAAATGCTCGATTATAGATATCAAAAAACTAGGAAAGTGCCAAGCATTGATTCATATGTTGAGATAGCAAGTTTGAAAAGCGGAGCGCTTATATCCATATCTGCAAGCGCTGCGGCAAAATATTCTAAAGACAAGCTATACAAAAGCCTGAGCATCTTTGGAACCAATGTCGGAATAGGTTTTCAGATTAGAGACGATGTTATAGACGCACTTGGAGCAGATTTGAAGAACGGTACTGCAGATTCAAGAAAATTCAGGCCAAACATAGTTAATACATTGATCAAACATTCGAACCTTAGAAAAAATGATGCCATTAGTGAAGCAATAGAGCTTAACAACAAGTATATTGACATGGCTAATAGCGAGATTTTTGGAAAAGCAGGATTTGAGGATCTAATCAAGCATGCTGAAAAGATGAAGCTAAAATAAATCATATGAATTTGGAGAGTATTACTGCAAGCAACATTATTGTCCATACATTTGATTTTATCGATGTTGCTTGTACGTACGATTCCCTGTCGTCTTTGTAGTTTATGTTTTTTGTGTAGGATACCAGAACTATAGTAGATATTATTGCACCGACAACTACTGCAACACTGCTAATGTATAATCCGAAAAGCATTAAGATTGCCCCAGCCGCGGCATTTGAATACAGCGAGTACTCCAATGATTTCCTTACACCATATTTCACAGGATAAGTTTTGAGGTCGTGATTTGCATCGAACTTCTCATGCCTTATGGTGTATATTATGTCTGCCCCTCCGCCTATGAATATGGCAGCAAGAACTATCAGGTACGCAGGAAGAGATGTTGGAAAAGACCCTGTAGTTCCTATATATCCTCCAAGGCACCCAAGGCCCTCGATAAGACCGATGCCAAAATGCCTGTGCGGCGTAAGGCCTTTCGAGACAGGATCAAGAACGAAAAGCGCGAGAACGACAAATGAGAGTGCAAATGACAGGGTGTTGAGCATGTATGCGCTGCCTATGAATATTACTGCAAATGCTGCTGCCATAAGCAGGATGCTGGGCCTTGAAATATTGAGGCTAAGCATATACGCCTTTTTCTTATTACTCACGTCGAATTTCCTCCCCACATATCTGTTTATCATGAGCGCTGCGGGTCTTGCAGAGAGAAATGCAAGTGTTATGAAGAAGAATTTGTATAGAGTAATGCCAGGCGCAAGTAGCATTCCGATATACACTATGGATATATCGGATATTGTGTGCTCGAAGGCAAGCAGCTCCTGAAATATCCTCAGTGGTTTAGGGATTTCCATTTCTTCTCTACCCCTTTTATTATGTCCTCGGGCATGAATATCGTCTGTGGCCACTCCCGGTTATACCCTTCTGCCTTGCCTTTCCTTGTTGCATCTATCATCACTTTGGATCCGAAAGACGGAACATTTGAAGTGTGATCCAAGGTGTCATTTGCAGTGTTTTTTATTATCTGTATATCTCGTTCTGGATCAATTCTAGTGGACAGCGCCCACATGACTGCACTTTGATCCCGTATGTCAATGTCTTCGTCAAACGCAATTATTATCTTCGTGAATGAGAGTTGGCCGAGACCCAGTACGGAAAACATCGCCTTCTTTGCTTCACCAGGGAATCTTTTCTTGATCGAGATGAAACATAGATCGGTAAACACGCCCTCTGGCGGAAGGAATATGTCGATTATTGATTCGTTGGCCATTTTTATCAAAGGTTTCATGTATTCGAGCAAGAACTTGCCTATAACAGCATCTTCATGCCATGGATAGCCGACAACGCTTGCTGCATATATGGGTTTCTTTTTCATATACACACTTTCGACATGAAATACATTGCATTCTTCAGGTATGGAATAGTAACCAGTGTGGTCACCAAATGGCCCTTCCATTCTCTTTTCAACTGGATCAACATAGCCGTTTATTATTATTTCTGAATTTGCAGGAACTGGAGGGTATTTTCCATTCTCCATGAGAATCGTGCTCGATCCCCTGGCTATTCCAGAAAAGACGAATTCGTTCATCCCATGAGGTAGCGGGGCTACTGCAGATATGATATTGTATGGATCCGAACCGATTGACACGCTTATATCGAGTGTTTTTTTCTTTTCGAGAGCTTCTTGGGAGTGTATTGCGCCGCCTTTCTGTGCCTGCCAGTGCATTCCCGTAGTTGTTTCGTCGTATATCTGCATCCGGTATATGCCCACGTTCAGTGAACCATCATTCGGACTGCGGGTTATGACCATAGGCAACGTTATGAACTTACCGGCATCATTAGGCCATACCTTTAGAATTGGCAGTCCAGATAAAGATTCTTGCTTGGTATAGTTCCCTAAATTGCTTTTTGCCACCTTGGGCTTTGCACTAAGCATGGCCTTTGCGCCTTTTATTATGTCGAGGTGTTGTGATTTTATTCCTGAGAGCAACTCGTTTATATACGGCTCTTTGAATAGTTCATTTAGAGTGCTTGTAGATCCAAATAAGTTTGTGACAATTGGGATATCGTATCCCTTTACATTGTGGAAGAGCAACGATTTACTCTCGTATTTGTTTGCCTTTCCAGCGATATCTGTGAACGCAGTTATCTCAAGTTCAGGGTCAGCCGGAGCCCGTACATTTACGAGTCTTCCCTTTTTTGATAGGTATTCGATATATCCCCTTAGATCGCTTATCATCAAATCTGCTAAATACTTTAACAGCAAGGTATATCTTAATTACATTTGGAGGATATTTTGAAGTCACGCGGGCTTGGAGACCATTGGAAGGAGATTTATGCCACATACCTGAAGATACCAAGCGTCTATGACAAGACAAACCGTTACATATCCCTATTCCAAGATATCGGATGGCGAAGAGAAGTTTTGGGGATAATAGCAAATAGATTGAGAAACGTGAAGAGGATATTGATACTCGACGCCGGATCGGGGCCTGGGACGATGTCAGATATTTTAAGGGAGGAGATTAAAGCGAACACTGTGCTTTTGGACTATTCTGTCCCTATGCTTAACATCGCAAATAAAAAATACGAGAGGATACAAGGATCTTTTGAGAATATGCCATTTAGGTCAGGTATTTTTGACTCTGTAATTATGGGTTTCTCGTTCCATTCTTCCATCGACATGGAAGAGACGGTAGGCGAACTTGCGCGTGTTTCGAAAAGATATTTGGCAATTGTAGGAATAGGAAAATCGGCAGGAAAAACGAATATGGCCCTCGGGAAGATTTATCTGCGATATGTAATGCCATTCCTTGCTTATGTTGCGTCCCCAAAACACGCCAAGTACTTCAAGAAGATAGAGCGAATATACGCTTACATACCTGACAACCTTGAGATGCATAGAATGCTTATGAAGAGATTTAGCACAATTAGATTTGCGGAGAAGGAATTCGGAACCCTTTTCCAGTTCGTAGGTGAAAAGAGGGATTGATTGCATGAAACGATCGACACTTAAAATACTTGCATGCCCTATGTGCAAGGCATATCCGCTTAGGATGAAGGCATTCAAACAGATTTGGATTGGCAGGGAAGAGATAATATCCGAAGGCGTACTAAAGTGCCCTAAGTGCGCAAGGTGGTATCCTATAATTGATGAGATACCTCGCATGCTGCCTGATGGCATGAGACCGAATTATTCAAAATTCGTATCGAAGTATGGCAATAGGATATTGAAATAGCCGGATCTTAGTTAGGTTTAAATTAGTTTCTTGCCAATAGTATTTGCTTGTACTGGAGATACTTTTCCGGTTTATGTTATTGTGATATTATGGATGTATATGTAGAGAAGGCAAAGTGCACGGGATGCGAACATTGCAAGGATGTGTGTCCAGTAGGCGTCTTCGAAATGAAGGATATAAACGGACCTGACGTCAACACAGATTCGGCACCTGAACAGTTCCAGTGGAAGGGAGTAGAAGACCCAGCCACTTTTGCAAAGTGGAAGGACGTACAAGATGGCCACAACCATTATAAGGAAAAATCCGTAGCCGTCAACGGTTCGGCGTGCATATTGTGCCAGGCATGCTTAATAGAATGTGAAGGAGAGTGCATTGTCATAACAGACGACAGCAGCACGGTATACCACTCAGTATACAAATAACATATTTTTCTTTACTGCTTTGATTGCAAGCAGCAGCTTTTGCCTGCAACAATACCATTAAAAATTCTAACAGGTAAAGGTTAGCTATAGGTATTGTGATCTTAATGAAGAGCTTACTGATTGTTGCACTTGGCATTATGATGCTTGCGCTGAATCTTAATGCGTACATGAATGTAACATATCTCAATACGACTGTGATACTAAACCAGAATTCCAGCGCGCATGTTGTAGAGGTGCTAAATCTTTACATATCAAACAGTTCTATTGGTCAGTACACGGATGATAGGGCTGCAATAAACCTTACGTTAAGCGACTGGCAAGCTGCGCTAAATACCAACCTTCTTGTAGAACATATACTGAACCCTACTTCGAGCATATACAAATTCACTTTCTTCCCAGGACCGATAAAGAATATTGGGACCAGCGGGATTGCACAGCTTGAACTCAATTATTATGTAAGGAATGTTACCACCATTAATGAAACAGGACCTAGAATTTTCAGGTATACTTTCAATCAGTCCGTATTCAATTTCCAGCACACTGCCAGTGGGCAGGCGCTGCCTCAGAACTCACAGCTCAACATAATATTGCCGCAAGGCGCAAAGATAATATCGCTTTATCCGCTTCCTGATTATCCTCAGATAAGTTTTGTTGGCAACCTTACCGATGCAACTTTCCTTTCATGGCATTCTGGAGAGCCACTGGCGAAGTTCTCGCTCCAGTTCCTTCTCAGACAATCGCTTGAAAGTGAAGTCATCAGTTATTTCACCGGACTTTATAGATGGATACTCTCATCCGTACTTGAAGTCCTGTTCATCCTGATTCTCATAGTGCTTGTATATGTAGGCATTAACAATTATCTTAACAAGATGTGACTTCGATGCACGAATACGAAGCTGCCGTACTAAAGGCACTAAAATCCACAAAACATGCGAGCATCGATGAGATTGTAGAAGACACACATCTTGGAAGGGATGCAGTCCTTTGGGCTATAGATAATCTTGCAAAAGAAGGAATGCTCGATATAATAAGGGAGGAGAAGGAGCAGGCAGCGCTTACGGATGAGGGGAAGGCGTATGCAAAGAGCGGCTTGCCGGAAGAAGGTTTGATACAAAAGCTTGCGAACGCCGGGCAAATTTACATAAAGGATCTTGACCCTACACAGCGTAGCATAGGCTTGCAGTGGGCTAAGGCAAAGGGATTCATAGAGATAGGGGGAGGGTCGATAAAACTTACGCAGGCCGGGGAGAAGGCGCTTGGGAAGGAGACAGTAGAACATGCGGTGCTTGAGGGTATTGCAAGAGGGGATGTCCAGCACTTGCAAAAGCAGCATGCAGACATAGTACTTGAACTTATTAAGAGAAAGCTTGTAACGATAAAGCGAAATAATGCCATAACTCAAGTAAAGATAACCTCAAAGGGACATGCCCAGGATATTTTTGATGTACGAAAGGATGAGATAGACAGGATAACAAAGAAGATAATAGTCAATAGAGAGTGGGAAGGCAAGGAGTTCAAGAGATATGATGTAAGAGTAGATGTTGAAGAGGCGCATGCAGCAAAGTCGCATCCTTTGCGGGATACTATTAATCAAATAAAGGACGCTTATGCAAAAATGGGCTTTAGAGAAGTCTCGGGCCCTATAGTTGAATCGTCATTTTGGGTGCAAGACGCCCTTATGATACCGCAAGATCATCCGGCAAGAGACGCACAGGACACATTTTACATAGAGGATCCGCAGAACATAGACATATCTGACAATATGCTCCTAAACAAAGTGGCAAAAGAGCATGAGAGAGCATGGAACAGCGAATGGAAAGAGGAGCTTGCGCAAAAAGCTATGCTCAGATCACATTCCACAAGCGTGACTGCTAGGTTCCTATACAGCCTCAAGGACATCGCAAGTTATGAACTTCCCATAAAGATATTTTCTGTAGGGAGAGTGTTTAGGAACGAGAGCCTTGATTACAGGCATCTTGCAGATTTCTACCAAGGAGACGGTATGATAATAGGGGAGCATCTGACGCTTGCAAATCTTTTCGATACACTCACTACGTTTTATAGCTTGCTTGGAATGCGCACAAGATTCATGCCGACATACTTCCCATTCGTAGAGCCAGGAGTTGAGATACAGGCATTTTACAGCAAGAGGAACGAGTGGCTTGAGATGGGAGGCGCCGGAGTATTGCGGCATGAAATAATAAATGCAGCAGGAAAAAGATTCAGCGTTCTTGCGTGGGGTTGCGGAATTGAGAGGATAGTCCTTATGAAAAACCCTCATATAAAGAGTGTTACTGAACTATACAACAATGGTATAGGGTGGATGAGGAAGAGATGATAAAATGGCTGGAGTAAGTTTCAATAAAACATATTTATCAAGGCTCGTTGGAAAGAGCATAGACTTTGATAAGATTGCCCAGCAGGCAACTAAGATGGGCGTAGAATTCGAAGGAGCTGACAGCACAGAGATGCGTTTTCAGATCACGGCCAACAGGCCGGATTTGCTTGATATTGTTGGTTTTGCAAGAGCACTAAAGAATTTTATGCACAAGAGCAAGAAATTCAGCTACAAGATGAAGAGCTCTGCACCATATTTAGAGATAAATGTAGGCAAGGACGTCTCGGGAATAAGGCCTTTCATATCGGGTATTGTTGCAAAGAACATTGATTTTGATGACCAGTCTTTAAAACACCTGCTTAATTTTTCCGAGAAGTTCAGCGATATTTTCGGAAGGCATAGGGAGAAGCTCGCAATAGGCATGCACAATTTGGATAAGATAGGCACTGTTCTCAAGTATGATGCATTTCCAGATCAGGAATTCGTTGCTCTTGGGGAGAAGAAGAGCATGCTATTTAGCAAGGTGCTCGAAACAAACAAAAAAGGAATCGAGTATGGAGATATTATCACATGCCACAAGACACAAAATTGCTATCCAGCCCTCAAAGATTTAGACGGAGTCCTTGCGCTTATTCCAGTAGTGAATTCCGAAAGGACAAAAATAAGCACATCGACCCACAACATGTTCATCGACATGACGGGCACATCCAAATATGTAGTGGACAAAGCCGCAGACATGTTTGCAGCGACGCTCATGGATATGGGAGCATATATTTATCCGGTAAAGGTGAATTACGGGAAGAAGAGCAATGTTTTCCCAATTATGGAGGAGAGAAGCATAAGTATCCCGCTTGGACAGATCGATGAAGTTTTAGGCGTGAGCGTCGGATTTAACAATGCGCTCTCGCTGGCAGAGAAGATGGGGTATGCGTGCTCTTACCTTAACAAGAAAATTGTGTTCAAGATACCAAGCTATAGATTGGATATCCTTACCGATCAAGATATCATAGAGGACATGGCAATAGCGTACGGATACGAATATATCGCAAATATGCCAATATATTCGACCCAGACGGGCATGCTTGAAGAGAGGACTGAGAAGAACAGGAAGCTTTCTGCAATAATGACTGGACTAGGGTTTGGGGAGATGATGAATTCGTATCTCACAAGCGAAAATGAGAATTTCAATAAAATGAGAGTTGCGGCAAACCAAAGCAAGTACATAAAGCTTAAGAACTCAAAAACAGGCAGCATCACTATGATGAGAACATGGATACTGCCTTCACTGCTCAAGAACTTCTCGCTTTCAGTTCATGAAAAAATGCCTCAGAAGATATTTGAGGCGGATGTGGTGTTTGCGCTTGCAAACAAGATGCCAAGCGAAAAATACCATCTATCTGCAGCTATGGCAGATCCAAAGGCGAATTTCAATGATATCAAATCGGTTTTGGAGTCGGTGTTAAATGAGATACCTGGAGAATACACATTCAGGGCAGCGGCGCATGAAAGTTTTATAGAGGGCAGAGTTGCAGATATAGTTGTTGGGAAGGCAACTGTTGGATTCGTCGGTGAACTGCACCCAGAAGTGCTCTCGAACTTTGGTATAGAGGAACCTTGCTTTGGATTTGAAATAATAATATAGCAGATATGTCAAAGTGCTGCATGAAAATATTTTTTTGAAAGTTAAAATAGGTTTATATAGCTTGATATGCAGTTAATATAGTTTTAAGATTTTTGATGTTACCCAGAGTGTTACATATAAAAAAATCTGATACAATAGGTGAATCAATGGCATACGACGACGAAGAACCAAGAAACAGCTCCATGCCGGAAAATGTAGTATACGTTGGGAAGAAGCCAGCAATGAATTATGTTTTGGCAGTAGTTACCCAATTTAACAATGGAGCGAGGAATGTAACAATAAGGGCTAGAGGCAACACCATAAGCAGAGCTGTTGACGTTGCAGAAATAGCGAGAAACAGATTCGTCACCGATGTTAGGGCACCTCCGAAAGTAGTGATAGGATCCGAGGACCTAACCAATGAAGATGGGACAAAATCAAAAGTAAGCTCGATACAGATACTTCTTGAAAAGTGAGAAGTAACTGCTTCTTTTTCTTTTTTATTTATCTTGATTATTAGTTATCGTCAATGCGAATTAACAGAACATTGCGCTGAAAAGCGTAATTCGTTTATTTCATTCTATTTCGTATTTCATCTAAATATATTTCGTGCGTATCATAACTTAACAGGAGTTTTGACATGTCGTTCTTAGTAGACGTATTGCGCCTGACAAGGATAGAGCACAGCATAATGCTCGTAATTGCGGTAATTGCGGCAGAGCTCATAGCAGGCAATGGAGTGTTACCTAATACATACACACTGATTCTCAGCTTTGTTACCCCTATATTCGTGAGCATGTCGGCATTTGCCATAAACGATTACTTTGATATCGAAGTTGACACCTTAAATAAGAAGATCAGGCCGCTTACCGAAGGCAAAATGTCACCTAATCATGCGCTTGCAATCGCAGTAATATCAATGATAATAGGTGTTGCTGCAAGTTACTTGATAAACTGGTACTGTTTTGCGATAGCCCTTATTTTCGGAGCTCTTGCGTTGCTCTATAGCTACAAACTGAAGGAGACGCTATTTATCGGAAACGCATATGTCGCATTCTCCATGTCAATACCGTTCGTGTTCGGAAATTATGTTGTTAGCAGCAATATGGGAAGTGCGCTTATTCTTGTTTCGGTGATGATATTCATTGCGGGCCTTGGACGCGAGATACAGGGGACTATCAGAGATTATAAAGGAGATAGCGCAAGGGGCGTGAAGTCGTTACCGAGATGTATCGGCATATATTGGTCTTCTATGGCTGCGCTGATCGCGTATATTATAGCAATAGCGATAAGCGCGTATTTGTTCTTTGATGTTAGTCCGTTTTTGGGGAACTTGATTTTTGGAGCACTTATACTGATAACCGATATCTTGCTTTTATATGCAGGTTTTGGATACCTAAGCAGCAGAAAGCAGCAGTTTTATGACAAAGCCAGAAATATATCGCTTGCAGCCATGGCCATTGCGCTCGTTGCAATACTTATCACAGCCGCTTCACTTTGATTTTGGCACATACCCAAACACTTTTCTAAGCCTTTCGACTTCTTCTTGCACATCTAGGGGCATATCTCCAGCGCCTTCCATTTGGCGCCGTTTTATCTCTTCGTACAACTGGGCAGTGTCTACTTGATATGTATCGTCCTTTCCCCTTGGAGTTATGTGCATGTGGATATGGTGTATGGTCATCCCTGAATAATTGCCAACTTGCATTATCAAGTCATATGATTTATCAGTCGCGTACATGTCGAGCAATACAGGCAAAGTCTTGTTTAGTGCTCTGAACATGTCTACATACTCTTCCGCAGTAAGTTCGGTTGGGCTCTCAACATGCCTCTTGGGGATCACCATAGAATGCCCGGGGACTGCAGGATATTTGTTATATACGACAACCATGTGGTCTGTCTCGTAATATACCTGTTGCATTATCTTTTCGCTGCAAAACACATCCTCCATGAGATTATCGCCCCTTTCCTTTGACCTTTTGCTTATTTGATGCGGATTGGTTTGCGTCGTATTTGATTATCATGTACAGCAGGCATGCAAGGATGATTATAAGCACTGCGGCGATCACAATGAGCACAGTGTATATCAGGTTTATTTGGTCTGAGATTGCATTGATTTGGCTTTCTAGATTGCTAAGTGATTCCTGAAGCTGTGCATTAGACTGGACAGGAGCATTTATGAATGATGATATTATGTCGTTATTTGCGGCGTTTAGGGAGTTTGCAAGTTTTGCCATGGTTATGGCGCTTTCAAGATAGTTTTGCGCAGCAGAGGCGTTCTTTGACTCACCTGCCTGATATAGGTAGAATTTTGCCGAAAGTGCAAACTGGGTTGGCCATAGTCCGGAAGTTGCGTTTGCGAAGTATTGTGCAATTGTGTTGGAGATTTGCTGAGTGGGTTGGGAGGTGTTGTATTGAAGGCCTTTTCCAGGAGCAAATGCAGATGCATATGCAGAGTTGTATAGAGATGCCGCATACATCCCTTTGTTGAAATCCTGCTGGGCTGCCTGGGTGTACTGGTTAGTTCCTATTGATTTATCAACAGATAGGGCATGCTGGGCCTCGGATAGCAGTGCAGGCGATGTTGCAACGTCCGTACCGTTGTTCATGATATATGCAGCCTTGTACATATCGTTTGCCGCTATGCACCACCCCATTGCAGGTGCAGCCTGCGACACGCTTGCAAGCAGCTGGTCTGAGTCTCCTGAAGAATTGAAAGCAGCAAGAGTGGCATTGATGGTCTGATTTGCCCATGTCTGCCTGACCTCTCCGCCTATCACCAATTCATAGTTAGCGCTTGTCATTTGCGGAGGAGAAAGTGAATTGCAGTATGAGGATATGTTATTTATTGTTGAGTATGCCGAAGTGGCATTAGAATCATTGTGATTTGCCAGCATGAATGCGTTTATATAAATTAAGAATGCCTGATCCGCACTCGTGTATGTGTAGCCCTTGTTTAGTATGGCAGTGTAATTTTCTAGGGCTCCGGCCATTACGTTCTTTATGCCGGAATATGAGTTGGGCAGATTATTTATTTCGCTTTGGGTTGAATTGAACATCATTTGTACTATCTGGTTGAAGTACGCACTGCTGCAATTTGTGCATGTGATATTTGAGCTGTTGAGCCCATTAGTATCGTACATTGGAAGCTGAGGCACGCCCAAAGGCTGAGGCATCGACTTCGCGTATGCATAAGGTATCGCTTGCGATACGTTGGAGACTTCCACTACCGGAATGCCGATTGATTTGTTTATTATGTAGTAGATGTATCCATAGAGTGTGAATGAGCTTCCTGCAAACATAGGAGAAGCAGGGACTATTATGAACCTCATGCCGTTTGCTTTTGCAGTGCTTGCCTTGTCATACACCCCTCCGACAGGGCCCACTGCGCCGTTTGAAGATATTGTTCCGGTAAGCGTAAAATTATTTTCAAGCTGCCTGTGCTGGAATGCAGATATTGCAAGGAGCGTGAATGCTAGCCCTGCACTTGGCCCTGAGACATTTGTGCCTATGTCGCTTATTGTGTATGTGAAGTTATACATCGATTCGTTCACGCCTACATATGACGAAGCGTAGTTTACGGCAGTGCGCGCCGAATAAAGAGTGTCGTTGCCCACATATAGCGGACCATTGATTTTTACAGCTCCTGTTCCCCCATTTGTTATAGTTAAGTTGAAAACTGTGAGCGTCCCTGAATTCTCGCTCGATATTACTGCAGGCACATGGACATATGATGTTCCCACTACGCTTGCAAATGAGCATGAGGATAGAATTAATAGAGTAATCACTGAGAAAAGCGTCTTGTTTGGTAGCATATTATCAGTAGTTATTGAGAGTATTTTTATTTAAATGTATCCTGATAGCCGAAACAAATAAAATGTTTTAATAATGTAACTTTGTGGAGTTTATTTCTATTGTAGCTCGGCTAAAATCTAGTGCGTCCAATAATGAATTTATGTGAACACAACGTAGGGCAAGCCTTAATATTATATAGTTCCAAATCAGTTTAAGGGCCTGTAGCTCAGCTTGGATAGAGCGATACCGTCCTAAGGTGGAGGTCACGGGTTCAAAAACATTTATTGAAAATCCCGTCAGGCCCGCATGATAAAGAGTGTTAAAATGGCGAAGAAGAAAGAAAGCGACGTCGATGTTGTTATAAAACCAATAAGCAGGTTTGGAGGGCTGGACAACATACACGTTGCGTTGATGGCGTTAGTGGTTGTGCTGGTGCTGCTTCTCTTCGTCATCTCAGGATCTAAGACGATAACCATAGTCAATTCTACAAATGTAACGAATAATACAATTACGCATTTAGCAAGCAATTTCACATGCACTATGGGCAACTGCACGCAGCCGTTGCATAGCATCGCGCAGGTGAAAGGATTTGTTGAGCAAGTGCTTGCAAGCTATAGTTACGTCAACGGATCGGCATCGCTCATACCTTATTTCTCGGATATCGGGAATGCGACATACGTGTATGTACCTAAAGACGGAAAATGGTATGTGACAATTCCTGCAATAAGCATATATGACAAAGTAAGGTTCCAGGAACTGGTTGTTGTATCGGACTCCAATTTGAGCCTTGATTTTGTTACGATTGAGACACAAAAGCCCTCCCATATAGTTAACGATAAGTTAGTGTCTGAGGGAGTAATAAGCTTGAATAACAAACTAAGCTGCAACACCCAAAACCCTGTTCAGGTCTTCTGGTTCATTGACCCTTATGCTCCAGGCGCTATTGCAAGCCTGAACAATTTGACAACATTAGAAAACAGGTTCACAAATAAGGTGAATGTCACAATCAAGATATTGTTCGGAGGCGCTACGACCCAAGTCGGAAATGAGTATGGACTTGGAAATGCTCAGGAGCTTGGTAGATATTTGTTATGTGCTTCCACACAGCAAAACTTCGGCAGGTTCAGCGAAGCACTTCAATCAGCTTATGGAGGGCAGTATCTTTCCGAATCCATTCTAAATCCGCTTGCACAAAATTCGGGACTCAACATGTCAGAAATAAATTCATGCATATCAAATTCCACGCCTCTGCTAAACAGACAGGCCCTTCTTGGCCAGTATTACAACATAACCATTACGCCAGTTGCGATTGTGAACTGTAAATACTTGACCATTCCGCAGACTGTCCAGGAGGGCGTGTGCTACGACAACTCCAGCATATGCAGTGCAGCGTGACTTGGGATACGATTTTCCTTTGGTTTGAAATCAATGTCATATTTCATTGACATTTTGGATATGCAGAGATATTACACAAAATCGCAACTTTTAAGCCTGCATTGAAAATTCATCCGCGATGCGGGCGCGGCTTGTTTTTTCGAGCATATTTTGCTTTTTTTGTTTATTTGGAGTTTAGACTTTTGATGGCACTTATCAGTTCTTGAGGATTCTTGTCTGGAGATACGTTCTCAAATATTTTTAACAATGTGCCGTCCTTTCCGATTAGATACGTGTTTCTAAGCGTCCCCATGCCAAATATCCCTCTGTCCCCGTATGCTCCATACGCCTTTATAGTGGAGTTTGTCGGGTCTGAAAGCAACAGGAACTCGAGGTTGTATTTGTCCCTGAAACTGCAGTGCGACTCGAAGCTATCCTTGCTTATCCCTACGACTTCCGCACCTATGGCACGAAAATCAGAATTGCGCTTGTTGAATGTTTTGGCTTCTATAGTGCAACCTGGAGTATCGTCCTTTGGATAGAAGTAGAGAACTAAGAATTTGCCACTAAATTCCTTCAACGTGTGAATCTTCCCGTCGGATCCTTTTAGACTGAAGTTTGGTGCACTGTCGCCTTCCTTTAACATATTGATACCTTATTGTATTTCGATATTAGAGTTTTTATATTTGCATTTTAAGATTCAATCATGAAGTTTAAAGAACTTGGAAAGACAGGGGCACTAATACCCACAATAGGAATGGGAACGTGGAAGCTTGGAGACGGAGGCCAGGGAGGCACGCTTGCACTTAAAGAGGGTTTTAGGCTCGGGGCGAAATTCGTAGACACTGCAGAGATGTATGGAACTGAGCATCTTGTAGGAAAGGCGCTGATTGGAGAGAAAGAAGTATTTGTGGCAACTAAAGTTTCACCGCATCACTTGAGCTACGATGATGTTATAAGATCGTGCGAAAGGAGCCTAAAAGAGCTTGGCATACGGCAAATAGACCTCTACCAGGTGCACTGGCCCAACAAATCAATACCCATAAAGGAAACGATGCGTGCGATGGAGAGACTTGTTGATGAGGGTAAGATAAAATATATTGGCGTCAGCAATTTTGATATCGCCGAATTTGAGGAGGCGCAGGCGGCACTTAGTGCAAATGAGATAGTGTCGAACCAAGTGGAGTATAGCGTGCTTGTTAGGGATCCTGAAACTTCAGGGCTTTTGGATTATTGCAAGAGCAACAAGATAACACTCATAGCGTACAGTCCGCTGGTTAGAGGCGCTCTTAGAGACAGGAGATACATGGATTTTGTAAAGATCTTGTCGGAGATAGGAAAAGAGCATGATGCGACGGATAGCCAAATAGCACTTAGCTGGCTTTTGTCAAAGGAACAGGTAGTGGCAGTGCCTAAAGCCGGAAGGATCGAGCATATTAGAGAGAATGTCGCATCTGCCGACATCAATCTTGACGCTGATGAGATAGAGAGGATAGGGAAGGTCGCAATGAGATTTAAGCACAACTCAGTTGCAGGCCCTTTTCATAATATTATGAAGAGGTCGTCATTGCCCTGGAGCATACATGAAATGCTTCCCGGAAATTGGAAGAAGGGACCGCATTGAAGTGATAGATATATCAATTGGATATTTCTAGTATCATCGAGTATAATTTTGAAAGGTCGTTTAAACTCCTTGCAGACACCCATTCGTTTGAGGCGTGTTCATTGCCTCCGCTCGGACCTATCGTAATGACAGGTATATCGAGGCTATTTGCAATTATATTGTCATCGGCAACGGAGCTGGAGTAATTTATTATTGGATTCCCGAAATTTTCCCTTACGATAGCAAGGATTTGTTTGACAATAGAGCTTTCTTTGCTTGTGACATACGGTTCTATGTATGGCGTTTGGCGCTCTTTTATCCCTATGGAAACTGAAGTTTTTTTGTTTAGCTTGCCGCAAGAGCGCATTTTTTTAATCAGTTTTTCCATTTGCCTTATGATTTTTTTGGCATTGTTTGGAGGGACGATATGGATATCAAGCTCCATGTGAAGCTTATCTGGAACAGATAGGCTAGTTGACGCACTCTCTATTTTCCTAATAAACATGCTTTCCTTCCCAAGCTCGCTATGCGCCTCAAATTTCATTCTTTCCAATTGTGATATTATCTTTACGGCCTCATCTATAGCGCTTATGCCTCTCTCCTTTACTGCACCGTGTGCAGATAACCCGACGATATCCACATTTATGACAACACGCCCGCGCCTTCCCAACGTGACTACATTTATTCCTCCAACATGCCGCTCTGAACTGCCTGGTTCCAAGGAGATTGCAAATGCAACATCCTCAAACCATTTGAGTTTTTCATCAAAGACCTTCCATGCACCCAAGGAGATGTTTTCTTCGTCAACGCAAAATAGCAACTTCACATTATTGTCTTTTCCATGATCTTCTAGTGCTGCTATTAAAGAAGCTATGCCACCCTTCATATCGCTGCTCCCTATTCCCACTAGTCTATCGCCTGCGCCAGTAAGCACAAATGGATTTGATTTCCAGCTCCCGTATACTGGGACGGTGTCCATATGACCGTAGAATAGAATTGATTTTTTCCCAGCTCCCCGCTGCGCAAGGAGATTGAATCTCTTATTTGACACATAGTGCCTTTGTGTCTTGAAGCCAATTCTTGCAAGTTCTTTCTCTAAGAAGAGAGCCAATTTTCCTTCGTTTGGAAAGACGGAGTTTATTGCCACTAGCTTCCCCAAAATTTCTTGTGCTGCCATTAAAACACTTTATTGTATGCCAAAGTGATTGGATATCTTTAATGTATCTTCCTTATTTAGATATGTCACTGCAAGGCTCTTTGCGCTGTTACCTATTATGGCGTGCTCGGGAAGAATCCCGGCAAACCTCCTTCCTTGCCTCGCAGCGCTCTTTAATACTGCAACCTCGTCAAGATTAGATTCCCCATAGATAAGGTCTATTTGATTATTGTCCCGTATCAGGTTTAGTATTTCGTGGGTTGATATTAGAAAATACATGTTGTTGCCACGGTGTTCTGGGATTACGAATGCGTCTGTGAGTTCTGCAACGTGTATGTCCTCTCCATTATCTAGAGTTATGCGCCTGCGCTCTGCCACCCCTAGTCCGATTAAGTCATCACCCTTGTATGCTCCTACTATCAGATTGTCTTGATTTTGTATTATGGAATCGGATTCGCTAGAGTCATAGCCGAAAATAGCTAGAAGAGATATTATTCTTTGGTATTCGTGCAAGACGTTGCTTGCACTTATTTCATTTACGACATATCCGTTCGCCTTTGCCTGCGCAGTTTCCATGTCGAAGAATAATTTGAATGCATGTGCATCTTTCATGTTGCACCACGTATCTTGTATGACCTGCGAATAGGCATTTGCTATTTCATCATACGATCTTGTAGAGCGGCCATTTGAGTTGGAACCAGCGTAGATTAAATCATATCCGCAATTTAGCGCTATGTTTGCTTCTATGTTTACCGCCTTTGAAATGCAATCCCTTGCATTATCGCCAAATTCTTTCTCCACTATGGCCCTCACACTAAGGCGGGTGGGGCACTTGGATACGCTGTCTCCTTGGCTTTGGTTCATCCGTGAGATGCCGCTTTGTACTATGTCGTTGAATAAAGATGTGCTCTCACTGTCACGTATTACTCTTGTTATGAAACCCTTGAGACGATTTGCGCTTGCAGGAGCGATGTGCCCTACTGCGCCTATGCTTCCGCTTGCATACCTATCGCTGTAATAGCCACGCACATCTTCTTGAACTTGTAGCATTCTTTCTACCCCCTCAAATATTTATACAATAATTTGATGTGTCCTAGGTATTTAAACATTATGTTATTATAATAACAAAATATACGGTGTTTGTTATTTCTACCATAGCGCGCGCGGTTGAGGATATAGTAAGAAGAAGCCCTTTTCTTGAAGAGGCCTTAGCAAGAGGGCTTATAAATTATGCAGCGCTTGCGCAAGCCATCAAACCAGAAATAGAGATGAGCATCAAGGCCCCGGCAAAGCACGCTGCAATAATGATGTCGCTACGAAGGCTTGCAAACAAGCTGAAAGAGGGATACGCCGGACAGGCCCCAGTAAAATTTGCGCAAAGCGATGTAACCATAAACTCCGATCTTTTTGAGATAACGATATTCAAATCTGAAAGCGCGATAGACACCATAAAGAAGTTCTATAATCTCGTTGATTTTTCTAGAGGTGATGTCCTCAACATAACTCACGGGATGTACGAGATAACACTTATATCAAATAGCAAATATTTCAAAGATATTAAACATATGCTTAGGAATGAGAATGTTGTAAAAACAATAACAGGTCTTGCGGCCTTATCCATACGAATACCAAAAGATGCTGTTGAAACTGCAGGTTATTTCTATACGGTCATAAAGGCACTGCATTGGGAGAACGTAAACATAGTCGAGGTGGTTTCGACATTTACCGAGATGACTTATTTATTAGACGAGAAAGACGTGCCAGTTGCTTTTAATGCCATACGGGAGATCATAAAACTAGGGTAAGCAGGAATTCGCCAAGGTTGGGATTTGAACCCAAAATTCCCGAAGGAACCGGTTGCCTTGTTTGCATCACTAATCAGCTCTTGAAAGAAATCTCAAGACCGGCGCGTTACCGGATTCCGCCACCTTGGCATTTTGAATCTGAAATCTATTATGCCGGTAGGATATTTAAAGAATCTTGTATTAGTTTTGCTTTGGTATTTTATAGGTTTACTGGTAGAATAGTTAAAAGAGGAGAGAAGAATGGATTTTTCAACGAAGATCATAGCATATGTGATATTGATAGTTGCCGTTCTTTTCTTCGGAATAGGGGGGACTTACCTGCTCGGTAATGAGGGGCAATTTAGCAAACATATGTCTTTTGTAAACGCAACATACTTTACAATAGCAACGATATCCACAGTTGGATATGGTGATATAACTCCAGTAACCAGCACGGCAAAAATATTTGTGACAGTACTGATAATTGCAGGGCTTGGAGTGTTCTTTAGCGCCATTACAATTTTGTCTAGTGATTTTGTGAATAATAGAGTTGAAAAAATTTCAGGAAGGATATCTTCGGTTGAAAGGAGATTCTTGAAGAACCATGTGGTTTTGATAGGCACAGACGCGATAAATATAGGGATAGCTCGAAGGTTGAAGAAAAAGAACAAAGCATTTATTTTGATAACATCCGACAAGATCGACGCAGATAGGTTCAAGGACCTTGGATATAGGGCTTTTGTTGCAGACCCTACCTCAGAGATAGATATGTCTGAATTTGCGTTGGAAAAGTCAGAAGCGATAGTCATAGATCTTAAGGACAGTGCAAAGACCATCTATGCGCTCTTGATAGTCAAAGCCATCGCAAAAGATGTAAAGACAATAGTAATAGCGCAAACAGAGGAGGTTGAGCGGCACATGGAGAATCTAAGTTTAACCAAGAAGGAGCACGTAGTTAATCCGAACAACATGGTTGCTGATGATCTTACAAAGACCCTTTTCTGAAGATGCTAGAAATACTCATATGAGTAGTTTAGGGCTTCGTAATAGCTTGCCGGATCCCCTACGTTGAGCCAGTGCTCCTTTTCCAGAAGTATCCCATACACCTTATTCCCTTCACGTATCATCTTCTCTATTCCCGAAGTGAGCTGCAGTTCTCCATTTGGAGTTATTTCCTTTAATTTTTGGAATATCAGAGGCGAGAGGATATATGTTGCGCATATTGCAAGGTCTGATTTTGGATTCTTAGGCTTCTCCTGAGCTTCTGTTATGCGAAATACCTTATGCCCCATGAATTCCTGCTCGTCTTTTACAGAGACTATTCCGTATATCTCGGGAGTAGATGTGCGTTGCAGGAACATAACACAATCAGCGCCCATTTTCGAAAAGAGCTCTGATGCTTCCTTGTAGGCGCCCATTATTATGCTGTCATCAGCATTGACGAAAAAAGGTTCATTTCCCACAAAATTCTCTGCTTGCAATACCGCATCTCCGAACCCCTTTGGCTCGCCTTGGAATACTATAGTGACATTCTTATCGAAAAAGTATTCTGCAAGCGGTTTTGCTTTAGGCCCCATCACTATGCAGATGTTTACTGCCCCAGAGCCAGTTAGGGAATCTACTATGAAATCTATTGCAGGTCGCATTACTATTGTCCCGTCTTCTTTTGCAAATAGAGGCAGCAGCGCCTTCGGTATGGAATTTGATATGTATCTCATTCGTGTTGCCTTTCCTGCGGATGTTATCACTGCTTTTCTTATTTCCATATAATCACATTTATTTTGCCTTACCTATAAGGTCATCGAACGATTTTGATACGGCTTGCCTCGAATTGCATGTAGGTTTCCAGCCAAGCGACGATATCTTGCTTATGTCAAGCAGCATTGTCCTAACATCACCGGCTTGGCTGCCTATGTGGTTTGCCTTGATTCCAGGACCTGCATACTTCATGAATATCTCGACTATTTCTAGAACTGAACATGAATCTACGTTCCCTATATTAAAGACGTCGAACGTTTTCTTGGATTTGTTTGTGGCAATCATCATGGCGTTGAGTAAATCAGATATGTATATGTAGCTCTTGCTCTGCTTTCCGTCTCCCCATATTTCTATTGGAGCATTTTTCTTGAGCAGGTGTGCGAAATTGTACATTATCCCGTGTGAGACCCTTCCTCCAGTTATGTTTGCGAATCTTAGCGCTACAGATTTGATACCGTAATTCTCGGAGTAGTATTCTAGCATGCCTTCTCCAAGGACCTTGAACATCCCGTAGTTTGATATGGGATTACTTGGGTAGGACTCAGGAGTTGGCATCTGAACAGCATTGCCGTATACTGCAGAAGTGGAAGAGAATATTATTTTTGATGCGTCGAGCTTCCTTGCAAGTTCCAGTGCATTTAACGTTGCAGTGACATCGCGTTCGTAGTGGTCTTGAATGTTGTTCATCGATTCCTTAACATCGGGATTTGCGGCGAGGTGAATTATTATGGGACTTTCTAAATCTAATTTCTTGTATTCAGTGAACTGTTTCCTCAAGTCGAATTTTATGAATTTTGACTTCTTGTTGACGTGGTTTCCGGAAGACATGTCATCTATTACCGTAACATCTTGCTTATTTGAAACAAGCATATCTACTACATGCCCCCCTATGTACCCCGCACCTCCAGTGACTATGTATTCCATATTACCTATTCCCCATTAATCTCTCTCACGCAAGATTTTTATTTCTTAGTTATAGTGCGGGATTATACTCTTGGTGCATTGATCCAATCAGGCAAAATTCACAATACTGATTTTATGTTGAGGGATTCTGCGATTGTTGGATCATGAGCCTCCACGTCTTCGGTAGACAAATCCCTCATCTTATACTTACCTACGGCTGCCGTAAGCAGCTTGCTTTCTATTTCTACGCTGTCCACAAAGTTCCTGACAAAGCCAACTGACCTTTCATCCGGATGTATTATGTCGGTTGATATGAACCTCATCACACGGTTGTTGTATAGTTCATGCTCGATGAAATGATCGGCAAATGGATAAGCATATGCAGATAATAGAAATGGCCTCCCCATCGCAATTCCGTTTGCTCCCAGAGCCATCGCCTTTACAATGTGCGCCCCGTTATATAATCTGCCTGACACTATTATGCTTGTCTTAGCATCTTTTTTCTCTTTAGCCCGCCTTATTGCCTTTATGCATGCTAAGGTAGGCATCCCTAGATCATTTAGGGCAACTCCAGGACTCATTCCTGTTCCCCCTTCTTTCCCGTCCACAGTTATGTTATCTGCGCCAGCTCTGCTTGCGATTTCTATTACCTTTTCTAGGTCCCTGTATGGACCTGTCTTGAACCACACCTTGGCATTCGGATAGTCGTTGTGCAGTTTTTTTATTCTGCGTTCGAGTATCTCTTCTGTGAATATGTCAGGAGATGAATGCCTTTCATAGTACTCTGCTTCTATCTCATCGGGATCCGGGAACATGGTGTATTTTTGCTTTAGCCTCTTTGCAGTAGCCCTGTCTACTATTTTCTCCCCACCCATGCCTGCCTTCGCTCCTTGACCGCCTTTTATTTCGAATGCTATAAGCCCCTGCTGCAAATATTCGTCAAGGCGCTTGTCGGAATACATCTTATTCCATAACTCATCATACGCGTCCTCCTCATTTTGCTGCACTACAAGCCCTCCGAGCCCGTCTTTTACGTTTTCCAGATAGTTTATCGCACGCTCGAAGAAAGATGGCTGGTTTGCAGCATTCCTCTCCTTATATCCCCATGTCGCAGTTATATTTTCGCCAATTCCGTATATTAGCCCTAGCTTCGCACATGCTTTGGCAGAATAAATTGCGACTTTATTCCAGTCGTCTTGACTCCCCATGGAGGATTGAACAAGAGGGAATTTTGTACTAAACCCGCCTATAGTTGTGCTTGTATCAACATCATGATGGATGGGCTCTCTGCTTATGAGTTCGATTGCTTTTTCAAGCCTGTGCGGAGTAAATTGAGGCGGTGCTATTACCACATCATCGATTGTCTTGAACCTCTTTGCATCCCCAAACATGCTGGCTCCGTATATTGAAAACCTGAACTTCTCATTTGAGAAAGGATATATCGCTTTTCTCCCCCTCCTTGCCCTGTCCATTATCTCTGATACGGGATAATCGGTCTTTTTGGCTCCGAAAATATTGAGCAGTGAATCTAGCATATCACTAACCTATGGAGAATACAATCCAGGGATCTTGGGGCATGGAAGTGTCAAGTATATGCTCGGCAGCGCACATATGTATCTTACAGTGCGCTCAAGCCCTATTCCAAAGCCTGCAGTGGCAGTCCCATTCTTTTGCAGGAACTCGAGGTACCATTTGTACTTCTCAAGTTTCTCGCCGGTCTCTTTCATCCTAGCTATTATCTTGTTTATTTCGTATTCTCTTGCAGCGCCGCTTGCAGCTTCTCCATACCCTTCAGGAAATATCAGGTCGAAATCCATAAGCAATCCTGGCTTGTCCTTGTACTCCCTGTCATAGAATCCCCTGGACCCCTTTGGATAGTCGTATATGAAGAAAGGCTCATCGTGCAAAGACGATACAAGCCACTCGTACTCCCAAGGTATCTCTGAGTTGTAGCTTAATGGCTTTGGAACGAATTTGAATAGCCTTTCCATGTGCTTTTTCAATTCTGGGTCCGAATCTATCTTTTCATTTATCAAATCTATTACTTCCCTGTGGGTGTACTTCTTGAATGGCGAAGTTGGAACTTTGAGCTCTGTTCTTTTCTTTAGGCCGCGTGCTGTCGAGTGAGGTTCAAAGAATGCCCATATCTCCTTAAGTTCGGGTTCGTATCTCTTCATGCTTCTGCACACGCTTGCTACTAGATCCTCTCCGACCTTCATTGCACCAAAATGGTCGGTATCTGCGACTTCTATATCGACTTGGATGAATTCTGCAAGATGCCTATCCGTTTGTGCAGTCTCTATAGGCTCAAGCCGTATATTGTCTGCAAAGAAGTATATCTTTCCGCTTCCTCCAGCCTTCTTGCTGGCTGCAGATAGCAGTTGTTTGTATAATATTGCACTGCTCATGGTCTTGTACTCGTATCCGTAGTAATCGACAGTCACTTGTTTTGACCCTCTTATCCCCGGATCTGTCACAGGACCGAGTATTATCGCCTTGTGCTCCTGGAAATGATTGGCATTAAGATGCTCCCTAATAGATGCACTTACCTTGTCGTACATGCTATACACACGCTGCATGTGCGGCTCGCTTATCGTAGTGAATATGTCCTTTGAAAATGCCTGCGCAGATATGTCGTGAACCTTGTCTGCCATGATATCACAATAGGGTGTATTTTATTACTATATAAAACTTTATTGCAAAAAACTGGAAAAAAGTCGTAATTTTCCGATAGTTTAATATATAATATTGGAAAATATACAGTATATGGACCAATTAGATGAAGAAATTGTCAATTTAGTAGATGCAGGCACGATAAAATACACAGCGCTTGCAAAGAGACTGGGAATTCCGATATCTACAGTGCACATGAGGATGAAGAAGCTTGAGGATGCAGGAGTAATAAGATATTACAGAGGGGAGATAGACTGGAGGAAGACCGGATTGAACCTTTCGGCGTACATTCTGATAAGCATAGATGTTGATACATTAAAGAGGATAAAGAAAACCCAAGAAAAACTGCTAAAAGAGCTCCTCGCTGTCCCATTCGTAAGAGAAGGTTGTATAGTTACTGGAGAGGATGATCTTCTAATAAAAGTAGTCGCAAAAGACACCACGGATTTAAGGGATATAATTTTGGGGAATCTTGGCCAAATTGAGGGAATATCTAAATCCAAGACAATGATTGTGCTTGATTAGCTTTCTGGATTGTCGCTGTATGCGTTTACCACTTTCTTGTATGTTTCAAGCGTCCCTATGTCGTACCAGTCCTCCCTGTAGACTATTCCATTGACTTCCTTTCGTTCTATTAGCCACTTTATGAAATATCCAGGTGCGTCAGGGTGATTCTTGCCATCGAGATATTCTTTGAAGAGATGGAGGTCCTCCTTAGGGAATATGTATATTCCTGTGCTAATTAATGTTGATTGCGGGTTTTGAGGCTTTTCCTCAAATCCTATGATCTTATCGCCATTTGCCTTGACGACCCCAAAGCGCTTTGCCTCTTCCAGCGATTGGACATCGTATAGCGCAATGGTTGGTTTCCTGCTCGCCTTGAACTTGTCCAAAATATGCTTGAGTTCAAAATCATAGAAGTTATCTCCGGCGATTAGGAGGAGGTCGTCATTTACATTGCCGTTCTCTATCGCATACTGCACTCCTTTTATTGCACCGAATTTTTCTCCGTTGTGAACTGAATTCTCCACGATGAGATCCAGTTGCTTTCCTGGCCTTGCGAGCTTCTCCCTGCTTATCCAGTGTTCAAAATGGGATGCAAATTTCCTATTTGTGGATATTATATACCTGTGTATTTTTGCATCCTCCAAACTGTCGATTATGTTGTTTAATATCGGTTTGCCCTTGATATGAAGCAGCGGTTTTGGCACAAAATCAGTGATTGGGGCAAGGCGGACTGCATATCCCCCACATAGTATTATTGCTTCCATATAGATATACCAAATAACTAGTCTTAGTAAATTTATTGTAGCAAGTAAATATTAAATATGCTACCGAATTATGCAACATAATTAGAAATATAAATAATGGAAGATTCACTCTTAGAGAAGTTCAGAAATCAGTATTATTTATGATCTGCTTTGTGGTTGTTTTTTAGCATTACGAAACCCGCACCGAATACCCATATTCCCACTATCGCCGACTCTAGCAGTTCTGGGAATGCCAAGCCCACTGTCGGATCCCTTGCAGATAGGAACGTTGCCCCATTCACAGAGGTTGCCATTGCTATTGATGTCACTAGATATGCCGAAGATGCCGCAAACCCAGAAATGAATGTTGCTATGCCTGCCATTCGCCTTGCAGGTTTTGAGATCATGTCAGCTCCCCACGCCATAAGCGCTGCTGGGGCTAGAGTAAAGTACCCAAATGCAGATATGTAGTGCATTATCGGATTTACGTTCTCCCTTATCAATCCCGTCATCATGAGAGATATTCCGCTTATCCCAAGCAATGTAGCGCTGAATTTCTGCGTATCGGTGTGTTCTCGATTCATGAATAGCCCGTATGCCAATGTGGACAGGAGTATCCCCGAACATGCCGTGCCCAGTTCGAATATAGGAGCTGCATTTGGAGAAGTAACAAGGCTGCTAAGGGCGTCTTTATACCATGAAAATGATGGTGCCATATATACTCCGGCCATCACTGAACCTATGCCGATAAATGGAGCTGACACGCCTGC
>JAKAON010000034.1 GCA_021812185.1 Microcaldota archaeon
AATGCCAGTTAAGTATTGTAACTTATGTTCCAATTAAGGGGGAATTCTCACGCCATTCAAATACGCAAAGTTTTAATATTTAAATGTATACAATATCTTCATAATGTATACATATTAAGGTAATGCCATGAAAACCGAAGTGCTATCTATAAGAGTCAAAAAGAATCTGAAGGAAGAAGCAGAGGAATTGGGGATAGATTTAAAGAGAACGTTAGAAACTATTTTGGAAGAAATGATAGCTACTAAAAAGCATAAAGCACAAAATGCGGCAAATGAATTACATAAATTAATGGCAGTTACTGCCAAGGAGTGGGCTGATGAAATCAGAAAAACTAGAGCAGAAAGATAAATATTTAATCGATACCTCTGCGCTGTATCCAATACTACTAAAAGGCATATCCTTAAATCCAAATAAATTCTTTATAAGTACACTCACAGAGTATGAAATAGGAAATGTCATTTGGAAGGAAGACCAAAAGAAAAAACTCAAAGATCCCAAGAGGATAGCAACCATATTTGCCGAATCTATAAAAGATTTGGAAAGATTAAAACTAGATTCGATTGTTGAAGTCTTAAAACTTGCTTCGGATAGGAATTTGACTTTCTATGATGCTTCTTATGCCTATATCGCAGAAAAAGAACATCTGAGATTAGTCACCCAGGATAACGAATTGCTCGAAAAAACCAAAGACGCAATTGGTATAGACGAAATATCATTTTAGAAATTTGCAACGGGAAATCCCACACTATCTATTGAATGGATTGAGGGAATTGCTCGGAAGTTGATTATGTATCATGCATATCATCAGTGCAATTGTGGATGGACGGAAGGTTTCTGATAACCTAAAGCTTTTATAATTTACCAATACTACTATTAGTGACTAATAGGTGTATTAGTGTTATTTGACTTTGCTCCGAAAGAAAATGTCAAGGATCTCTATGGCAGAGCACGTGAGTTAGACTCGCTCTCGCTCTCCTTGAAAAATGGCGAACGATTGATAATAATATATGGGGTTAGGAGGATAGGGAAGACGAGCCTTATCCATTCCTTCTTGAACGAAAGGGAATTCCCATACATACTTTTGGACATGAAGGAAATATATTATGTAAGCGGCTCTATACCTATGAAGGCGCTTTACAATTCTGTAGTTAAGGAATTTGTTAAATTTGCCGAAAAGATTGGAGAAGAGGCAGATATCAACTTGAATGATGATTTTAAGCTAACAGACTTGCTTAAGGAGATAAATGAATGGTGCCGAGCCAGGAAATTGATATTTATCATAGCGCTTGACGAGGCACAATATCTGCGGTTTGGCGGCAGAGTCAGATACGACGGAATAATTGCTTGGAGCGTAGATAACCTTCCAAATATAACATTTATATTGACCGGCAGCGAAGCAGGCATGCTAAAAGAATTCCTAAGGTATGAAGACGCCCAGGCGCCTTTATATGGAAGACTTAGAAACGAGATATATCTAAACAGATTTACTAAAGATGCGGCCATCGATTTCTTGGGACGAGGATTCAAAGAAGCGGATAAACACATAAGCAAGGACGAACTGGAGGATGTCATAAAGAATTTAGACGGAGTTAGCGGTTGGCTTACCTATTATGGTTATTATAGAACAAAAAAGGAAATGGGGCACAAGGAAGCCATAGCACAGGTCTTTAAGGAAGGCTCACAACTAACTTTAAAGGAGATAGAATCCGCGATATCTCACTCGAGAAAGAGGTATGTTCACATACTAAAAGCAATTGTAGGGGGATTGGATACTTGGGGAGTAATAAAAGCGTATGTTAACTCAAATGCCGGAGCGATATCAGATACCATACTCAATTCATTAATGCAGACTTTGCTGAAACTCGGAATTATAGAAAAGGCGCAGGACGGCAGATACATGATTCTGGATCCTATATCAATAGAGGCAATAAAGAAGCTCAAGTCATAGTAGGTAAAAAAATGAAAATAGCTTTCGCGTCTGACAATGCATATCCGTGGTTCAACGGAGGCATAGAGAAGAGGAGATTCCTAATAGCCCAGCAGTTCGTCAGGGCAGGCCATGAAGTTCATTTCTTCACGATGCGCCAAAGAGGCATGGATTCAAGCGAGTTCTCAAAATTTGGGGTGAACTACCACTGCACTGCGGATGCGACTGAGGCAGGGAAACTCTACAAGAATGGGAGAAGGAGCATAACCCTTGCAATAAAACACAGCTTCCTGACTTTCTTCAAGATGCTAAATTACAGGTTCGATGCAATAGACTGCGATGCATTCCCCTTCTTCAATGTCGTGCTGCTGAAGGCGTATTCGACTCTTACGGGGGCAAAGATGGCAGTGACATGGTACGAGACATGGAGCAGGGAGTACTGGCAATCATATCTGGGCGCAGCAAAGGGCATGGTGGGCTACTGCATAGAGATGCTCGCTGCAATGTGCTCAAGTCGCATAATATCCATATCAAGCGCGACTTCAGACTCGCTTGTGGACATATTCGAAATAAAAAGATCTTCAATCACCCTGCTTCCTGCTGCGATATCCATACAGGAACTAAGGGACATGGGCAAGAAACCTAGACAAAACAATTCATTTGTCGTGGCATGCAGGTTGATACCGGAAAAGCGCGTAGACCTTGCAATAGAGGCGATGAAGGATGTCGATGCCAAATTGCTAATAGTCGGGAAGGGACCCGAATCAGGCAAGCTTAGGGACCTTTCAAGGAGACTTGGGATAGAAAAGAAGATAGAGTTCAAGGAGGCCCTATCAAGGGAGGCGCTCTTTGGAAAGATAAGGGCGTCAAGGGGGCTCATACTTGCTTCGGAGCGAGAAGGGCTCTCGCTAATAGCCCTCGAATCCATAGCACTCGGCACCCCTGTATTCATATTGGGCACTACGATGGTGCCAAAGGAAGTGAGGAGGTACTGCGTAGAGGCAACTGACGGGAATCTCGCGCCGCTTCTAAGCAGGGCTCTCAAGACTTCGAAATTCAGCAAGCAGGCAAATGCCAACAGGAAAGATGTGATGAGGGAATTTTCATCAGATGCGGCATTGGCTGCATACGAGAAGGCCCTAGGCACTAAATTGTAAATACACAACTATCGTTGTATTAAAGCTTCCTAGAGGGGATTTAATACTTGAATGTGCATAATAAATTCATGGAAAGAATGAAATACAGGGTAATGATAGAACGTGGCGAAGACGGTATGTACGTGGCTAAGGTATCTGATCTTCCAGGTTGTGCTACCGAGGGCAAGACACGAAAGGAACTCATGAAGAATGTCAAAGAAGCAATGCAAGCATATTTGGAAGCACTCAAGAAACAAGGCGACCCAGTGCCCGTTGAGCTGGTGCAGGTAAGTGTTTAGGCTAATACCTGTAAATTACGACAAAGTAGTCAAAGTTCTAACTAAATTAGGCTATGCGTATCTCCATCAAAAAGGATAGCCACATTGTGGTGCAACTTGTTGACAAACGTAAATATGCTGCTATTTTTGGAGAGAGAAATCCAGAAAACATGATTGTAATTCCAGCGTACAAACCTATAGGCAAAGGTATGGTACGCACTATATTGCGCGAAGCAGACGTAAGGGTCTAGGAATTTAGCAAATTGGTTGACTGAATCAAGGTAAATATTCTCGCAATAAGTTCAAATCAGCATAGTGGAACGTCACAGGACATAGTAAATTGTTATGGAATAAAAACAGGTTGTATGTACTATAATTCAGTAGCGAGAGACACAAATTTTATACTACCGTCTTCCTTTTGAGATGTCGACCACATGTACTTTTTATCTGATGAAAAACAATCCTTAAATAATTGTGCGCCAGAAAAATGCGTGGTAGCAATTTATAAACTTTGCAAATCCTATTCTATGCGTTTCTATGAACGGAAAGATAAGCGTAATAATACCTACAATAGAAGAGGAGTCGGTATTTGACATAATAAAAGAGCTCCGATCGCAGTTTGGAAGTAAACTCGAACTTATAATAGTGGACAAGAGCAGCCTCAAATACCACGAAAGGCTCAAGGCAACAAAGGCGATGGTGCTGCGGCAAAAGGACAGCGGCGTTGAGAATGCAATAATGCAGGGACTGCGCGCGGCAAGCGGGGATCTGATAGCAAGCATAGACGGGGATGCGACCCACGAGATAGACGGGATAGCAAGGGCAGTGAAGATAGTCGAGAGCGGCGAGGCTGATTTCGTCCTCGGGAACAGGTTCGGGAAGTTAGAGAAAGGGGCAATGAGCCCGCACCTGGTCATTGGCAACAAGGCCATATCGAAAGTATACAGCCAGATGTACGGTACAAATGTCCATGACGTGCTCACAGGTTTGTTTGTAATGACAAGGGAGGCATTCGAGTCTATACGCAACGTAAAGCCATATAGGGCAGGAATCGCATTCTTCGCAATCGAGCTGGCGAAGAGGGGATACAAGGTAACAGAGGTCCCTATCCATTACTATCCAAGGGCATCGGGCGAATCTAAACTTGCAAAGTCGAAGCTCTTTTACGGGGCGCAGGTAACATCTCACATAATTAGGCTTGCAAGGGACTACAACCCCCTGCTGATATTCGGGGGACTGGGCGCGATACTGCTAATATGCGGACTTGGATTGAGCGCGTACGTCGTGTACACGTTTGTGACAACCGGCCAATTTACGTTGATAGGCAGATCGCTAATCGCATTCATGCTTATAACTGTAGGGATCCTTTCCATCATAGCGGGATTCATATTGGACCTGCTCCTTGAGATTGCAAAGAAGCTCGAGTAGCCCAAGTACAAAACGCATAAATACGCTCCTTGGCCAGTGGTATTTGCCAAATCTTTTGGGTAAAGCATCATGGGAGCTAATGCAACTGTTGCAAAGGCATGCGCAGCCGCGCTTGCAATGTCCATATCCTTAGGCGCAACTTCGAGCGCTCGCGCTCTTGCAACTTCGCCTGCGATTGCGCCAATGCACGTCGGATGCGTTTTGGATGCAAGAACAGAGCGCAACCTCGAAACATATGTGAATATTAGCATATTCGATGCAAGGAACGCATACTTCTCAGAGGTAAAGAGGGTGGATGCCAATGAAGAGGCCGACGTAACGGCAGAAACCCGCCAAAGCCTCAAGGCAATGATTAGGCATGTGAGGGAGGAGGAGAAGCGCAGGATACTCAACATAAGATATTTTGAGATAAACAAGATGGAAGCGCTAAAGAGCAAGATACAAATACGCTTCACATGCGGGACCTCATACGGCTCTAGCCAATCTACCTGGGAAAGAATGGCCGCAGAAATCAAAAAAATCCAGGAGCGCGCAAACTTGGATGTAAAACAAGCGCAGCAAAGGGCAAACGATTCAATGAACCTCATCTACTCCAAATGAGACTAGGCTCTTTTGCGATGCCAATGCTGCTTGCCTACGGTCATGCGCCGCATCGCTTTTAGGGGATAAATATATATTGCTTATTTGCCATAATCTAACCATGGCGACATTCAGTGCAGGCATGCAAGCGACAGCTACTGCAATAGACATAGAGAAACTTGTCAACGATGCGACATGGAAGGACATACTAATAGACCTAGTTCACAAAAACGAGCTCGACCCTTGGAACATCGACATAATATACGTGGTCGACAAATACATAGAGGCGGTGAAGGGCATGAAGATGATGGATCTTCGCGTGCCAGCAAACATAATTCTCGCAGCATCGATACTCCTGAGGCTAAAGAGCCAGATGCTAAAGCTGGACGAGGAGGCAGAGCAGCTTGAGGATTCCAGGGTCGAGAGGCCTTTTGTTACGGTTGACGCACTTACATTCAGGCTAAGGCTGCCTCCGAAGAGAAGGATAGCGCTCAGCGAGCTCTTAGAGGCGCTTGAGGAGGCTATGAAGCTAAAGGAAGTTCGGGAATCAAGGTCCAAGGAAGAGGAGATAATAGTCCCGATAAAATTCACAATGGTGAATCTGGAAGATGAGATGAACAGCATATACTCGACGCTGGAGGCGCATGCTGACAAGAGCAACATGATAACCTTCTCGCAGACAAGGCGCCTCTTTAGCTCAAGTGACATGCTGATAAACCTATTCGTGCCTCTTCTATTCCTCTATCACAACAACAGGATAGAGCTCATACAAGAAAGCTTCTTCGGTGAGATAATAATAGCGCTAAACAAGGCTGGTCCAAATGCCGAATCAAGAGATAGATAGCAAGAAGCTTGTCGAAGCAATACTTTTCATGTCGCAAAATGCGATCAGCGTAGCTGACATAGCAAAGGCAAGCGGCATAGCATCCCCCGGCCACATAAAGAGCACGCTTGACCAGTTGATTGCCGAGTATGGCGCCAGGGACTCTTCGCTCATGATATACTCGATAGCCGACAAGTACATGTTCGGGCTCAAGGAGCCATACTCCTCGAAAGTGAGCTCGCTTGCAAACGGGCCTGACCTCAGCAGGGGCGCGCTTCGCATACTTGCATACATAAGCAAGAATGAGGGGATAGTGCAAAGCCAGGTCATCAAGATATTCGGCAGCAGCGCATACGAGTACATCAAGGAGCTCAGCGAGAAGGAGTTCATAGAGGCAAAGAAGTCCGGAAGGAGCAAGAAGATATCGACCACTCCAAAGTTCAAGGAGTACTTCAATGTCTGAGCTGTTCTCTGTTTTTACGAAATCTTTTTTTATATATTTCTAAAAATGCAAAAACATGCTAAAGCTGGATCGCTTTTATTTTCTAGTTAGTCATTCTTGTACACTGGATTGCTCTCATCTATACCGTTTACAAAATTTATGTAGAGTGCAGCAACAAATAGGTATGAGGAGAGCCTGTTCAGGTACTTGATCACGTTCTGGTCTATCTTAAATTCCCCTGCAGCGCCCACTACGCTGCGCTCTGCCCTTCGTGCAAGCGATCTTGAAAAATGCAGATGCGCAGAAGGCTCAGATCCCCCAGGGAGCACAAACTTCTTTAGTTCGGGCAGTTTCCCATTCATCCTCTCGATGCTCTCTTCGAGCCTTTCGACGTCCTCCCTCCCTACTATAAATTTTTCAGGTTCCGTCTTGTTTAACGAAGACGCAAGTGATGCGCCTATCGAGAAGAGAGTGTTTTGTATGCCTTTGAGCTCGCTGCGTATTTGCGGATCATCTCGCACGTAGAATATGGCAATGCCTATGCTGCTGTTCAGCTCGTCCACGTCCCCTATCGCGTTTATAATTTTGCTGTCCTTTAATATCTTTTCACCAGAGATTATCCTCGTGCTGCCGTCATCGCCGCTTCGGGTGTAGTATTTGGACATGAAACCAGCATGTATTAATTAAATTTGCACTGCAAATAATTAAATATTCAAGGCAAAGGGCCTGTAGTCTAATGGTAGGACGTTACCTTCACACGGTAAAGACTTGGGTTCGATTCCCTGCAGGCCCACTTTCTACAGCTAGCTGCCAGTTCAAATTATCTCTCGTCGATTGCCAAATTCACATTTCTAGTGCTCAAATGGGGGAGGATATCCCATATTAGTGTCCTAAAACAGAAATCTTATATATTAATACTGTCCTATAATTATAGGACAATATAAAAATAAACAAATTTAATAATAGGACAGATAGGATGAAGAAAAACCAGATAATATACCGATTCATTGCGCAAGCCGCTCTCCAAAACAAAAAGACAAAATTTGTAATGCGTGACATTGCAAGGACCCTCAAAATATCTCCGAATACTGTGAGTTTGACCGTAAAATCTCTAGTAAATATAGGTGCAGTTACGCAATACGGAAATTACTTTAGCATATCTGATTTTAACAAACTAATTGATTTTTGGGCGGTGAAAAGAGACATTAGCAAGGATATTATATACCAGACATATGCAGACATTGAAGAATCTGAGATTGAAAAAATGATGCCTTCTGAAGTCGCATTTACATGCTACTCTGCGTATGTGCTGCTCTTTGGCAA
>JAKAON010000035.1 GCA_021812185.1 Microcaldota archaeon
CTCTTCCATTTCGGATTTTGACATTTCATTTCACTTTCAATAGTTTAATTGCTTCTTCTAAGCTTAAAATATCTTCCTTTCCGCTCACCAGGTTCTTTACCTTCATGACTTTTTTCTCCCTTTCTATTTTACCTATTATTATGACATTGGAGAAATCTAGAGCATTTGCATATTCGAGCTGTTTTGCAAGATTTCTATCAGTAGTATTCATATCCACATATACGCCCTCTGCACGCAACTTGGTCGCTACGCCTAAAGAATACTCATAGTCATCTTGCGAAAGATATGCCAAATACACCCTATTGCTGCTAAAATAAGATTTATCTCCATTGTATAAGATATCAACAACACGATCGACGCCTATGGATATGCCGGTTGCAGGTATGCTCTTTCCAGAGTACGCTTCTATCAGTTTGTCGTATCTCCCGCCTGAAACTAAAGTTGGCACTTTGGAGTTTTCTGATTCTGATATGAATTCCCATACAAAGCTGGTGTAATAATCCAGCCCTCTGGCCAAAGATGGGTCGAATTTTACTTGCAGTTTAATCTCGTATTTCCTTATGCATTCAAGAAGCATCGACATTTTTCCTATCTCCGAAGCGGTTTCCGGAATCTCCTGGCTTATCCTCTTGAGCTTCTCCTCGTTGGTGTCATTTTTTGATATGAATTCCATAAGTTCGTCTGCAAGTCTTGCATCTATGCCGAATTGCGTAAGCTGGCTTACAATATCTGCCCTCTCAAGCTTCCTTATTTTGTCTATGACACGTATGGCTTTAGTGGAATCATCCTTCTTTATGCCGAAATGCGAGATTATCGCCTCAAGTATAAGTCTGCTGTTTATGAATATCGTGCAGTTTATCTGGAGCTCCTGCATCGCATTTGCGGCTGCGGCTATTACTTCTGAATCTGCGAGTATCTCCTTCCCGCCAACTATATCTGCATCCATTTGCATGAATTCCCTATAGCGCATTTTTTGTGGCTCTTCCTTGCGCCACACGTTTCCGATTTGGTACCTCTTGAAGGGCAGGTTTACGTTTTTATTCATTGCGATGTACCTTGCCAGAGGGACTGTGAAATCGAATCTTAGACCGGTGCTCTCTCCAGTAAGAGTATATATCTCCTTCTGGTTTTCCTCCCCGTATGCCTTGGCATTTAACATTTCGAGATTCTCTATAGCAGGAGTCTCTATTGGGTAGAATCCAAAACGTTTGAAGGCCTCCTCGATCACCGAGATTATGCTCTTCTTCGTTATTGTTTGTATAGGATTTGTGTCCCTTACTCCCCTAGGCATTGTTGGCTCCATGCAAAAACATCAGTTACATATTTTCCCTTACCCACTTCTTGAAGGATTCCTTGGGCAAGGCGCCTATGGATGTTGCTTTTATTTTGCCATCCTTGAACATCATTGCAGTAGGTATGCTCATTATATTGTACTTTGTGGCTATTTCTGAGTTCTCGTCAGTATTTAGCTTTCCGAATACTATCTTGCCTTTGAATTCTTCTGAAACTTCTTCAACTATTGGAGAGAACATCCTGCATGGACCGCACCATGAAGCCCAGAAGTCTATTATGACTGGCTGCTTGGACTGCAACACTTCCTTGTCAAAATTTTCGGTGGTTATTTCTATTGTGGTCATGTAATCACTAAACAATTAGTTATACTACTAAAACGCCGGATAAGAATTTATAGCTTTGTAGTAGGCATGGGATTTGATTCGGAATATCTGTATTTAGCCTTTTATCCGCATAATAAATATAGTGATGAGCACGCATTTCTGATTAATGATGAAGATCTTGAGTGCTGAAGAGTGGTTTTATGCCTGCAAACATACCAATGCAAGCCATCAAGAAGCTTGTCAATAAACATGCAAAGGTGAAAATAACGGATGATGGTGCGCGGGAGATTGCGCGCATACTCGATTCCGAAGCAAAGAGGATATCCGCATTTGCAGTGAAGAATGCAAAGAAGAACAAACGAGATGAGATATCAAAAAAGGATATTTTGGATTACATAATAAAGTATAGGTAGAGCATGAACGGGTACGACGAACGCAGGTTCAGGACAGAATTATACAGCGTAGGCGGTAAGGAGAGGTTCTCATTATTCGAACTCACGCCAAACGGTGTTCTTATAACGGATTTTAGCGCCAAGGGCGAGGTTCTTGACCAGCTTGGGAGCGAGGATACTGACATATATGAGCAAGCACAGGCCCATATCGCCAAGTTTGCGCCGGACAAGGATATTCATTTCACGAAATATGACGGGTCTGAGATTAAGGCAAAATGCACCGAATGCAAAACAGGCACAATAAAGAGGGAGTTGGATTTTGTAGATCCGAAGGATATAGTTGAGCTGCACCCGATGCCCATATTCGTATGCTTAGCATGCAAGAACAAATTTATTTCAGTGACTGATGAGTATGTTTCTGCGCTTGCTAAGAGGAATCCGCATCTTTTTGACAAATCAGAGATAGAGGAGAAGAATAATGATTGGGATGGATTTATAAAAGAGCTTAGACAGTATATAATAAGTGTTTTTGCGGCTAAGAGAATACGCAAACTTGTATTTGAGTGATTGGATGGTAGTTAGCATATCTGAACTTTATGGAAAAAAGATAATAACCTCTGATGGAAGACATCTTGGGGAGGTTAAGGCAGTTATAGTAGACGTGCAGGAGGGCTTGGTCTCACATCTTCTAGTGATAGACTTCGACACGATGAAGAGAGAGGAAGATATGCGTGAAGTACTAAAGAAGAGCAGCATATTATACAAGAGAGTAAAGACCGTGGGAGAGACGATAGTAGTAAGCAGCAGGGATGAGTAGAGGCAGATAGCCATCCGTCATTGGAGGGCTTTGGGACTCAAGTTAGGTTGCTAGTCCCTTTGTGATATCTTAATCATTACGTCCTTCCTTATTTTTTCTAGATCCTTTTTGTAGGAGTTTGATTCCGTTTGGCTCATGCCCATCCTATTCACGAATTTTTTGGCTAGATCTATGTACCTTAGGCTATTTTCATAGTTCCTCGCCTCGAAATGCGCCTGCGCCAGGAACTTTCCAGATATGACGATATTTGAGGCAAATTTCTGCATCAGGTCGTCATACTGTTCTGTTTCTTCGATTAGGCCGTTTGCGCTGCTTATCACGTTCTGCTTCTCGGATGCAGATATTTGGTAGAATATTATTGAGGTCTCGAAATTCCTGTTCATCAGCCCGATTTGGGTATTTTTGTCTTGCAACTCGAAATTAATATTTTTGGGTGTTCGCTCAGCGATCCTTGATTCAAACATGTTCCATATATATTCTGGGGATTTTGCGCACTTCATTGTTGTCATATTACCACTGTTTTATTAGTATCTGTTTTTGTTGTTAATTTTATGCTGGTTTTCGGATTCCTCAGGATACTTGAAGTTTATGAATTTGCCTATCAAAAGCAAGCCTAGGAGTTGGAAGTTCTTGGAGGTATTGCAAAGGTATTTAGTCGGTAGATAGCTCTCTTGCAAGAGAGGATCTCTCCTTTGCAAGCACTCTGTATCCACAGAACCTGCACCTTATGAAATTATGCTCCAGTTGTTCTATTTTCTTGCCGCAGTGCAAACATACATATGCCATATTATCACATTTGATTTTTAAGTATTTTAACTTATCTGTAAGTCATTTCTTCTTTGAATTTGATATCCACTTGACAAGCTTCTTGTGCAGCTCGGATTTGCTTGTATCTATCACGCGTATATTCATTGTTGTCTTGTACTCTTCGTCGCTTAGTGAGAGCATTGGAACATAAGTAGGCAGCTTGGTGAAGTGCACTTCCATCCAGTGTATCCTGCCTCTCATATAATCCTTTACAACTTCTTCTGTAAGCGGGAGCGACGAAAAGGAGAATAGCATTCCTCCACACCAATACAGGGGCACTGTGCCGTTTGGCGTTATCCTCTCCTTGAGAAGGTCGTCCTTTGAGACCTCCACTATTTCATGGACCACAAGCTCGCTTATCGGAGAGAATGTTATTTTGACGTCGTTTTCCATTAGATCAGCAGACTATTTTGATTGGCTTATTATCCTATTGAATGTAGATCCCGTAGATGTCTTTAATGAGTATGCTCCTCCCGCGAATGTTGCTCCGCAATGCCTGCATTTCCATATGCTTGTGCCTTCTCTTTTTACGGACTGCTTTCCGCAGACGTCGCATTCATACTTTGCCTTCTTATCTTTCTTCACTGCTTCGTTCCTCTTCCTGAGGCTTACTCCATATCTTATGCTAGCGTTTGCCATTGTGATCACTCTTTTGTCTTTTCTATTATTTGTCTTAGGTTCTTGGACTTCTCGAATGTCTTGTCTATTATTTCCTCCACTTCTTTTGCAGTAAATGGACCGTGAAGCCCTTTCTGCATAGCCCTTATGTTATCCTTGTCATTTGCTATCGTCAGCCTTGAATCCATTATAGATTCTTCAGATGACGTAGGATCCAGAAGCAATTTATTGTCTATCTTTGCCCATGTACATGAAGTTACAACATTATTAATCTTTAGTTTACCTGTCATGTTCTCTCTGATTACTTTGCCGTCCTCGTATCTTGGCATCTTCGTGTTGTTGAGCGCGCTTACGGCACCTAGGGTTGCTGCATCGAATAGGTTCCCGTCAAAGTTCAGAACGTACACGTCCACGAATACCGTCCAAACCTTGTCCTCCTCTATGAATAGCGAATCTAAATCCACCACCCCTGCTGCACGGATTCCCCTGTCTACGACTCTTGCGAATTCAACGGCATCCGGAGATGGAGGTCCGACTTCGTATTCTGCAGATGCAAGAGGGAGCAATTCGGCAGATACTTGGAGATTCCCTTCAGTTGGCCTGTCAGGCATAGGAGAATCGACACCCATCTTGATGCCTACCACTATTTTTGTATTTCCAAGTTCCACATGAGTAGAACCTTCTGCATTAGGTATGAATTTGTTAGTGAGTTTTATGTCCCTGTAGCTGAAATGGTCCCTTAACCCTTCCCTCATGCCCTTTGCTACCAGGCCTCGTAAATATTCGCTTTTGATCATGTTTATTTTCTGCATTTTTACACCTCTTTGCTGTACTTGTCCATAGTCTTTTGGTAAGGAGATTGCAATGCATTCCTTTGCAACTTCGTTATCTGGTCCCCAGCCTTCTTTACCATAGAGAATGCTTTCTTGAATTCATCAGGTGATAGAATCCCGTCCATTTGCAGGAGCGAAAGTTCGCCTGTCCTTGGGCATATGGCCATAGGGACGTCTGCATCAGAGTATTTATCTTCGATGTAGTCCATATCCAATATTAGGTCTTTTCCTACCTTGCCTACAGACACAGCATATGGAGTGTCTATCATAGGTATGCCTGCAGTTGCAAGAGCCACCGCCGCCGCAGTTATTCCTGCCGCACGTGTACCCCCGTCGCTTTGGAGAACTTCTATGAATATGTCTATCTCGCTTCCAGGGAACTCTTCGACCAGTATTACATGCTCGAATATCTCTTTTGTTATCTTGGAGATTTCAATGGATCTCCTGCTAGGCCTTGAGCTTCCGTGCTCTTCGTTGCCCGAGAAAGGCGCCATCGAATATCTGCATTTTATAACTGCGCGTTCCGGATCTTGCGTGTGCTTTGGGAGCGCTTCCTTAGGGCCGTATATTGCAGCGAGGATTTTATTGTTCCCCCACTCTATGTATGCAGATCCGTCTGCATTGTTTAACACGAATGCTTCTATCTTAATGTTTCTAAGGTCCTCAGGGCTTCTCCCGTCGTGCCTCTTCCCATTTTTCATCAATTCTGGTTTATCTTTTGGTGCGGTCATTGTTCCACCTCTTCTTCTACTTTGCCCTTGCCTTTGGATGCATTGGCCTGCTGGAACATTGTCTTTACCCTATTAGTAAGTCCTGATGTGTGGGCTTCTTGCTGTATTTTTATTATTGCTTCAGTAGCCAAATTTATGTCTCCGCCCTTTATCCACACCCTTCCGTTCATTCCCACTTTTACCATGGAATGCGTGCCTTCGACAAGTTCCTTTATCATCGTGTTGTCCTTTCCTATCAATCTTGGTATCTTTGATGCCCTTACATCTATTATTTTCCCACCGCTAAGTAGCTTGGGATATTGCAGCACCACAGTGTTTGTCTCATCCAGCTCCCTCACAGTTGCTTCTATCACATCTCCTATGTTGAACTTTGTTTCCTCGTATTTTGAGATCACTATGCCCTTGTATAGGGAGTTTAGGTCAACGCCATAGCTGTTGAGCCTTGCGCTTTCCACTATCCCTATGACGATGTCAGATCTTCCTGGGAACCATAGACTCTCTAGAGGAAGGAATGATTTTTTAACGTCATCGTATACACCCATGACAGTTGCGTACGTCTTGCCATCTTGCACTATAGTCTCTTTCATTTTCAGCGGCGTTTCTGATATCAAATCGCCGGGTATCAATATTTTCTTTGCCATTTTAAACACCTAATATCTTTGTTTCTGCGCTGCCTGCGGTAAGCTTGTTTATCTTGTCGAAGAACTCTGCCTGCAACCCTGCAGGAAATTCCACTATAACTTCAAGCGATCCGTCGGAGAGCCATTGTTCTGATTTTATTCCATATTGTTTTAGTATTCCGTAGCACCTATTTGCCTGTGCTGCGCCTATCTTCACACCTATCTTTACGTTTGCAAACTTTATAGGTATTATCATTTCTATTTTCTTGAGTATCGGGTCTACTTGCTCGCTTGCGCTTTTCATCGGGTCTACAGCGACCTTTGCCTGGGCCATTGCATTCTCTATGTGGAGGATTGTATGCGGTGCATTGGTTCTTGGATCTATGGAGTTCCTCGAGATTATCGTGACTATTTGCTTGCGCTTCTCTTCTATTAGCTTGTTCCTTTGCTCTGTGGTTATAGGGACATTGCCCTTCTTTAATATTATATCTGCGATTTTAGTTATGTCCGTAGTTCCGAAGGCTTTTTGGAGTTTGTCGTTGCTTGTTCTTTCGCCCTTGTTTGCATCCTTGAATACTTCGTCGACTTCAAGAGCAGACATCACTTCCTTCTTGACTCCAGTCATGTATTCGTATGCCGCATCCGAATTTACGAATATCTCAAATGGTTCCCCATTAACAACGTATTTTGCTATTACTGTCTTGGACATCTATGTCACTGTGTTAGGAAATTTAGAGGTACTTCGATATCTCGTTTTGAGATAGCATTTGATACTCAACTGACTTCTCTATGTACCCTATATCCATGTTTTCCGAGTTGAGCTTGCCTTCGTGAACCTTTTTTAGTATCTTCACTCCGAGAGTTATTGCGTCTTCGGTTGACATGTTATCTTTATATTCCTTGATAAGCGTCTCTGATGCGATCTTCTTGCCTATGCCTATGGCATCCGCCTTGTAGCCAAGAAATGATGCCCCAGGTTCTATCTCGAAGAGACGTGGAGCGTCGTCGAATCCGCCTACCAATACGGAAACCGCATACGGCCTCATGCCACCATATTGAGTTGCTTGCATCATGTATGCAGATATCTCTTTTGATATTGCTTCTATCGATTTGCTCTCGCTGTATATCAGCCTGTGGTTTTGTGACGTTGATCTTGCTACATTTATAATGTGCAACCCGTCAGATACCATTCCGCTGTAAGTGGCGCCTATATACGAGTCTATCTTGAAGACTTTTTGTATTGTTGATGCTACGGCAAGAGGCTCTGTGAGATTTTTGTGGGCCACGAATACTACCCCGTCCTTTACTACCATCCCGAGAGACGTTGCGCCCTTCCTCACTGCTTCCTTTGCGTATTCCACCTGGAATAGCCTTCCGTCAGGATTGA
>JAKAON010000004.1 GCA_021812185.1 Microcaldota archaeon
AAAGGACAGTCTACGAGAGCTTGAGATAAGCAATATGGTAGCTTCAAGGAGCATAGGCGGGATACTCACGTATTATATGCTGGAAAATGAACTCCGCAAGATACTCGTAGTTGAGGATGACAAAAATATCAACAAACTGATAGTGCTGTCAATAGGCAAGGGATTCGAGGTAAAGCAGGCATATGACGGTAAAGAGGCGATAGTAATGATGAGAAAGGATAAACCAGATTTGGTTGTCCTAGATTTGATGTTGCCTGGAACGGATGGATTAGACGTGTGCCAAACAGTAAAGACAGACCCTAACCTAAAAGATACGATAGTGATAATCGTAAGCGCCATGGACCCGACATTCAACAGGTTCAAAGGCATAAAGTACGGAGCGGATTACTACATAAAAAAGCCGTTTGATCCAGAGGAGCTGCGTAGTTTGGTTAGGATATTCCTTAAGAAGAAAGGAAAGAAATTTGATCCGTTGATAGATTTGCCAAACGAGGACAAGATATCCGAGGCCGTAGAGAAGGCGGTCAACGAAGGCAATGAGTATGAGATAGGGAGACTTAGGGTTGATGGCATCGCTAATTTCGCAAAGAGATTCGGGGAGAAATCCACAGTGACTATACTTAGGTTGATATCCCAATTGCTGCAAGATCAAGTCAAGGTAGCCGGGACAAAAACATTTGTCGGATTTCTTGACAGCGACGACTTTGTTATTGCAGGAGATAGGAATTCGGTAAATAGCGTGATCAAAGAAGTTAGCGGGGAGTTTTCAGCAGTGAAGAATTTTATATACCAAAGCGGAGGATACAAGCCTCAGGAGCTTGGAATAGAGGACGCATACGAGGCGGATAGGCCAAATCTGCACCTCACATACAAAAAGATAGCAAAAGAGTCCATGGTCGAGAAGAGGACACAGATATTAAAGAATAAGAAGAAGGATAGCGAAGGGGTAGGATCATACACCTATGAGGAACTGCGTAAGATACTTGGTAGCGATAGCTTAGACATAATAATAAAGAGGGACGAGCACGGGGTTAAGCTCTCGGTAGGAAAGAACTCCAAGGATGACGACAAGAAATGACGTGCGAAAATTCACGCGGCAGGCGCAGGCATGCACTTGATAATCGCAGGTAAAATTTGGTATTACCTTCGCTTTTTCTTATTGGTTTTTTTCGCGACTTTTACCCTGTTTTTAGGCTTGGCCCTCATAGGCATTGCCCTTGGAGCATGTTTCATCGCATGCTTTGCGGATTTGGCATGCTTGGACGAACTTTTAGATACGGCCACTATGCTCTGCGAATTGGAGTTTTCTAGCAGCTCGAATGTATGGGATTCGTCAGCAGGGTGCAGGTCTTCGGAGCTATTTAGCAATGCCTGCTCTTCTATATCTCCGCGCTCCAGCAGTGCGTCGACTTTGTTGCTTTTTTTCAACATCTCCAATTGCTTTTTTAGCTTATCTTTCATTTACCCACTTAAAAATCTGATATCTATGCCATGAGTAGCTATAAAAATATAATGTACAGCCGTTTTTTCACGCAGTTTGTTACTGCTCGATGAACTGGATTTAGGGTTTTTGCCGCAGAATTCGGTTTATGCCCAGGCGTATGGTCCTGCCAGGTAAGTGGCCAACCTAACATCGGGTTATAAAAACTTGAAAAGTTAAAAGCAAGCACGTCTCGTTTGATGATTTGATGAAATTCGCACTTAAAGCACCATACAAGGTTTCTCCAGGGCAGGCTACTGCCATAGGGCAGATTGTGTCTGGTTTTGCCAAATTTAAAAAACAGACGCTTCTCGGCATAACCGGAAGCGGAAAAACATTTGTTATGGCCAATGTTATTCAGTCTTTGCAAAAACCGACCCTGATAATTGCGCACAACAAGACACTCGCAGCTCAGCTCTACACCGAGCTAAAGGAGCTTTTCCCGGAAAATAGAGTTGAATATTTCGTTTCGTATTACGATTATTACCAGCCAGAATCGTACATGCCGACTACGGATACATATATAGAAAAAGATTCATCGGTAAACGAACAGATAGAAAAGATGAGGCTGCACGCGGTCTCGAGCCTTGTCAGCAGAAAAGACACTATAGTAGTCGCAAGTATAAGCTGCATATATGGTATTGGAAATCCAAAAGATTTCAGCAATATGTCCATAGAGCTGAAAGCAGGTGCAGAAATTTCAAGGAGCAAGCTTCTACACTCGCTAATTGAGATACAATATCAAAGAAATGACAACAGCCTTGATTCTGGAAAGTTTCGGGTACGTGGCGAAACAATTGACGTCGTCCCTGCATACGAAAACAACATAATAAGAGTGGAGATAGATGATGGAAGGATAAAGAGCATAAAGGAGATTGACTTTTTGACTGGAGATAGGATAGTAGATATCGACAGCACAGTGATTTATCCGGCCCGGCAGTACGTGGTCCCTCAAGAAAAGAAGATTGTAGCGCTTGAGGCAATTAAGAAGGAATTGCAAGAACAACTTCCAAAACTTCCTGCACTGGAGGCGCAAAGGCTCGAGAGGAGAGTAAGGTATGACATTGAGATGATCAATGAGATTGGATATACGAGCGGCATTGAGAATTACAGCAGGCATTTTGATGGAAGGGCACCGGGAGAACCGCCATACGTGCTTATGGATTACTTTCCGAAGGATTTTCTCTTGATAATAGATGAAAGCCACCAGACAATACCTCAATCGAGGGCCATGTATAATGGGGATTTCATGCGCAAGAAGAACCTTGTGGATTTTGGTTTTAGGCTGCCTAGCGCTTTTGACAATCGCCCATTAAAATTTGAAGAATTTGAAGCGAAGATGGGAACTACGTTATTCGTTTCTGCAACACCTGCGCAGTACGAGCTTGCGCATAGCCAAAAGGAAGTTGATTTGATTACCCGTCCGACAGGCCTGCTAGACCCGGAGGTTGAAGTAAGACCAATGGAAGGGCAGATGAAGTATTTGATGGAACAAGCGCAAGTGACTATATCAAATGGGAATAGAGTGCTGATCACGACACTTACAAAGAGAATGGCAGAGGACCTTACGGATTTTTTGGCAAAGGAGAATTTCAAAGTGAGATATTTGCACAGTGAGATATCGAACCTTGATAGAATTGAGCTAATAAGGCAACTTCGTGCAAAGGAATTCGATATTTTAGTTGGGATAAATCTGCTAAGGGAAGGGCTTGACATACCTGAAGTTGCAACCATATTCATACTTGATGCGGACAAGGAAGGTTTTTTGAGGGACACTAGAAGCCTTATCCAGACAATAGGTAGAGCTGCAAGGAATGTTGATGGGCTAGTTATCTTGTTTGCAGACAAGATTACCGACTCGATTGCACAAGCAGTAAAGATAACCGAACAAAGAAGATTGCTACAAATGGAATATAACAAAAAATACGGCATAACCCCAAAGACCGTAGTAAAGAGCATTGAAGAGAAAAAGAGGTCAGTGGCTGGGATAAAGCATATGGGAAGGTCGGATATCCAAAAGGAGATTGCAAGGATGGATGCTGAGATGAAGAAGGCCGCAGAGAACCTTCAATTTGAAAAAGCAATAGAACTACGAGAGAGCATTGAAGAGATGAAGAGGCTGGCTGCGAGGCGAGAGGGATGAGAGATAGCATATTTGTAAAGGGAGCACGGGAGCATAATTTAAAGAACATAGATGTGGAATTGCCAAGGAACAAGCTTATTGTTATGACGGGGCTTTCAGGATCTGGAAAATCTACACTTGCTTTTGACACAATATATGCCGAAGGTCAGAGGAGGTATGTTGAGAGCCTGTCAGCATATGCAAGGCAGTTTCTCGGACTTATGGACAAGCCAGATGTTGATAGCATAGATGGACTTTCGCCTGCGATTAGCATAGAACAGAAAACAACCAACAAGAATCCAAGGTCGACAGTTGGAACGGTTACCGAGATTTATGATTATCTAAGGCTTCTATACGCCAGAATCGGAACGCACCATTGCCCAAAATGCAACAGCCCAATAAAGCCTCAGAGCGCAGAGAATATAACAAGCCTCATAATGGATGCGAAAGGCAAGACGCTTGTCTTCCTCGCACCTATAGTAAGAGGGCAGAAAGGGACGCACGACCAGGTAATTGAGGATCTTAAAAAGCAGGGTTTTGCAAAAATAAGGATAGACCAAAGGATTTACTCTTCGGATACGGTGAGAAACGATGCAAGGCTTGCCAAATATGAAAAACATTGGATAGAGGCAGTAATAGACTCGGTAAAAATTGATGAAGAAGAGAGATCGCGCATTGCAGAAGCAGTTGAGCAGGCGCTTAGAGTTGGAAATGGAAGGATGATAGTTATTGGGAGCAGGGGAAATCGAGAGGCAAAGAAAGAATTGAACAGATTCTCAGATGAGATAGCATATAGCACTTTTGGGGCCTGCCAAAATCACCCGGAGATAGTGTTCGAGAGTTTGGAGCCTAGGATGTTCTCGTTCAACAGCCCTTTCGGAGCCTGCCCGACTTGCCACGGGCTTGGGGAGATAACCGAAATCTCCGCTGACCTGCTCATACCGGATAAATCTAAGTCGGTAATGGAAGGTGCAATAGAGATATATGGAAGGATGGACCTTGCGTGGAGGGCGGAGCAGATAGCAGTTGCCGGGAGGAGGCATGGATTTGATGTTTGGAAGCCTATAGAGAAGTTTACGCCAAGGCAATTGGAGGTCCTTTTATATGGAGATAGAGAGGACGAACCAACGAGCAAGTGGAACATGCGAAAGTGGATGGGTTCAAAGAGTGACAAATTCGAAGGCGTTATTCCGCAAACGATGAGGTTATACCGCGATACGAAAAGCGAATGGAGAAAGGAGGAGATCGAGAAATTCATGAAGGCCGATCCGTGCAAGACATGCATGGGCAAGAGGCTCCAGCCAGTTGTGCTCGCAGTCAAGATTGAAGGAATGAGCATAATAGATGTGACTGATTTAAGTATCGAGGATGCGGTGGGGTTCTTTGGAGAATTGAAATCTAAACTTGCCCAGAAAGAACTTGCAATAGCTACGCAGGTACTAAAAGAGATCAACGAGAGGCTCGGATTTTTGAAAAATGTGGGGCTTGGATACCTTTCCTTATCTAGAAGCGCTAGGACTCTTTCGGGAGGGGAAGCGCAGCGCATACGGCTCGCTACGCAGATAGGGAGCAATCTTATGGGCGTACTGTATATTTTAGACGAGCCTAGCATAGGCCTCCACCAAAGGGACAATGCAAAACTAATCAGCACGCTGCATAGGCTTAGGGATATAGGAAACACGCTGATAGTGGTAGAACATGATCTTGATACGATTCTTGCGGCAGATTATATAGTGGACATAGGGCCGGGAGCAGGCATACACGGAGGGCATATAACCGCGCAGGGAACGCCAAAAGAGGTCATGAATAACAAAAAGAGCCTGACAGGTAGATACCTTTCTGGAGAGCTTAGGATAGATATCCCAAGCATCAGAAGAAAGCCGAAAGATTTCATGCGGATAACAGGGGCAAGCCAGAACAATCTGAAAAACCTGACAGTGCCACTGCCAATAGGGGTTCTGTGCGGAATAACTGGAGTGTCTGGATCTGGAAAGAGCACTTTGATGAACCAGACAGTGATGCCGCTTCTGAAGAAAAAATTCGGAGAGCAGGCGGATTTGATAGGATCATATTTGTCCTTTGACGTGCCAAGGGTTGTACAAAACGTTATAGTTATAGACCAGGATCCGATAGGGAGGACGCCTAGGAGCAATCCCGCAACATACACAAAACTCTTTGACGAGATAAGGAAACTCTTTGCGTCAACAAGAGAGGCCCAGGTTAGGGGATACCTGGAGGGCAGGTTTTCATTCAACGTAAAAGGCGGCAGATGTGAAACATGCCAGGGAGACGGAGTCCTGAAGATCGAGATGAATTTTCTTCCGGATGTCTACGTTGAATGCAGCGAGTGCCACGGCAAGAGATACAATAAGGAAACGCTTGGCGTACTGTATCGCGGAAAGAACATTTCCGAAATACTGAATATGGAGGTTGAAGAGGCAAATGCATTCTTCGAGAATATTCCGCCCATCTCAAGGAAACTCAAAACGCTTGTTGATGTAGGGCTTGGTTACATAAAACTTGGGCAGAGCGCGACAACGCTTTCCGGAGGAGAGAGCCAGAGGATAAAGATTGCAAGGGAATTAAGCAAAAATAAGCAGGGCCATGTGGTATACATGCTCGACGAACCCACTACGGGTCTCCATTTCGACGATACAAAAAGGCTGATAGGCGTGCTCAACAACCTTGTAGAAAAAGGCAATAGCGTATTTGTCATAGAGCATAATTTAGACGTGGTAAAAAGCTGCGATTATATAATCGACTTAGGGCCTGAAGGAGGCGGGGGCGGAGGCGAGATAGTAGCAAGCGGGACCCCCGAGGAAATAATAAAAGTTAAGGGATCGCACACTGGCAGGTTTCTAATCCAAGCTTTAGGCAGGTAAATATATTGATACAAATAAAAAACTGGACAGATTTTGATCCCCATCTGGTGCCGATGGATCCAGGGGTGTACTTGTTTAGGGATGATGAGGATGCAGTCTTATATTGCGGAAAGGCAAAAGCCCTGCGAAAGAGGGTGAGTAGTTATTTTTCTAACCAAGATAGGCTTGCAACAAGGACGAGGCAGCTAGTATCTAAGATACGCAAGATAGACTGGATAGTTGTAGGTAGCGAGGTCGAGGCGCTGCTGCTTGAGAATAAATTGATTAAAAAATATTCCCCGAAGTACAACATCAGTTTAAAGGATTCTAAGACATTTGCATACATCGCATTCACAAAGGATGTGTACCCTAGAATCTTAAGTAGCAGGAAGAGCGGGCCAAAACTAGAATCTTTTGGACCTTATACTGACGGCACTATGCGCAGGGACCTGCAAAAACTCGTAGTCAGCACGTTCAAGTTAAGGACATGCAGGACTATGCCAAATAAGGCGTGCTTAAATTACCATATCGGAATATGCACCGCACCGTGCATCGGAAATGTGAGCCAGTTGGATTATCAAAAACAGGTAGATGATGCAAGGCGGTTCCTTGAAGGCGACAGCGCGCGCACGGTGGATGCCTTGACAAAACGCATGCACGAAGCATCGATGGGAATGAGGTACGAAGAGGCTCTTGAACTTAGAAACCAGATAGATAGCATCAGAGCCTTGTCAGAAAAACAGATAGTGGATCATGAAAAAAACTATGACCAGGATATACTCGTATTCAAGAAAGTGGGCGAGAAGGCACTCGTCGTCCAAATGGGGATTAGGAGAGGTGTGCTACTTGGGAAGAAAGATTTTGAAATTGAGAACCAGGAGAATTTCGAGCAGGAATTCTTAAGGGCGTTTTACTCTGCGAACCAGATCCCACGAGAGATAATGCTAAACAAAGCCTGTTGGACAGATGAAGTCGAGAGAGAAGCGTTGGAAGGATTTTTGGAGCGTTCGAGGGGTGCGCGTGTCAGCATTATTGTTCCGATCAAAGGAGAAAAGCGCGCTCTAATAGACCTTGCCGAAAAGAATATCGAAGCCAATATGGAGCATGATAGCGCACTTGCAGATTTGCAGGAATCCTTAAATTTGCCATCTATCCCACTAGTGATAGAATCGTTTGATATATCAAACCTAGGAGACGAGCACATAGTTTCGGGCATGGTAAGGTTTGTGAACGCAAAACCGGACAAAAAAGGGTACAGGAAATTCAAGATAAGGACGGTGGATGGCGCTGACGACTTCGCAAGCATGCGTGAAGTTGTGCATAGGAGATATAGAAGACTGTTGGATGAAGGCGCAAAGATGCCTGACCTTATTTTAATCGATGGCGGGATCGAGCAGCTAAATGCAGCTAGGGATTCGCTCAATTCGCTTGGACTTGCACTTCCCGTTATAGGGCTTGCCAAAAAATTTGAAGAGATTTATCTACCGGACGAATCAACCCCAAGGAGATTTAACAACAACAGCAAGATGATGCTTTTGCTCAGGAGGATCAGGGATGCGACCCATAACTTCTCGATAGGATACAACAGGAAACGCCGGGAAATGAAATTGCGAGAGGAATTTGAAGGTCATGCGGTACCATCTTCGCAATAGCCTAGAGTTTAGGATCTTCCCACAATGACGCGCGACTCCAAAAGAATATATAAAAGGCGTATCTGAACATATCTATTGAGACAATGAGGCTAACGCGCACGCTGCAAAATGCAGAAGTTAACATAGAGTCTACTGCTTCTAAAAGTCCAAAATCGCAAAGCGAGATGGAAAGAAACTTCTTAGGAAGAAGTTCCATCAAGAACCAATCCGCAATGGAATATCTCATGACGTACGGATGGGCTATACTTATTATTGCAGTCGTGCTTGTCGCACTCTTTCAAATGGGTGTATTCAACTCGGCAAATTTCGCGCCCAAGGCGCAACCTGGTTCGTGCCAGGTGTTTAGAACAACAGCTGCGACGTCTCTTGAAGGAACTTGTAATAATGAGTTGCCGCAGTATGTCGCGCAGTTTGATGGGGCGAGCAGCAATATTAATGCCCCTTCTAGTTCTTACACACCAGACCAAATTACAATAAATGCATGGATAGATGTATCCTCTGCAGATATATCAATACACGATGCTATAATAAATCTAGACAATGTAGAACTTTTCTCAGTGCTTAGTACAGGTATGGAATATTGGCCTGACACGAGTAACTATGGATTTAGTTATACTACTAACTTTCTAAACGGTTGGAATTTTGTTACGGCAGAATATAATTTTCAAACTCAAAACGGATTACTTTTTGTAAATGGTAGGGAAGTTGCAACAGGTTCCTCATCGTTGCCCCAAAAAAAAGCAATAACTCAAACAATAATTGGTACTTGGAGCGGAGTGTATTATAAAGGTGGAATAGCCAATATCCAAATCTACAACACCTCCCTCTCAGCGAATGATGTGGCTGCACTTTATCATGAAGGAATCGGAGGTGCTCCTCAAAATACGCAGAATCTTGTAGGGTGGTGGCCGCTGAACGGGAATGCGAACGACTACTCCGGGAATAACAACAACGGTGCTGCGACCAACGTGATATATACTGGTTCTTGGACTAGCGGGTATAGCGCTCCGTGAGCAATAATATTTCTACTTGTTCAAATACTCTCTTACGTGGAGTGCGGCCTTGACACCGCTTGCAGCAGCAGTTGCAGCCTGCTTGTAAAATGGATCCGATACGTCCCCAGCGATAAATACGCCTTCTATATCGCTTAAAACCTCATCTTTGACCACCAGAAAACCGCGTGCATCGACATTTAGCTTTCCTTTTAGGAAAGTGGTATTTGGCGTATGCCCTATGGCAACAAACACGCCATCTATTGGGATGTTTGTGAGAGTTCCGGTGTTGACATCTTTTATAGTGGCACCGTTGACATGCGTTCCATCGCCTAGTATCTCCTGGACCGTGGAATTCCATACGACTTTTATCTTCGGGTTAGAAAGAACCTTGTCTTGCATAACCTTGCTTGCCTTAAACGAGTCTTTTCTGTGGACTATCGTGACGCTCTTTGCGAACTTGGTCAAAAATTCCGAATCTTCCATGGCGGTGTCGCCTCCGCCTACAACTATAACATCCTTGTTCTTAAAGAACGGCCCATCGCATGTTCCGCAAGTGCTGACGCCCTTGCCCATGTATTTTGTTTCTGATTCAAGGCCCATTAACTTTGCATTTGCCCCAGTTGCGATTATGACAGAATTCGCTTCATAGGTATTAGGTCCTGTGCTTATCTTGAAAGGTTTCGAGGAAAAATCTACGTCCATTACGTCTTCGTATACCATCTTCGCACCGAACCTCTCTGCCTGCTTGCGCATTAATTCTATTAGCTCCGGCCCCTGCACGCCGCTGGGAAATCCAGGGTAGTTCTCCACTGTTGTCGTAAGCATCAATTGCCCTCCGGATATCGAACCTGCTATTACGAGAGGCTGGAATCCTTCCCTTGCAGTGTATATCGCAGCCGATAATCCTGCACACCCAGACCCTATTATTAAGACATTTTCAGCCAATCAAGCACCAATCTACCTTTTTATTTTTAGCCTATTTATACTATATTGGTAAGATTGTGGAAGTAACTATTTATACGGATGGGGCATCCAGGGGAAATCCAGGTAAAAGCGCTTCCGGATATATGATATTCGATGACAAACACGTAAAAATACATGGTGAAACTGTATTCAACGGAATAAAGACAAACAATTTCGCTGAATATAACGCGGTCATTCTTGCCTTAAAGAAGGCACTTGAGATATTTGGGAAAAACTGCAATGTTACACTCTACTCAGATAGCAAGCTTGTAGTAAACCAAGTATTGGGCAATTATAAGATAAGGGATAAATACCTGAAAATACAGTATATGGAGGCAATAAAGCTAGTTGGGGAATTCGCAAGCTGCAAGCTGATAAACGTACCCAGGGAGAACAAGTATATTTCGATGGTTGACAAGTCATTAAATATATTGCTCGATAAATTGGAAATTGAAAAGCAGGAAGATATTGAGATTAAGAGGATTTCGCAAAAGAAGTTGATGTGAACATGGCAGACCAACCAAAGAAGAATGATACTGCAAATCCTGTTGCAAAGGATTACTATACCAAGGCAGGCAAATTCTTTGAAGAGAACAAATTTGATGAAGCTATAGATTACTACGGGAGAGCCATAGCCGAGGATCCTACATATTCCAGTGCGTATTTCAACAGGGCGCTCGCGTATGCCATAGTTAATAAGTACGATCTTGCAGTACGCGATGTTGACAGGGTCCTTATGATTGAGCCAAACAGCCATGACGCACCTTATGTGATGGGAGTCATATGCGAATACCAGCAGGATTATCAGGGTGCAAAAGAGTGGTATGAAAAATCGCTTAAGGTCAAACCAGACTACGACCAGGCAAGGTCCAGGCTTGAGCAGCTAAGGCCTAAGCTAGATAGCATGCAGGGACCTAGACCTTTGATGGACAAGAATAACAATGTGCCTGAGCCAGCCACGCAGGGGACTGTTTCTCAGGATGGACAGTTAAAGAAAGTCAAATGGTTCAAATCCAATACCACATTCAAAGATGTTGTAGGCATGGAAAAAGAGAAAGAGCTGATTTACCAAAACATAGTTCTTGCAATCAAAAAACCCGATCTTCTCAAGGCTTATGGGAAGAAACTCGGCCTTGGAGTAATCTTTTATGGTCCGCCAGGATGCGGAAAGACGTACTTTGTAAGGGCAGTGGCTGGAGAGACGCATTCTAATGTGATAATAGCCAACATCAACGAGATAGTTGATATGTATGCAGGAAACACTGAAAAGAACATGCATGCGATATTTGAACAGGCAAGGAATGCTATTCCATGCATAATATTCTTTGACGAAGTGGATGCGCTTGGAACCAAGAGAGACGGAGGCGGAGGAGAGTCACAGAGTTTCATGAAGATGGCGGTCAACCAATTTTTGCAGGAACTTGACGGTGTGGAAAAAAATCCGGAGGGGATATACGTAATAGGAGCCACAAACCAGCCTTGGGATATGGACCCAGCCCTAAAGAGGGCAGGAAGATTTGGAGAATCGATATACATACCTCCACCTGACTACAAGACCAGAAAGCAGGCTTTCATATTACATACAAGAAAGATGCCTATAGAAAAACTCTCGTTTGGCAGGCTTGCGCGCGCGACTATAGGATTCTCTAATGCAGATCTAGATGCGATAGCAGACAAAGCCGCACTCATACCTGCAGTCGAAGAAGACAGGACAGGAAGGAAGAGGAAGATTGGAATGCGAGACTTCCTGAGCATCATAAAGAAACAGGGGAATGCACTGGACGAGTGGTATGGGATGGTTGCAAAAGACATAGTGAGCAAGAAGGAGGTTCAGGTAGTTGATGGGAAGAGGACCGAGATAGTAAAAGAGGGCAAGCTAACTCCTGAAGAGAAGGTGAGGTATAGCGCGCTTGTGAAAGACGTTAAGAGAAACAACTTTATTTTATACAAGTGGGCAAAGAAATTCATTAGATATTTTGCATGGTACATACTCTGAAGTTAGCTAATTTTTAATTAGGAGATATCCGAATGCTGTTTGCATTGTGCACTGGCTTGCGTAGCAATACAGTTTTGCATTATTTAACTGTGCGATGTTTTGCATGCTTGAATTTTCGGTTCCCATATTGCCGATTATTTGGTTAAGGGACTGGAGGCGGATATTTGCGGCTAGGGAAGAGTACGCACTTGACAGTGATCCTTGCACCTGCGCATTTTCAGACATAGCGTATGCAAGCGAAATGGCACATATTATTATTGACGACACGAATATTCCGTAAAATGACATTCATCCACCCCCTAACAAGCACGCTGTTAGTTTGGCACCAGTGCCAGTAAATTGGGCGCATGCCCTAAAATTTGTTTGGCTTGAGTTGCCAAATGTGGCATTCCCAACAACTATCGCAACGTTACCTGCTTGATAGATATTTTTGTATTCCGATACGTAGCTCTCTGCGCACAAGTATCTTGCGCTTGAATTTGTTTGTGAGAGGCAAGAGGCGAACGATTTGTTTTGATAGAGCTGCTGCACAAAATCGTATCCTGCGATATTTGAATTTAACGCTCTTGAGCTTGAGTAGAAAGATGCATTCGATCCGTTCAATATGACAGATCCAAATGAGATGAATGCGATCACTACAGACACTGAGACAAGAGACTCTATGGTGGCGAATTGGGCATTCATGATATCATGTGCTATTTATTTTGACTTTGGAGCCTTCTGCATATATTGTCTGATTGTGTACCGGGCTTTTTCCTAAATTGACGTTTATGGAATACTGGAATGGGTATGGAGAGCTGCAATATAAGGAGTTTGCCAGTATGTTGCACCCCTGAATTGATTGCGGTCTAGATGCAAGCAGCTGCTGCGCGGCATTATTGAATTCCGCAAGCTGTTGCTGTATTGCACTTTGGTCGCCAACAGTGTTGTTGTAGAATGAGAATGTTGAGAATGCAGAAGTTTGTGCCTGCTCATACGAGTTTAAGTATGTGGAATTTGCGAATTTAGATGAAGTGTTGTTTGATAGGATTTCAAAATTTGGGTAGTATGGCTGGGAATACACGCTCATGACATTCGCAGTGCCGATATCTGCGCCGTTATAGAAAACTGGAGATGACGCGCTTGAGCTGTTTAATGATGATAGATATGCACTTGTGCCATTGTATATGCCAAGTGAGAAATTATACTTGTAATTATAATTTTGGCCGCTTGGCGATTTGATGTCCGTTCCGGTCTGGGTTGGATATATGCAGTAAGTTTCAGTTTGGGACTGGCCCGACTCGTAGCACGAGCCTGAGAACACTTGGTAGTCCCAGCTATCCCCATTCTGGCACTGCCTTGATGCAGGAAGGGGAGTTCCCGAAAAGGTAGTGAAAGTGCAGTGGCTTGATTCACTTAATGTATAAAGCGGATTTGATGAGAAGTTGTTGTATGATAGCGATTCGTTCCTTTGGGAGATATATGCGGATAATTGGACCTTCGTCGGATATGGGGAGGTGGCGCTTGTCGAATTTGCGGCGACCTGCGAAAATGACGAAAGAGTATATGTCCCATTTGAACTTTCTTTTGAGCAAAATATACTGTATCTAATTTCCAAGTTTACCAACCCAACATTTGCTGGCATGAAATAGTCGGTCATTGGATAAGTATCGTTGAATATTATGTTTTGGTAAGCTTTGTATAAGATGAAAGATGCGTTTGAGCCCACCGAGATATTGGCATACCCCATTTGGCACCCGTAGAGAAGCATTGAAATGGGATTTGCCTTACCAACAATCGAAGTTTGATTCACATACGCAATCAACCCCGAACCGTTTGGTTTTAGCGTAGGTGGGTTTTGGAACATCGATATATTTGAATATGCTTTTTCGCCGCCGGTGTAGAGCGTTAGGTCCTTTCCATAGTAGATTATGGTGCTTAGTATTAGTGCACTTACTGCGCTGAGTATGAGCACAAATTCAAGGCTTGTTTGGATTCTCATTTCTTACCACCAGAAGATACGAATTTCGCTCTATCTCTATTATTCTGCAGACGGAAGTTTCGCCGCATGCCGCATTTTCACTTAGATCAATTATTGAGATATTGAAGTTGAATAGTGCGTATTGAGAATGCACAAGTCTTATGGCACTTGAATAATTTATTCCCCCTGCGTCGATCGCGCTTGCTAGTTCCTGCGATACTGCGTATTGGTTTAGTTTGTTGGAATAAAACGAAGAGGATGTTATTTGGTAGTTTGAGGTGTATGAGAAATTCGCAAATAACAAATACGATGCTGCGAGAGCTATTGGCATTGCCAAAAGCAAGTCCATTGATATCATTGCACGTTTGCAAGCATTCATGTCAACACTCATTCCTAACTAAACTTATGCAGTAGCTGCATTGATTTGCTATCTTACTTGATAGATTTATTGCGTCGCATGCGAGCGCTCTCTCGTTTGAATGCATCTTGCCGTAACTTGAATATGCTGCAGTGAACGACGTAAATACATAAAGTGCTATGAGCATCGCAACTGACATCGAAAGCAGGATCTCAAGAGATATTTGCAGCTTAATTTTGCCCACGCATGGAGCTGGCTTGGACCCATCATCTGCATACCGATTGCACATTTATGTCACCGATTATGGAAAAATTCCCATACTTAGTCTCCATCAGACCGCCGTTGAAGGTTTGATTGCACATTTGCGTGTATGAGAGCGCAGCATAGCTATTTGCATTGCCTGATAGCAATGCGGCATTTATCTGCTGCGCAAGCATGTACATGCTATACTCGCCGCGAAATTCCCGTATGGCATTTTGCCACCCGGCCTGCGTTGCGACTATGGTGGCGATAGAGACAAATGCCAGTGCGAGGTATGCCATAAATTCAAACGATAACTGCAGCTTCATCAAACTACACCGTATTTGACGATATTGCCGATAGCTGACTGGATATTGCCTGCGATATGCTCATCGAATTCCCGTTCATAGTCACATTTGAGACCACTGCGCCCTTGAGCTTTACAATCATTGCAAGTGCGAGAACGATAACTATGCTTGCAGCTGCGAGCATCATTATGTACTCCAGCGAACCCTGTCCCTTTGAAGATTTTGCCATCATTGCAAGGCATGCGGCTTCCGGAGATATCACTTCTATTGCTTTTCTCATTTTTTCTTTGATTTTTCTCATTTATTCACCTATAAGACACTTGAGAATGAAGATGCAAGAAGGAATACCAGTACGCCCGTGACGAATAACGGGACAACTGCGCTTATCCTGTGAATCGGGGGAGACTTTGGATTCTTGAACGATGAAGTTATGAATAGAATTGTGCCTATGTACAGCATAACCGAGAGCACAAAGGTTCTTGACGTGGATCCAAGCGAACCTGCACTTAGGGATGCTTGCATTATGTTTGAGCTTATACCTGCAAACATGGGGAAGAAGAACGATATGCCTAGTTGGGAGATCACGTGCATCCCCTCTGTTTTTTCTCTAATCAAATTCTCATGTGCATTTGTACTGCGGATTTTCTGCAGCATTATATCGATTTCTTGGCTTATGTCCCTGCCGCTGGTCATCCCATTTGCTAATGTTCCAATAAATTTTGCGCACTGACTGCCGACATTGCATGAATTTTTTATTTTCTGTGCCCCAAGCCTGGCCGATTTTACAGCGCCGCAAACTGCCGCCTTGTTTGGGCCAAATAAACTCAAAACTGTTTCTGCTGCCTTTATTGCGCTTTTGTGTTGTGCGTAGCGCTTTGAAAAATCCCCGATTATCATTTCCATGTTTTCGGTTTTATCTGACTTGCGGGCACGGACCATCTTGCGAATGTAGATGGCGTATATCAGCATCGCAATTCCAATGCACGCTGCAATATTTTGCATGAGCGCAGAAATTGCAAAAGCTGCAGCGAGTAGTATGTTTGTGCTATTCAAGTAATCCCCTATACATAGTAAAATTGCTCAGCGCGTAGAGAAACGGTATTATCAAGTTCATTATAACTACAAGCGCGCTTATCCCCACTGCCTTTTGTGATATCACCAGGCTCCCAATGAACCCGAATATCACAAATGAGGGCACTATTGTTGACACAAACATGTTTGCGGTGGCGTATCTTTGCAGGCGTGATGCGGCGGTCGACGAAAGAGTTTGCATTTTATCGTAATGCTGCGCTATGATGTTTGAGAGGAATGTAGCTGCGCCGACTTCGGTTGGAATGCTTCTTGTCAAATCCCCCACCTTTCCAAGCCGCAAGTGAGCCTTCGCAATTGCGACATGCACAGGATAGCCAAGCCTTGATAGGTATGAAGCCGTGCGGAATGATTTGTTAAGCCTTGCGTCCCTGCACGGGAAAATTGCAGACATTCTTTTTTTCATGGGCAACGTAGCAGTTTTTGCGCCTGAGATCGTGCGTATTTTTTCTACGAACTCTTCAAGCATATCTTTATCCTCCGTTAATTTTTGAATTTTTGTTATAGACGTTGATATGAAAAACGCAAATGGCAACGGGATTGTGCACAAAATTGCAAATGTGTATGCTGATGGCCCTGCATATGCGGATACAAGGACGCACGTGATCAGCATAGAAATTGACAGTGGCACAAGTAATGATCCATAATCCATTTTACTACCTAATAGTTGTATATGGCATCCGCCATCTCCATGACCCCTATTTTTTTCTTGCTTAAAGATTTTAGGAAAGTTCCTCTTTTTTGCAGCTCTTTTATTGCATCTTGGGTTTGTTTGCTGTTTGTTTTGCAGTACATATTGATTATTTTGGATTCGCCTAGCTTATCTTGGTAGAATAATGAATCCTTGGCCATATAGCGCATCTCGACCGAATCGCCATTTTCAAGTGTTGTACCGCCACCTTGGACCTCGGCCCTGCTAAGCCAGTTATATTCAATGATCTGTGATATGTGCTTGCCGCTCTCGTTCCTCTTTTCCATATGTATTGAAAGGTCAAGCATGCTCAGCACCCTTGGATCGACTTCCAGAGGTTTTGCAAGGAGCCTGTTTATGACAGCTAGGCCATTTTCATTGCTGTGAAGGGTCGTCATGAATTGTACTCCAAGGTTAGCCCCGGAAAATAGCTCCCTCGCCTCATTTCCCCGAACCTCTCCGACAACGAGCACGTCTGGCCTCATCCTCAGTGCATTTATTGCCTGGTCCCGAGTATTGCAAAACAGCTTTGACTTAAATCCGCTGAGTTGGACGATGTTTGCGACATTCGGATAAAATTTAAGCTCGTTTATGTCCTCTTCTATTGTAACTATCCGCCTATGCCTTCGAACGAATGATAATATAGAGACTAGAAGCGTTGTCTTTCCGCTGGCCGGAGGCCCAGATATGATTATGTTTGCGCCACTCTCTACTGCAAGCCAAATATATGCAAGTGTGTTTGGGTCTGCAGTTCCATCTATTATTAACGACGATACATTTGCCTTGCTGCGTCCGCCCACTCTTATTGTTGCGTTTGCCCCACTTGTAGCATAGGGGCTTATTTGGGCGTGCAATCTTGCGTCGTCAACCTGGACATCTATGATAGGAGTGTCTTCATTTAATTCGCAATTAGAGTCGTATATGAATTTGTTTATTGTCCTCCTGAACCCTTCCAGGTGAGTGAAACGCATGTTTGTAAGACATCTGCCATATTTGGAATGAACTATGGATATTGGAGATGTAGGACCGTTTACCTCTATTTCCTGGATGTTTGCCTTGTCCTCCATCAGTATGCTTATTGGACCATATCCAGTAATGTCGTGAGATAGTATCTTTGAGAAATACCTCGCATCCGATTCACCTTTGAATTTGGATAGTTCATAGTACGCCATGCCCTCTGCCGCCCTCATGTCCATCTGGGGATTAGGAGCGCTAACAATGCGTTCTATCACGCTTGATTTTATCTCCTCTAACTTTTTTGCTTCGAATATGCTAAGGCCTCCAAAACGACTCTCTACATTGTACTTGTATGATTGGCCCGATTTGGAAATGGCACGCGGTATCTCAAGAGGAACGCTTATGTCATTTTCAAGCTTTTGCGCGTATTGCACATAAAAGGACAGACTCTCTGCATTTTTCTCTGGTTCGATTGTATGTTTTGGAATAATGTCTAATTTTAGCATAATCCTATTTTGTTTACTTAAGTATATAAATTTATACTTAAATATCAACAATATGTTTTTATATATTTCGTGGACTTGGGTGATGTTTGATGTTGCAATCAGGCAGATTGTGGAAATAGCGTTTAGATACCCTTTATATTATTTGTTGCCCAATTAATACTGTGTTCTAATGATAACTAGAGAAAAGGAGAAGGACGAGATATGGGTGTTGAGAAAGATCCTAAGTAGGCCAAATTATGCGGTGTTGAAGCTCCTCATGAAAAAGAGCCCTAGAACCACAAGGGAACTCTACACTCTATTGGGCAAAAAATTCACGAGAAAGACGCTGATAATAACGCTTCGGGACCTCTCCATAGATCTCAATGTGCTGCAGCCGACCCACATAAGGACAGAGCGAGGATACGGACTTGGATATAATATAAACCCAAAGCTCAAGGAGATAATAAAATCGGTTGAAAAATTCGAGCACACAATAGAAGAGCTCACAAAAAATTAGCATGGTAGTTGCATGATAGTCAAGAAACCTTATGCCATCGTGGAATTGTTCAATACTGCCAAAGACGTTGATGTTCTTCGGCTTAAAGCCATAGATGATGCAACTTTGAGCTTTGACCCGGGGATGTTCGTAATGCTTATATACAAGGATCCTGCAAGTGGGGCTGAGATAAGCAGGGCATTTTCCTTGGCATCGAGCCCAGACTCTAAGACACTTGATTTTATAATAGCAATGATACATGGGCAGTTCACATCCAAACTCGATGTGGCCAAACCTGGTGATGTGCTCTATGTCAGCGGGCCTCATGGACAGTTCAAGTTCGATGCAAACAAAGACAAGAAGGTACTCTTCCTTGCCGGTGGAACGGGACTTGCGCCGTTTATATCGATGCTGAGGCTTATACGTGAGAAGAATTTGCAAATAGACGTGAACCTTATATACAGTATTAAGCATCCAGACGAGATAATACTTAAGGAGGAGCTAGAGAGCTATGTAAAGGATCTTGGAATGAAGATGACGATAACAGTTACTAGAGATGACGGAGCAGAATCATGGACAGGAGAGAAGGGGCACATAGATGCTAACATGATATCAAGGCATGCGCCGGACTTCCTTGAGAGGGGAGCATACATATGCGGACCGCTCAATTTCGTAAAGGCAATGAAAGACGCATTGGTTTCCATCAAATACCCCGCAGATAAGATAAGTGCAGATGTTTGGGGACATTAATATGCGTTTTTATTTTTATAAGATGCAATTTACTGGAACATCATGAAAAATATTGTCTCTCTCTCTGAGGAGCCACAAAAAAAGGATACCTCTCAGAGTAGCTCTTCCCTGAAATCCCAGTCCGTTAAACTCTTTGGGAAAGAGTTTAATCAGAAATTGAAGTTGCAAAGCGCAATGGAGTATCTCATGACGTACGGATGGGCGATACTTATTATCGCCGTTGTGCTTGTCGCACTCTTTCAAATGGGCGTATTCAACTCGGCGAATTTCGCGCCTAAGGCGCAACCAGGCTCGTGCCAGGTGTTTAAGACAGTGGCTGCGACATCTCTTGAAGGGACTTGCAATAATGAGCTGCCGCAGTATGTTGCGCAATTTGATGGGGTAGATAGCGTAATTAACTTAGATTCTGTTCCAAAACCTTCTCTACCTATAACTTTTGTGATGTGGATAAATCCAAACACAGATAATCCAACAGGAATGTTTGATGCTGATCCAGGTCAACCATATGATTTAAGAAGTGGTTCACCTGGAAATGTTGAATGGTGGAACGCAAATCCCTTAGTTCCTTTGGGGCTTAGTGCAAGAAATTGGTATATGCTTGTGTTTGTTTACAGGCAAACATCTGTAAATATTATTGATTATTATAGAAACGGTGCCCTTATAGGAACCTATTCCGGTACTAGTGCAACTGGTTATAATTTTTTTAATATGCAATTGGGACTTTCTACTAATGTTGGATATTATAATGGAATTATAGCAAACGTCCAAATCTACAACACCTCTCTTTCAGCAAATGATGTGGCTGCACTTTACTATGAAGGAATTGGAGGCGCCCCTCAAAATACGCAAAACCTTGTAGGTTGGTGGCCGCTGAATGGGAATGCGAACGACTACTCTGGGAATAATAACAACGGAGCTGCGACTAACGTGATATATACTGGCTCTTGGACTTCAGGGTATAGTGCACCGTGATTCCTTTCTTTTTTTATTCTATCCGAAAATTAGTCCGAGCCCTTGCTCGCCTTCGCTGCGCTCCTTGTTTATTATCTCTACTATCTTCTTCTCTTGGTCAGCTGATGCACGTTTTGCACTTGGCACTTTTGCCTTGAGTTTTTTCTCCGCACGCTCAAGAAAGTCAGCATCCTCGGACTTTATATACAAATAATACTCTTTTGCATTTAAGCTGCTTGATACTCCATCCTTTAACACGTAGTCTTGCCTTGCAAATATTATGTTTGCCTCAGGATCAGCCTTTATCTTCTGCAAATCCTCAGGGCTTAGGCTGCCGTCCAGATATGGATCGTATTCGAGAACCTTCTTCATCACTGCTATTTCAGATGAATCAAATGAGAAGACTCGTTCTGGCAAGAAATCACTTCTCGACCAGCCTGGCGTTGACGCATCCGTCTCTTCCTGGCCTGTTTATAACCATTGCCCTGCCAGCATCAGTGTCTATTAGGGTGCCTTTCGTTATTATGTTGAGCCTGGCAAAGTTTCTGTTGTCCCTAGATTCTGCGACTCCGGTTATCTTTGCCTTCTTATATCCTGATTTTGTCAGTATATTTGCAAATGCCGCATTTTTTAGCTTGCTCTTCCTTGTGCCTCCCCTTGTTCTTGCCACTTTGGTAATATTCTTCGCATCTGCGCCTGTTGAGAGTTTAGTGGCAACGAAGTATCCGCCCATCTCATGCCTTCTCTTGTCCCTGTTCTTTATCTTAAGTTTCCCATTACCAGAAGTCTTCCTACCTGGCCTTTTGTGTATTTGCGATCCGAATTGGCTCATTATATCACTTGTTGATAAGTGTTCCTAAGAGTAATTAAAACATCCAGGAACGAGTATTAGTGAGTTATATATCAATAAATACTTTTCGCCATTGCCTACTTGATGGCATGTTCGGCGCAATTTTAGGCGCTTTGGATTTGTTATAAACGTTCGTATAGAAAAACTTAATAAACGAGAACATGCTAACGATAAAACATGGATCCTGAAGAACTTCGTGATGCGATTAGGGGTTGCAATGGAGAGGCAGATAGAGCCGCAGCTAAAGAGATGCCTAGAATTGTTGAGTACACGATGTGCGCAATAATTGATAATGATAGGATGTTGCTAAAATATGCTAATCGGGGAATTGGCATTGGCAAATGGAACTTCCCAGGAGGAAAGATAGATGCAGGGGAAGGAGCGGAGGAGAGTGCGAGGAGGGAAGTTTTTGAGGAAACCGGGCTTGAGGTAGAGAACCTGTTTTACCACGGCAAAAAAGACTATTATGATGGAACTTCAGTAGTTAGAAGGGTACATATTTTTTCCACCAAGTCGTTTAGCGGAACATTGCAAAGCAGTGATGAGGGTGAAATCGCATGGTTCAAGATAGGAAGCTTACCATTTGAGAAGATGTGGAAAGACATGAAAATTGGGCTTGATTGGATTTGCAACGGCCGCAAGTTCGATATTAAGATATATTATGCCGACAGCAGGGCAAACGAGGTTGTTGGAACAAGCTTAGCGACAGATTCCAGGCAAAAGAGGATATTTTAATAAGGAAAGTATACTGCCTTTGTACAGTATGCGCATGCCGAAGCATGATGCTGCCCGTTATATGCATAATTTATAATAGGATTAGCGCAATATCTGGTTATGGATTTGGAATTCCTTACGCACAACTTTGATCCAGCACTATGTCTTTGCGAGTCTGAAAAGTTAAAGGAAGTAGTAGAACTCTCTGAAAAGATGTCACAGGGCAAAAATGTGATCCAGCTCTTTGGAAGTGGGAACCAGATACTTAAAAGAATAATTCCCGCATACATCAATGCCGCACTTAGGAACTATGATGGATCCATGCACACAAGAAGCATGAGATCCGAGATGATGATCCTTGTTTCAGGCAAGATGGATATTGCAAGCGCACTGGAATTATGCGGGGCAAGAGACTCGAAATTTATAGTTTTCTCAAATGATAGACGCATCTTTGACTCGTTTGTAAAAAAGGGGAAAATAAGAGTATTAAAAGAGTATACGCCTTCTCTAGAGCTGGAGGTTGCTTGCGATGTCGCTGCTATAGAACTGAAAAATGAATAGAAGCGTAGGTAAAGGCAAATGCGATTATGAAGCTCACTATTATCATGTATATCCATGCCTTGATTATGTCTATTGCAGGCTTCTTTATCAGCAGCCTGTTCTTGTAGCTAAGCCCTGCGCCGTATATGCTCATTGTGAACGACTGGGTGTTCGACATCGGTATCCCGAAGAGAGTCGCGACCTCCACTATTATCGCAGATCCCAACTGAGAAGTTATAGAATTGAGATACCTGAAAGGTATTATCTCGTTTCCTATCTTATTTAGCTCCCTGCCACTTAGCACCATGCTTCCGAATATGAGTGCTACCACGACTATGATGAAGTTGCTGCTATCAGAGGGTATTGCAGAATATACAAACCCTATGGTGTTTGCGCCCAAGGTGAATGCCGTAAAGAATGACACTATTACAAGCAGGATCTTTATCTTGTTTATAGTCCCCCATATGTTCTTCTTGTCAATAATTCGCCTTGACCCCTTCATCATAGCTAAAGTCAGAGCGATTGACACTATTGGTGTGAGCGCCCAAAATAGCACCATCGTAAGCACGAATGTGAAATTTATATTAAGTCCTGCAGCGCTGCTTATGCCCAGTATAACGCTTGCAAATGTGAAAGAGAGGGAATTTGGTATCCTCTTAAAGTGAGCGTATATGAAGATTATTATAGAAACCAGAAGGGCTATGGTTATGAACAGGGTGCTATTTACAGGCAGTAGGGCAGAAACGCCATTTTTGAGTATATTTCCTTCCAGGACGAGCCCGCTGATGTATCCCAGTATTGCTATAATTATCCCTGATCGCTTTGTGACTATCTTGCCCGATATTATCGCGCCGGTGCATGATGAGAGGTTGTTTCCTGCAACTAGGGATATTAGCAAGAATGTTAGTGCGAGGATTATTAGGCTGGACAATGCACCATCACGTTATAATGGATGAAACTATTGTCATGAATGTGTCTGACGAGTTTTCGCATCCGTCGAGTATGTCGTCAGCTTGGTGTGCAGTCTGTATTAAGTGGTAGAAACCCTTGAAGTTGATCTTGTGGCTGTATGCAGTGTCGAAAAGGGCATCTTTTATCTCGTCCCCTGCCTCCTCGAGGTCCTCCACGTCTTCGCGCAGATCCTGTATCTTGCTTAGGTCGTCTTGCCTATACATGTCAAGGAGCGTATGGAGCGCCGTATCGTTTAGGCTGTTCATGTCCATGAGCTTGCCGTTTATGAAATTGTCGAGCTTTGAATCGGATATCTTATAGCGCCCCAGCTCCCTTGAGAGATTGTATATCGAATCGACTATTCCATCTTGTTGCCCTACCAGTTCAAGTACGTTGTCTATTAGGTTAGGCGCTACTGCCCCTGAAGTCACTATATTAGATATTCTAAACCTGTCCTTGTCTGCCCTCTTTTCAAGCTCTCGTATCTTCCCAATTCCGTGTTTTCCTTTTACTACCTGCGCAAGCTCCTTGTTTGCATCGATTGCGATGTATATCATCTTGGAGCATTCCCTGAGTATCCCTTCTTCGCCGCCTTGCAGGAACTTGCTTATTAAATCCATAAAATATCTTCACACTCCATTGTTAATTTCTTTATTTAAAACTTCCCATATGCGCTGGGCCTTCTTCTTTCCTATCTTTTCGATTTCTGACAGGTCCTTGACATTTGCATTTGCTATAGCCCTTATGCTTTTGAATCGTTTTAGCATATCCCTTGCAAGTTTCTCGCCAACGCCAGGTATAGATCTTAGAACCAGTATCTGCCACTGGTAGTCACTATACGCCCTCTTGATGCCGACCAGCCTCGGCTCATTGACATTTGCGCGCTGCTCCCTTGAGGCGATTGCACATATTATGTCGGCAGTGTCTGCTGGGCCCTTGGAATGGATAACCTGTATGCCGTAATCCAGATATAACGACGCCACAAGGCCCAGCATGACATTCGCGCCCAAGTTAAACCCTGCGCTATCGTGCTCTATCACAAGCATGGGCTTTTCGAAACTCTGCCTTAACCTTTCAAGTTGATCAAAGAGCCTGGAGTTTATCACGGAGTTTTGTAAATCTGATTCGGTCTTGCGTTCAATGCAAACCCTCTCGGATAGCGCATAATCTCCGACAGGCATCTGCCCATACTCGATTAGCACGCCTTTGGATTTGAGGCACGAGAGTATTTCTTCGTTCCTCTCCCTGTTATCCATTATTATTTTTACCTGATGCATAGTATATTTGCACTTGGAAGCAATAAATTGCTTTGTCTGTAGTGCAATGTTAGATTTGTGATATTATGGCGCAGAGAAGGAGCAAGAAAAAGAGATCGGGCAGGGAAGATTTCATGCTTAAAGAGCAGTCGAAGGTAGAAGGAGGGATGCTTGATGAAAAGACGATTATGAGACTTGGAAAGTTCTTTACCCACAACATAATCTCCAGGCTGATGTACATGGTGGGAAGGGGCAAGGAAGCAGACACATATATTGCACAATCAGGGCTCGATATCAAGAAAGGGTACGTAGCTGTGAAGATATTCCGTATAGAGACATCGAGCTTTGGAGCGAGGATAGACTATATTGACGGCGATCCAAGATTCGGGAAGATAAAGCCAGGGATGTTCAATCTTGTAAACGAATGGTGCAAAAAAGAGTTCAGCAACCTTAAGATAGCAAATGAGGCGAAGGTGCACTGTCCAAAGCCATACATGTTCAACGGCAACATACTTGCAATGGAGATGATAGGCGAAGATGACGTTCCTGCGCCTCAGATGCGTAAGATAGACCTTGAGGAGCCAGACAAAGTACTTGACATCGTACTTGGAGATATGAGGAAGATGTACCAAAACAACCTGGTGCACGCAGACATGAGCGAATATAACATACTGATTAAGGGAGGCACACCGTACATAATAGATTTTGGGCAGGCTGTGGTGCTTGGCCATCCGAACGCAGAGCAATTTCTCAAGAGGGATGTAAAGAATATACTTTACTATTTTTATAGGAAATACGGAATTGAGAGATCGCAGATTCAGGTCATGGAATACATAACCAAGGGAAAATAGACGAATCGGTAGAAAACATATAAATACGAAGACCGGAGATTCCATATTGTTCTTATGCGCTCGTTCAAGCGCAGAGACAGGGGAGCGCAGAGTGCAGCACAGGAAGCTCGCGTAGTCTTTGATTCTGCAAAAATGGGGTCTGGTTCTCAGGTTAGCAGGCAGGATGAAGAATGCAAAATTTCTTTTTCGTTTAGCGCGCGCGATATAAAATCTAAGGAGATTTCAATTAGCAAAAAGAGACTTTCGGAGGATACAGGCATACTTAACGAACGCGAGATGCTTGTTAAGCTCGCTTTGCTAAAAAGCGGCATACCCGCGTATTATGAACCTTATGAATTCGTTTCCGAGAATGGAATTTGTGCATTTTATCCGGATTTCATCACTTCGCTGTTTATAAATGATAGGCCGGTTGTCATAGAAAGGCATACTTCCCCAGCTTTTCCCGATTCGAAGATTAAGAATTTGGATGAAGTACGCCAGAAATATTTGGATTATATAAAAAGGATAAGCAAGATAAGCAAGGACTACGACTTCCATCTTGTTTTTATATCGCAGATCTCAAAAGGGGAGATGGATAGGAGGCTTGGGGAGGACATCAATAACTACGTTGACGACTATTGGTATGTTAGCGATTGTTTGAAGCACAGGCTTTGTTTTGAATTTGAGATGTCCGGACACGTAAATCCTAACTTCATTTCAAATGAAGTGCTAAGAAACATACGCGATGCTGCACTGATTGATTCGGATTCCATAAAGCATCCTGAGCACGACGTGCCAAGGTACGAAATTGAGATAGTTGCCCAGCACGAAGGCAATGTAAAAACTAAGGGATTGGTTTATGTGCATACGTCTTTTTCTGTGGAAGACCTGTCATTTTTATCTTGCGCTATAGAGAGCATATCGAATTTGGAGATTAAAGATGATAAGGGCAGGACGACAAATAGGCCGGTGGCATTTCGCACTGTTGGTATAGAGAATGGGCTGGAGAGAGTTAGGAAGAGCAGGAGGGAAGAAGAGGAAAAATTGACGAGTTTGATCGAAGGGCTAAAGATGCGCGGAAAGATAGACAGTGAGCAGCTATTTAGAGAATTCTTGATTTTTGACAAAAAAAGCTCAGATGCCATAAAACTTAGGGATGCGAATAAAAAAGTTAAGCCAGAGCTCCATTTAATCAGAAAAGATCATCCAGATGAACATATTGGCCTTGCCTTGCATGACACAGCTAGCGATGACCCAGCATATTTAGCTGTTAACTTGCCGCAGGAAATCGGGGATAAGAAACTTAAAAGGAGCGTGGTAGTCGTAAACAGGAGAGAGCAGGCGCTTAAGGACGGGATTCTAAAATACGGAATTCCTGCCTATTACGAACCTTACCAGTTTAAAGGAGAGAGGACGAAGAAGATTTATCCGCCTGATTTTCTCACAGGACTGTTTATAGACGGGAAATCAGTGGCGATAGAGAGGCACTCTAGTCCACGTGATGATGGCGATTGGGCTTCATTTAAGAAGTATCTGGAAAAGCTTGATGATGTTAGGAAAACCCATGGTTTCCATATGGTACTAGTAAGTCAGACGCCAAAAGGCAAGATTAACCGAATGACAGGCATAGACATAGACGATTATGTTGATGAATACTGGTTTGTTAACGACCCCAATGAGTCCAAATTTAGGCAAAATAGGCATACCCGACACGGCAAAGAGAAGCGGGGAGGGAACGAGCCTTGCATAGATTATCTCTATGATGCACGCAGAGAGAGGGATAGAATCGAAAGCAGATTACGCTCGCTTCTTGAGCGTGGAGTTATTGACGAGAAGCTTTTGGACATCAGGATTGCAAGGGCAATAGAGAAGAGCAAAAATATAGGCAATAATAAAAATGCCGGAAGTGGCGAGGATAAAAAAGATTTGCCAAGGCAAGAAGAGCTCAAATCGCAGCTTAGGGATAAAGAAGCATGATCGAATAATGTTGGATTGAAAAATAAGGCTAAGGTATTTTATATCCTTTATTTTTAAGCGAATCTTTGTCCATTATGCTGTATCTCCATACTATATCCCCGCGTACCTCGCTTTGCACCACCCAGGGTTTTACCAGCACGAGATCGTTTTCCTTCACCCAAAATCTCCTTTTCAGTCTTCCAGGTATGGTACATACACGTTCATGGTCATCCGAACACGCCACTGAGAAATTTGACGCACCTAGGCCTTTGATAACAGTGCCTATGACCTCAGTATTTTGAGGGAGAGGCATTCTGTGTTCCACATTTTGGCCAGGTTTTCTGAACATTAAAATCATCAGTAATTTTTGACTGTGTACCTTGCTCCGCAAGCCTCGCACACCAGCGTAACGAATCCCCTTGTAATGGATTCTGTATGCGTGTCGGGTTTATGGCATTCCTTACATATGACATATGACTCAAAGTATTTCTTTATCTTTGCATTGAGGGTTGCTTGGTTTATCTTGGCATTTATCACAAGCCTTTGATCTTCAACATTCAGGTGAACTGCGAGCTCTCTTGTAAGATACGCCTCTATTTCATCCTTGCTTCTTCTCGCGACGTCAGCTATTTGCGAGAAATTCCTGATTATGGTCTTATTGCCTTGTATTATTGCATCTGGCTCGGGTATTTTGAAATCTACATTTTCAACAGACAAGCTAGGCAGTTTGGCGAATGCCCTGTCCAATAACTTTTCGTAATTGACATCCATTTAATGCATCAGGATTTGAGTTTTACAAGGATAATATTGCTTGTATCCTTATATATAGCTTTTTGTTATCCTAAAAGCTGATGATAAATAGTTTTTATATCCTCAGTGCAAAATATGATTATGCCACGACCGATTTACCGCAGCAGGATAATGCGATTCTTCTCAACAGCAAAGCACGGATATGACCAAACATACTGGATCTTTGTCCTTTTGGGGTCCGGTGCGCTGCTCAACCAGGCTTTCGGTATAGCCGGACCGATAGCGGTAGTCATAATCTTCTTCTTTTTCTACTGGATGGGAAGGATACATTTCAGATTGGAGGAAAAACGAGATGCGCTAAAGAAGGGGAAACGCAAAGAGGCCTGACACTTAAGTTGGAAGCACCTAGTTATGTGATTGCATGTTTACACTTTCCAGAAATAAAGGCACGGGAGGAGTGATAAAGACAGACCCAGACTCTTTCATAGTAGAGGAGATAACTAAAAATGGTACTGTCTTAAGGTCAGGATCACAATATTCTTGCACTGACCTAAGTGAGGAAACAGATCAGAAAGGCAAGTTTGCGCGATTTGTTTTGGAGAAGAGCAATTGGAACACGATACAGGCGCTTAGGGAGATTGGAAGGAGATTTGGACGTGGAAACAAATCAGTGGGATATGCAGGAATGAAGGACAGAAATGCCAAAACGACGCAGCTTGCAAGCATATTTGGTATCAAAGCCTCGGACCTTGCAAGAATCCATATAAATGACATATTGATAAATGGGGCTTGGCAGTCAAGCGTTGGGGTAGAGACAGGAGATTTGCTGGGCAACCATTTTATTATACGCATATCAGATGCGAGTAGTCCGCATAATGCGGATGCCATAATTAGAGAGCTTAACGGATCGATGCCAAATTATTTTGACAAGCAAAGATTTGGATCAAGGCTCAATAACCACAAGGTAGGTTTGAAGATAATTAAAGGGGATTTCGAAGGTGCGGCAATGGAATTTTTGACAGGCACAGATAACGAGATCAATAAAGATGCGGTAGATGCCAGGAACAAGCTTAGAGAGGATCTTGACTTCAAGGCAGCTATGACTTATTTTCCAGGATACTTGAAGTATGAGCGTACTGTAATAGAGTATCTCTATAGGTATGAAGGAAATTATGCTAATGCATTGAGAAAGCTCCCACGGGGCATATTGCTCATGTTCATACACGCGGTGGAGGACGTTGTTTTCAACTACGCATTAAGCAAACGTGTGGAACATGCTGATTTTGAGAATTGCAATTTGTGGTGCAAAGTAGGATTATACGGATTTCCGGATATATCTAACATCACAAACGACACGCAGGGGCATGAAAATTGCATTCCTCTTGGCAACATAATAGGATACGAGACTAAAGACGAATTGATATCGGATTATGAGAAGGAAGCTATGCTCACACTGGGAATAAGCAAGGATGAATTCAAAATAAAAGGAATGACTGAACTTAGTTCGAAAGGAGACATGCGTGCAATGCTTGCAAGCGTAAAGGATATCGAATCCAAAGTTAATGGAGATAGCGTTACGGTAAGTTTCTCGCTCCCTTCTGGGTCTTATGCCACAGTTATGATGGCCGAGATTACAAAGGATTATGCTGCTTTGAACGGAACCCCGGGCGTGTCAGGCTCGATTTGATGCATTTTCTCATCTCACGCAGCTCGCATTATCTGGCAGGAGAATTGAATAGTAGCTGCCATTGTATGCTATTTTGTATCTTGAGAGATTTGAGATGAATGAGGGAGACACTCCGATTTGCTTGAATATTATCAAAGGATATGTTCCTGAGTTCGTAGAGTTCACTGAAAATGGAGAGTACGCATTGGCATTTAAGTATACGAGATAGACCCAGGAGTTGGAGAACACCTTGCATCCCCCGTATCCCATCGAGCTTAATTTGTCTAGCCCCATGTGGACCACTGACCCGTTGTAGTTTATGTTGTAAGGCCCGTACACGTTTCCCGATTGGTGATATGCACTGAAATTTGAAACAGTAGCAATCGTCATTATCAGTAGTGAAAATATCGCAATATTGCGCGAGATAGTAGGCATCTTCTCTGATCCCTTCTGCAGGATAGGAAGGGATACGAGTATGGCAGATAAGGCAATAAAATCTGCAAAACGGATTTGGTCGAATTGGATAGAATGCATTGAGAGTATCAAATAGCATATCGCAGACAAAGGTATGAAAAGAGATAGCATCCTCGCATAACTATGGTCCTGGCGCAGATGCATAATGATTTTTTTGATGTCTTTTAGTTTGAATTGAAGCAATCCAAACGCCAAAAATGCAACAGGTATCAGCAATGCGATAATTGCAGGGTATGCCGATATCGATGTAGGCAAACTTGGATTTGCTAAAGTAATGTCTATGGAACTCGTATAGCTTGCAAGCGGGCTGCCGAAATAGACATAGTTTATTGCAAGCCATGGAATCGTAAATAACAAGAACAATGCAAATGCCATGAACACCTTGCCAGGCTTTTCGAGTAATATCACCATAGGCAGAAATATCAATGCAGGATACTTGCTAAGCCCGGCCAATGCGAAAAATGCGCCGCACATTGGATCTTTCTTGTATAGGAAAGCTATTGCGACAAGCACCATTGAAAGTGATAATATATCCGTGCTATCCACAGTGAAGGACAAATAAATGAAGTATGGATTTAGCATCAGGCCGTATACCAAAAGAGTGTCAACATTAAGCGACCTGCCGAAGAATCTTATCGATAGGAGGAATATTGAAAAGAGCACAATTAAGTAGAAGAGCATTGGATTTTGCACAAAATGCATTATAACTGCAAGAATCGCGCTTTCGATTGGAGGCCTGAAAATTTCTATATAAAATAAGTTATTTTGCACTATGAAATAATTCGACAGGTGGAATGCCCCTGATATGAACTGAGAGGTTGAATAACTCCTTGCATTTAGAAACTGCGCCACGAAGTCCCATGAAGGACCCTGTGTTAGGTATGTTGCTATGATTGCAACAAGGGATAAGCCGATAAGAATCAGCAAGATAACATTATTTGCCAGCGGCATTAATGTATTCGCGGAACTTAAGTTTTTGCCCATGTTTCCCTGCCTATATGCTTGAAAAAGAGATGCGCCGGAGTTGGGATTTTCAAGCTTGTTTTTGAACCCAAAATGCCTAAAAGGCAACCAGATCTCGAGTTTCGCCGCTTTGCTCTGGCGCGTTACCTGGTTCCGCCACTCCGGCACGTTTGTTTAAGGCATTTAGCAATCTTTTTATTTGTTATATAAGTAATAAAAGTGTATTTATGCTAGTGCCTCACAAGATGTTTGGGGCCGCAATGCTGGTTTTATGAAAAAATGGTATATTGACAGGAAATTCCTTACACGGTTATTTACTGCAATGATGTTCGTGATACTCTCGGTGGCAGGAGTCGGATTTGCCATATATTTGTTTTTCGTATCTACGAGCCTTTACACCTACCTGATAGCGATATGCTTTATGCTGCTGTCGCTTGTATCGGGATTCTTCAACATATATGCTTCAGTTTGGTATGTCAGGTCTTATTTCTACACAGATTACCTCAGGAACATAAACAAGAACTTGGAACCGATTACTTCGTTCCCCACAGTTGCTGTTGTAGTTCCAGCCTACAATGAGGAAGCAGCAATGGTTAAGAAGAACTTGACCAGGCTAAAAGAGCTAAACTACCCGAAGGACAAGATAAGATTTTATCTTGCCGACGATTCCACTAAACCAGAAATATCTGGAGAACTTGAGATGTTTTGCAAGAGGAATGGGATACATTTCCTTCACAGGAAAAACAGGACAGGATACAAGGCAGGGGCGCTCAACGAATTTATGAAGATTTCTAGAGAGAGCTTTGTAGCCATCTTTGACGCAGACGAATATCTTACAGATAAGAATTTTCTTATGGATACGCTTCCGTATTTCCAAGATCCCTGCCTTTCGTACGTTCAAACTGAAAAGAGATACATGAAAGGGAGCTTCTTCTCCGATTCAGTAGATACATTTGACGCATTCTTCTTCACGTTCATACAGCCTGCAAGAGCATTGAACAACACAGCAGTGTTTGCAGGTTCGTGCGGGCTTATACGAAGAGCTGCACTGGATAAGATAGGCGGTTTTCCCGAATATGTAATAGAGGATACGTTCTTCAGTTTTGAATCAGACGCCCATAATTTCAAGAGCCTTTATCTACCTAAAGTCTATGCGCTTGGCAGGCCGATATCGACATTCAGTGCGCTGGTAAAACAACAATGGAGATACAATTATGGAGATACGCAGTTCATAGGATACTTCTTCAAAAGGGCAGGATTTTCCAAGAGGAAATCGCCCCTGTCCAACATGGATTATGTAACGCACGGGTTTGGGCTCAACTATCTATCAGTTTTCCTGATACTCTTTACAATACTCTCGATAGGCATAGTGTTTTCTAGCACGCCTTTTGCCCATATTACAATGGCCGAATTTTTCACTCAAAATCAATTAAGCTTTGATTTGGAGTTGTTGGGTCTATTTGCATTCACACTCTCGCTCTTCGTCCCTATCATACTTGCGAAAATGTATTTCACATCTTGGAGGAAGGGACTTA
>JAKAON010000036.1 GCA_021812185.1 Microcaldota archaeon
ATCTGGTAAATATCGATGTTTACTCTGCCACCCTTAACAAAAATAGTTCTGAGATTGCAACAATTTTTAATATACCTAATATCGAAGCATCATTCAGATATGTGTCTGGAACATTTCAGATGATAATACTGACCGACATTTTACTCGAGGATGGCGTTGCTATAGCTGATTATAACGAACAACTAGATAAAATTGTATTATTTTATGTTTACGATAGCTATGGGAGATTAGGTGAGATTGTTGAACTCGGTGAATATCTAAACGACGAAGTACGTACAGATATGCTTACCAAAATCCAAGCATTGCTTTTTAAAAAGAAAAACCCGTTTGGATATATTGTAGATAGCTATCAAGATTACGAAGGTAAAAAGATTACAAAATTGTTACCTACTGCATTTGAAATAAAAATTTATCCGACATATGCATGAATCTGGACGCACATGCAATTATATAATAAACGAATGAAAGTGCGATCGCCGGGATTTGAACCCGGGTTTTTGGGTTGGAAACCCAAAGTCCTACCAGGCTAGACTACAATCGCATCGTAATATTATTGGCACACTAATTTTTAATGGTTTTTGCCCTTCTCGAATATGGAATTAGTATACTTAGGTTATTTTTACAGAGAGGTATATAAAGTATCGTGAATTCTATTGCATCAGAAAACTGCTCGTACAATAAAACGATTTAGTAGCCCTGCTGAGCGTCACGAAAATCCCATCCAAAGAAGCAATACACCTAGGAATTCAGCCAAATATAAAAAGGCCGGAAACTGAACGATGTACAATGTTCCTGCCATGCTCACAATTATGACCCCTGCAATTATATACAACATCTTCCTGTTTCGCGTAGCGATATAACTTTTGATTGCGACAATCTCTAGCACTATTGCCGCAGCGAATGTCGCTATCGAAGACGACACTACAACAAGCATGGGCAAGTTGCCCTGGATGACATAACTTACTAATATGTTACCTGTCTGAGAAACTGCCAGCGCATATGCAGTAAATATGGTTGCAATAACCGTAAATGCGAAATAAGCCTGCCTTATTATCTTAGTCTTGACAAGTTCGATTGAACCAAGTGCAAGGAATTCCACGAGGACCACTACAATAAACAGATATGAATCAATAAGCAGTTGAGAGTATATGCCTGATGCGAATAATACTTCTAGGAAGACGCCAATTGCAAAAAACCAAAGTCCCAAGGACCAGTACAGGTACTGGTTCCCCTTTTTAGCTAAATATCTCTTTGTCAATACAAATGCCAGTGGAAGAGTGAGGAAAAAGGTGATTATTGTAACTGTCAATACAGTAGTTTGACTTGCAAGAAGATCCAATGGCATAAAATTGATACCTCACAGCGAATGCGAAAGCCGGGATTTGAACCCGGGTTTTAGCCTTGGCAAGGCTATGTCCTACCAGACTAGACTACTATCGCGTTTAGCACTATAACTACCTATGAAAACAATTTAAACTATTGCTTCAAAACTTTTATATCGCCTGGACTTACATAGTTACTTTTTGGCCTCCCTCGCTACTTTTAATGCACAAGCCATCCAAATAAGGTCAGCAGCCATAGCATCAAAATGATCTGGGCCCATGCTGCCGTTTCTCAAAGGTGCGAACAATTCAGAATCTGGCATGCTAGGGCTGTTCATGGCTTTCATTATAAATTCCCAAGGTATGTGTATGGATTTGGTTATCGGCACAAGTCTTAGTTCAATTGCAACTTCCCTAAGTTGCTCAATCGCCCTCGCCCCTCCAGCGCTCCCATAACTTACGAACCCGACTGCCTTTTTATGCCACTCTGGAGATAGCCAGTCCAGAGCATTTTTTATAACTGCAGAGTAACCGTGATTATATTCTGGAGATATCATGATAAATGCGTCGGCTTCGTCTATCTTGTTTGACCATCGTTGTACTATTTCGTTAGAGTATTTTTTATCGAGCATGGATGGAGACACCTGTGAGTCGAAAAACGGCATTGAATAATCTTTAAGATCCAAAAGCTCTACTTCAACATCATTTCTTGTTTTAAATTCGCCTATCAGCCATTTTGCAGGCCTTTCTCCGAATCGTCCCTGTCTTGTGCTTCCTAATATTATTTTTATTTTTATTTTTTGCTCCATTACACTCAGCCCATATGATTATATGCCGCAGGTCGGATTTGAACCGACGACCTTCCCGTCTTCAGCGGGACGCTCTCCCGGACTGAGCTACTGAGGCACAAGGTTTATACATCCATTGCAAAGTTTATAAGCGTTGCTTGGCAATCTAGTTTTGATGACAATAGATGCGAAATGGTACGATCTCGGAGAAGCATCCAACTTCATCAAGCTCGATGGAATTGAGTTCCGAAGCTACCAATTCAATATAATAAAGGGCATATTCCAAGGGCGCAACACGCTCGTTGTGCTTCCTACGGGTCTGGGAAAGACGCTGATAGGGATGTATGCAATAGCCAACGCGCTCTCCAAAGGGAAGAAAGCGCTCTTTTTATCTCCTACCAAACCACTTAGCGAACAACACTATTCCAATATGGGCAAGTATCTTAACACACCTCAAGATACGATATGCCTTATGACTGGATCGACTTCCGCATCGAAGCGCAAAGGAAAGCTGGAAGGCGCGCAGGTAGTAATAGCAACGCCGCAGACGGTGATGAACGACCTAAAGAACAACATAATTAACCTAGGCGAATTTGGGGTAGTGATATTTGACGAATGCCATAAAGCAGTGGGAAAGTATGCATACACGTACATCGCAAATGAATGCGTACTAAAAGAGGTTCAGATGATAGGCCTCACTGCATCACCTGGAAGCAGGAAGGAAAAAATTGACAATTTGATAAATACGCTTGGAATAAGCAATATCGAGATCAGAATATCTACGGATGAGGATGTTGCGAAATATATCATGCCTAAGGACCTCAAGATAATTAATGTGGACAAATCTTCGGGAATGAAGAAAATTGCTTCTATGCTTAAACCGTTGATAGATGAAAATATGCAGGGGCTTCGGCAGCTTGGCTTGATGCCATTTAGGAACTTTGAGAATATGCCAAAGGGCGTACTAATAGACATTGGCAACAACATTAAAAAAATAGAAGCTAAGAACTACAAGTTCTCTGCCATATCCTGTTATACGAAACTGCTTAACCTAACTCACGCATACGATCTCCTTGAAACTGAAGGGATATATCCTTATTACCACTACATCGACTCGCTCTACCATAAAGAGCCCAAGAGCAGGAGCCTTGAAAGTCTGCTTAGGAACCAGTTATTTTCCGAATCAAAAAGGATTGCGAAAGAGATGATGGATAATGGAGAGGAGCACCCTAAAGTCAATGCTCTTGTAGATTACCTAAGACTTAGTCAAAACCATAGAGTGATTGTATTTGCACAATACAGGTCTACAATAAGCATGCTTGTGGAACGACTAAACTCTGCCGGATTTAGTTCATGCGGATTCGTAGGCAAGAGAGACGGCGTGACGCAAGAGCAGCAAAAGCAAGTGATATCCGAATTTGCATCAGGCAAATTCAACATACTTGTCGCAAGTTCAATAGGCGAGGAGGGTCTTGATATACCAAATGTGGATTTGGTGGTATTCTACGAGCCAATATCGAGCGAAATAAGGAACATCCAGAGGAAAGGAAGGACCGGAAGATTATCCTCTGGAAATATAGTGGTTCTAGTAACTAAAGACACGAAGGACCAATTAAACCTATTCATGTCTGCAAGAAAAGAAGAGAAAATGTTCAAGGTAATCAATAGTATCAAGAGATCATTAGATAAGAAAAGTCTTGAAAAAGCATTAAAGGAAACTGGACAAAGACACCTGTAGTAATTTTTGTTATATATTAAAATAAAATATTATTGATGACGAACACATGGAAAGGCATATTTATAGATAACCTTCCAAATAGGATTTAAAGAAATATCAAAAAGTATATTATGGTTTTAAGCATGATAGAAAATGAAGTCACCACAGCTATAGGTACACCTAATATAGCCCTAGTAAAATACTGGGGAAAAAGAAATGAAAAACTCAATCTTCCAATGAATTCGAGCATTAGCATTACGCTCGATGAAAACCTTAACACAAAAACAAGCGTTATGTTTACGGATAAACTAGAGAGTGATTTACTTTATATAAATAAAGAAAAACAAGACATAAACTCACTTGACTCTCCGGAAAAGCTAAGATTCATTAAAAAAACTCTGGAATTCATGCGCAATAAATCTGGGTTTAATAAAAAAGCACTTATAGTGTCTGAAAACTCCTTTCCTACAAGCAGCGGTATTGCATCAAGCGCATCTGGCGGCGCAACTCTCGTATTTGCGTTATCTAGCGCGCTAAACTTGCACTTGTCTAAGCGAGAGATGTCAATCATTGCAAGGCAAATAAGCGGAAGTGCATGCAGAAGCGTATATGGAGGTGTAGTGGAGTGGAGAAAGGGTAAAAAAATCGATGGATCAGATTCATATGCAAAACAAGTTATCGAGCCAGACTATTGGAACGAACTACGAGATATAATAGCCATAGTTGATGGGACAAAGAAAAAAATATCGTCGAGCCTAGGACACCAAGCTACAATAGCAACAAGTACGCTTTACAAAGCAAGACCGAAGCATGCAGATGCCGAAGTAAAAATAATCAAAGAAGCTATTAAAAGAAGAGATTTTCAGGGGATGGCGGAAATAATAATGAAGGACAGCAACAATATGCATGCTACAATGCTTGATACGTGGCCTCCGATAATGTACCTAAATGATAATTCAAAAGAGATTATATATGCGATACACGAACTCAATGATAAAAAAAACAAGTATGTAGCCGCATATACTTTTGACGCTGGTGCAAATGCTCATATAATAACCACAGCAGACTATGCAGATGATGTATTCGATGTGCTCAAAGGGATATCTGGTATAAAATCCACAATCCAGTCTGGCTTGGGTATGGGACCTAAAATTAAAAATAACGGATCTCTAATAGACGTGGATAAACTAGGTCCAAAATGACGTGTTTAGATGAAGAAAATTGTGTTGGTAAAAATAGGTGGTAGCAGCATAACTAATATTAATGTAGTAAACTCTGCAAAAATAGAAGCCATAAGCAGACTTGCAACAGAGATAAAAGAGGGAGGTAAAAAGTTCAATGTGCTACTTGGGCACGGTGGTGGTTCCTTCCCGCATGTTCCTGCACACAAGTACAAAACAGGTTTAGGTCTAATAAATGAAAAAAGTCATTTAGGCGCATCGCTAACTCAAAGGTCCGCTTCTGAACTACATAGCATAGTAATGCAGCAATTAATCAAACACGACATACCTGCATTCTCATTTCCTCCTTCTGCAAGTGCCATAGCCAAAGATCGGAGAATTGTAAAATGGGACATTGAACCTATTAAAAAAGCTCTCGATAATGGTTTTATGCCAGTAACATATGGCGATGTAGTTCTAGACCTAAAGCAAGGAGTTTGCATTTCGCCCACAGAGGAGCTATTCAGATATATTGCAAGCAAGCTAAGGCCCACGCAAATAATAATAGGTACAGATGTTGATGGAGTGTACACTTGCGATCCTAAGACCAGCAAAGAAGCAAAACTTATACCATTAATCGATTCGAACAATATAAACAGTGTATCTGCAGATGTTGGAAAACTTAGAAAATTTAATGTCACTGGAGGGATGGGAAGTAAGATACGTTTTCTACACAACATATCAGTAAATATGGGAACAGAATGCATTATACTCAATGCTAATAAAAAAAATAGATTAAAGGATGCTTTGATGGGAAAGACAGTGATATCTACAAAAATTGTTGCTTGATATGCACCAACAAAACCAAGAAATAATGGCAAGGTCTCCCGCAGTTGTTAAGTTACTTGGAGAACACGCTGTTGTTTACGGAAAACTATGCATAGCTGCGGCTGTAGAACAATACGCCAATGTAAAGATAGAAAGAGGAAGTACAGACGCGATAGAATTGGAATTTACCAACATTTCCGGAGCAGATTCGCGGCAAGAAACAACCTCAGGTAAAATAGCATCGATATACAATGAATTCGCTTCGAGAAATAGCATAAGTAAATTTTTAGAAAAACAAAACGGCGAAAATAGGTTATTATTGCCGTGCGCGGTTATCATCGGGAGATTAAACCATGAATTTGATGCGGATATCAGAGGAATTAAAATAACATTTTCTTCAGATATACCTATGCAATACGGTCTTGCAAGCAGTGCAGCCCTATCGACTGCCCTGGTCGTGGCATTGGTAAAGTTTGCCAATATAAAAATCTCTAATGAAAAAATTATTGACATCGCAAGGGATGGAGAAAGGATAATCCATGAGAATGAGAATGCCGGAAGAATAGATGTCAATACATCATTCTACGGAAACATAGTTAGTTTCGATGCCAAATTTGGGGCAAATCCACATAAACTAGATTATGAAATTCTGCTAATGTTGATAGATACTGGGCCAAAAAAGAAAACTTCCGAAATGGTTGCCAAAGTTGCAGAGCTGTATAAAAACAATAAAAATAATACAGAAAAAATATTGAATGAAATAGATATGTGTTCAGCAGAAGGATTGTCTGCCATTGAAAAAAGAGATATTAAACGGCTTGGCGAACTGATGTATGAGGATCAGGACTTGCTCAAGATGCTAGAGGTATCAAACGATAAGATAGATATGGCAGTATCAATATGCAAAGTCAGCGGCGGATATGGTGCAAAGCTCAGCGGAGGGGGAGGTGGGGGAATAGTGATAGCAATACCCCAAGACAAAAATAGCTTAATAAAAGCATTGATAAAAGGCGGATTTAAAGTTTCGGAAACAAGGATATCGAGCACAGGCGCAGTCGATTATCTCCAGCATTAACATTGTAGTATTCGTCATATGTCTATCTTAATCTAACTGCCTAAATACTGCAAATTGCAACATATATACATGAAAAACAAGACTCTTAACAAAGATGATGCTTCAAAAGAGTTGAGCGTGCAAGGGAACGCTAAGAAATTTAGGGATATGAACTCGCAAGAAAGGCTAGATTATCTGCGTAATGTAGCACGCTTACCGTATAATAGCATAACTAAACTTGCATCGTGGCATGATGATAAAGGTCCGATGGGAGAAAATCATATATCACACGCACCGATGTCTGTTGATATAGTGCCTTGCATTACTGTGAATGGGAAAGATTGGGTAGTTCCATTGATAACTGAGGAGCCATCGGTGGTTGCGGCCGCAGCCCACGGAGCCAAAATGGCAGCTGAACACGGAGGATTTTTTGCTAAG
>JAKAON010000037.1 GCA_021812185.1 Microcaldota archaeon
CATAATCCTTCAGGAAGTTCTTGAAAAGGAGTGTGTTTATCTTAGTGAATGCTATGCCTATCTCATCAAGTATCAAATTATTGGACACAACCTCCCTGGCATGCTCTATATACAGCCTGCTTGCATACCCTCCTCCTACCACTATCACAAATTTGTAATCTTTGTACTTTTTTATCAGTTGTGCAAGCGCTGTTATGTATTCTATGTTGAATCCGCTATCCCTGGAGAATATGCTTCCCCCCATCGATATGCATATCTTTTCCATGATATCATCTAATTCCGGTCAGATTTTCAAGCTAGTAATGCCATGCATAAGTCCCAACATGTTCGAGAACATAGCAAAGAGCCCAAATGTCAGCATCATCATAATTACCATGGTGATTACCGATTCAAACACATACGTTATCACCACTGCGATGAGAGCTGAGAGCCTGCTTACTTTCTGCAGGTTAGAAAGCGCAACTATGAATGTGAAGAATCCCCATAGCAGCGCTATCAAAAATGCAAGCGGACCGAATGCTGGAATTGCCATAAGGCACGAAAAAAGCATGAACACTACTGCACCATATATCGAAGCCGCCATCGTCTCATAATATCCTCTTTTGAACTCCTTTAGCGCAAAATTGCACACAAAATGTATTATGGCAGACTGAATTATGATATATAGGGGAACAACGATCCAGAAGAACGACACAAACGACACTGTTTCAAAGAATGCTGCCATTCCGCTTCCGAAGATTAGCAAAAAGAAAGCGAAAAGCACTATTGGGACTATCGACACTTTGTAATAGAACGAGAAGCCTTCCTCAAGGTCCATCATTCTTCTCGTGCTGCTCCCTGGCCTTAGCATAACGTTGGCTGCACGCGAAAGATCCTTCAGGTAAGAATTGAGCGACATTGCATCAAGTAAGTTAAAGCGGATAGGTATTTTAACCATTGGCCATATCCTGCAAAGAGCGTCAAATATTTATTACTTGCTATTCATAATACTAAAGTCAAACGGTCATAGGACCGGGGCAACACCCGAACCCATTCCGAACTCGGAAGTTAAGCCCGGTCACGATATGAAATACTGCTTAAAAAGCGGGAAAGCGCATTGCTGTTTGACTTTATAATCAACCATTAGCATAAGCCTGGTTAAAATATAACTATTTCTTCCTCAAATAGAGCTCTTCCATGGCTGAGAGCATTATATCTGTATATTCATTATGCGGTAGCTTGCCGATGCTCCTCTCTACGGCCTTCTTCGCAGCTTCCCCATAATGTTCGGCCTTTCCTTTAGCATATTCTATCCCTCCGTACCTATCTATCTTGTCGAGCAGGTAATTTATGTCGTCTTCTGTCTTGTGCTCCCTGCCCTTTTTGTATATCGAATCTATCCTCTCTTTCTCTTCTTTGGACGCGTTCTTGTATGTCTCAAGCATTATGAGAGTTACCTTTCCTTCATAAAGGTCTCCATACCTTTTCTTCCCGAATACCTTTTCATCTGCAGTCATATCCAAAACATCATCCACAATCTGGAATGCAATTCCTGCTGGAGTGCCTATCTTTTCAAGAAGGTTTAGTGTGCCTTTATTGCTCCTTGCGGCTATTGCGCCAATCTGCATTGGCCCATATACTGTGTAATAGCAGGTTTTGCTGTTTATTATCCTGAAATACAAATCCTCGCTCGCCTTGCCAATCTCACGTACGTTGTATATGAAATTGTCCTCTATGTACTGGCCTTCGACTGTGTGCTCAAGCATATCGTAAAATTTTTCGTATATCTTGTTGCCTTTTGCCTTGTTCCCAGGCGCTATTATGTAATCCTTCAGCATTTTCCACATCGTTATGTGCAGCGAGTCTCCCGCGTTTATCGCAATCTCATAACCGCACATAACCTGCAGCGCTGGCTTACCCCTTCTCATCTCTGAGTGGTCCTCAATATCATCATGGACAAGTATCCAATCCTCCGATACCTGCATTGCAGCAGCTGGCAGTATCAAATCCTCCGGCCTTGCTCCAAAAACCTGGCCGCTAAGCATAAGCAATCCAGGCCTCCTGTAACTTCCCTGCCTATCGCTGTATTCCCTGACGAGCCTGTAGTGTTCTTCAGGATCTTTTATAGGCACATATTCGCATATTTTAGAATAAACAGAATTTCTGTGAAGCTCGATGTACTCTTTGAAGTTCATTCGATCACAACTTAGATTCATCTCTCCCGCATGGTTCTTAACACTTACATCTGGTTACGACGCGATGACCCTGCAATTAGAGCAGAATTAATCAGATCTTTATCTCTCCGCTGTTTATCTTCATTATGATTTCTCGTGCGTCTTTGCCTTCGCATTTCACATTCATGCTCTTGCATGTGCCCAAGACTTGTTTCACCTTGGATTTCATATCTCCATAAAGCTTCTCATCCTTTGCGCTTGCAACTTTCTTCACCTGCTCAATTGTGATATCTCCTGGAGACTCTTCCTTGCTCTTTGCGCCTTTCTGGGCATGTATCTCAATGAGTATAAGTGCACTTGTAGGTGGGGATCCTATCTCAACAGTATATTTCTTGGTTGCAGGATTCACAACTACCTTGACAGGCACCTTTATCCCTTCATATGCCTTTGTCTTGTCGTTTATTTCTGCAACTATCCCAGCTATATTGACCCCCAAAGGTCCTAGTGCCGGGCCAAAAGGCGCTCCTGTCGTGGCCTTTCCTCCTTCTATCAATCCGTTAATTACAACATCTGCCATATGATCACATTTTTTCTGCCTTCTGTATTATCCTTGCGCTGTTAGACTTAGTCGTCACCGGTATCGGTACGGCAACGTCCATAAGCTCAACAGTAATCTCTTCTTTTGTAGCATCAGTCTTTATTACCTTTGCCTTATATCCCTTGAATGGGCCTGTAAGAAATTCAACAACATCATTTACTGCCATCTCTTGCACATGCTGCTTTACTTCAAGCATCTTGGAGAATTCATCTTCGCTCAGCGGTTTTTGCAACATCCCTTTTACGTGAGGTTCGTTTGCTATGAGGTCCCTGCATGCAACTTCATTGTCGGCCTCGAGTATCAGATATCCCTTCATCCCCTCAAGCAATATTATCGAGTGCACAGGCAGGCTAGATTTGGCTATCTTGTTCTCAAGTATGTCTGCAGTTATCTTCTCCTGGCTTGAAGTTACTCTTATTACGAAATACAAATTACCACTACTTGCGTTATTGTTTTTTATCTCAACTAAATGAATCTTAAGAAATCGCCCAAAAACTCAGGGTTTAAACAATCATACCTCTATTAGAATGAACTATTTTATAAATCTTCCTGATTTTACATTAACCTTTATGGGCAGTGGTCAAGTTTTTATAACTGGAAATCACACTGAAAATCCCAAAATGAGAGTCTTGCATAAGCGTGGTGCACATGAAATCATCGAATTATTCGAATAGTTACGATATAATCGGCAACATTGCAGTAATAGACGCAAAGCCAAAATACGCTAGAAAATTTGCCGCTCAGGTAATGAGCGCCAACAAGAACGTCGAAACTGTGCTTAGAAAAGGAGGCGCGATAAGCGGGAAGTTCCGCACGAGGAAACATATCTATGTAATGGGGAAGAGGACGTATGTTGCACATTACAAAGAGAATAACTGTGTATTCGTAGTCGATCTTCGGAAGGCATTCTTCTCAACTCGGCTTGCATTCGAACGGCAGAGAATAACAAGCATCGCAAAAGACGGAGAGACTGTGCTCGTCATGTTTGCAGGGGTAGGCCCATTTGCAATAGAAATAGCCAAGAAAAATAAATCTTCAAAAGTGATAGCGGTGGAGCTTAATGAAGATGCATGCAAATATATGCATGAAAATGTACGTCTAAACAAGACAGATAATGTGGAAATAGTTAACGAAGACGTCTCCTCTTACTCCAAAAAGAACAAAGGAATTGCAGACAGGATAATAATGCCCCTCCCAATGAGTTCAGCGGATTTTCTGGGCTCTGCGTACGAATCTGCAAAGAAAAGGTGCAATATCCACTATTATTCGTTTGGGAATAAAGATACTGCATTTGAGGACAGCGAAAATTTGATCAAAAACTACTTTTCAAAACTGAAATGCAAAACCAAAATATTTGGGAAGAGAGTTGTGCGGCCGTACTCTGCCAAATCGATAGAAGTGGTCATCGACTTCTCTATACAAAAATGAGATCAAAAATAAAAATAGAATCAATTTCTATCAAAAGCTATGCTCTCCGGTCCATCGAATCCTCCCAACGTACCTGTGATGGAAGCGGTAGAGGTATTTATTACATATATTTTACTTGTATTATAGTTTGTAACATATGCATAGCTTCCCGAAGGATTAAATGCGACATCCTGTATTCCTAATCCGAAACCTCCAATGTTTCCGACAATTTTATCCTCAGACAAACTGGCTATAGAAACGCTCGAATTTTTGTAGTTTGTAACATATGCATATCGTCCGGATGGAGATACACTCAATCCAACTGCTCCTCTGAACCCAGTTATATTGCCAACTATTTTGTTTGTAGTTGTGTTTATTATCCCTGTAATGTTGTCTTCGACTACATAAGCGTATTGCCCGGAAGGACCAAATGAGATACCTGTAGGGTCGTAAAGACCAAGTATACTTCCTGATATCTTACCTGTCGAAGTATTAATTATATTTATAGTACCATTCTGGTAGCTTCCTTCATAAGCAAATTTTCCAGATGGTGAGATAGCAACTCCAAAATCATAAACACTAAAAAGAGAATTTACGTATATGGTACCGGTTATTTTACCAAAAGAAGTGTTAACTATAGATATCGTATTATTTAAGTAATTAACCACGTACGCATAGCTTCCCGGCGGAGATATGCTCATTTCCGAAGGACCGTTAAATCCGCTTATTGTTCCAATTATCTTCCCAGTGGAAACATTAAGTATTGAAAGTGTATTTGCATTGTAATTAGAAACATAAGCATCTCCTGGATGCAGTTCAGTTGCGTTTCCAGAAGCTAGGTTTTTCGTTATTGATGTAGTTGAAGATATGGTTGAAGAAGATGAATTAGAGCTATATCCATTAGTGCCTTTCGTAGCAAATAAAAGCAATATCAAAATAACAATTAAACCAACAACAATCAATACCTTTTTTACTACACCATCTTTTTTACTCTGTTCTTCTTGCTGTGGTTGAACTGACTGTTGCTCATTTGGTTCATCTTGCGTTACTGGCTGTTCAGATATAACTGTATTTTCATTGGAGCTCTGTTGTGGGTCTACAATTTGCAGACGACTTCTATGAGGAAGCCAAAAAATAACAGAATCAAAATCCATATAATATTCCCACTTTATAAGTTGCTTTGTCCAATATACCAATAAATACCTTTCATTATAACGCGTTGCAATACTCTATCAAATGAAAACCAATTTAAATTAGATTAAAAATAATATACATATATGTCAAAAAATAAGTCAGTGTTTAATGTTATATCTGATTATAGTTGGTTACTGGCTGTGCTGATTGTATTCCTTGTAGCCGCATTCGCAGTTAATTCACAACCATCGATACAACAGCCATCGGCATGTTACATAATAACACCAGGTGTAAGTTGCACACAATCTATACTCCTTTCTAATTCTTCATCCTCTACTTTCATGTTAGTTCTTACCAACCAACTCGGTACTAACATAACTTTTTCATCACAATCAATATTATCCAGGCCAAATCTTACTTCTGATTATTCTATCGGTAAATGCACTCCTTCCCAAGCCTCTCCTGGCGCAACTATATTGTGCCGAGTAAAATTTTCAAACTATCTCGAACCTCTAGGATCTGAACTCAACCCGACTTTCAATGTAGTATATAATAAATGCATCAAATCTGCATGTGATTCAGAAGTAAATACCAGTGGTTTTGCTACTGTAACTGCACAAAAATATTCTAATTTTATCTATTTTATCCGCTTGAATGTAATTCCTGCAAATTCGAGTGATATTCTATTCCAGAATATATCACATACTTCAGGAAGCGTAGTCGGTGCAATAGGGGGCGTATCTTATGACATAAACATAAGCCCTAGCGCACATGAATCATTTGCAGGATGGTCAAGCAATTACAATATCACTATATCTAACCCTAAATCTCCGCAGACAACCCTAACTGTTAGTGGCAATGGCACAATTACTGCAAAATTCAACGAAATATCAACAACGATAACATCAATTCCAACAACATTAAAATCTACTGTGTATACTTCTTTGCCAATGAAAACGTCGACACGCCAAACATCTTACTCAACCACATCAACAATTCTAACGACACCTACAATATCATCCACATCAATTACACTTACTATTACATCATTTTCTACAACATCTTCTTCAACCTCAATATCCACCTCCACCTCAACAACCCTCTCAACAACATCAACAACATCTTCTTCCACCTCCACCTCAACAACATCTTCTTCCACCTCCACCTCAACAACATCTTCTTCCACCTCCACCTCAACAACCCTCTCAACTACTTCAACCACCTCTTCCACAACCGTCGCCACAGTCAAGACCACAATATCTATCACAAAATCATCATTTGTGGGGCATACACAAGTTCTGCTTGCAAACAACACCTATCAGTATATTCAAAATATGCATCCTGGCGAGGCAGTGCTATCGTATAATACAAAAACCGGAAAGTTCTACACAAACACCGTAGTTAAGGTCATAAATTTCACTGTAAACGGCGAGTATTTGATAAACAACCTAATAGGTACCGACGCAGGTGAGGTGTTCTACGTATCCAACAGTACATGGGTGCATCCAAACGCCATCAAAATAGGGGACAAAATACTAAATCCAATCACAAATAGCTGGATAAATGTCACGAGTGTCGCATATCTCCCAGAAGAAATAACAGTCTACGACGTAATAGGGTCGTCAGGAAATAACTTCATAGT
>JAKAON010000038.1 GCA_021812185.1 Microcaldota archaeon
TTTCAAGGGCGTTTTGTGCATCAGCCTTTTCGAATATGTCTCCACGTGCGTTTTCGAATTGGGTTCCAAGCGCCTTTAAAATAAGCTTCCAAAACGGTTTTGGCTTGAAATTCTTTATCTCTATCTCTCGATTGGCAAGCAACGCAAGTGTCGGTCCCTGCACCCTGCCCACGCTTATTATCCTCTTTATCCCTATTGCAAATAATGAGTGCATGAGCGCCCTGCTCATGTTTATCCCCCACATCCAGTCGAGCATGTGCCTGACCTCCCCTGCCTCGAAGTTGTGGCTGTCGAAATTGTTGAGCGCTCCGTACGCTTCTATCAAATCGGAATTTGTGGTGGTTGAGAATCTCATTCTCTTCACCTTCCCCGAACCTATGCTGGCTTGAAAGTTCGACTTGAGTATCGATTTTATTATATTTGTGCCTATTACGGTTCCTTCCCTGTCATAGTCGCAAGCGTTTATGAATACTTCGCACTTCCTACCTATCAAATCTGCAAGATCCAGGTATTTCTTCGTAAAATATGCACTCTTATTTACTGTATAGGACGGGACCCATTCTATGTCAAAAACAGGGTAGCTCTTGTTCTCCCCTTTTTGCTTCAAAGTGAAAAGGTGCCCTGCAGCAGCCACGATATATATCGAATCTCCATTGTAGGTTAATTCATAATATGTTACTCCGTTGACGTAGTTCCTTTTAGGCGATTCGCTTAGCGATGCAGCTATCCTTGAAGCTACGCTAGGTTTCTCAGCTACTATCAACTTATTCATATTACCAATTATCCTGTCTTCCTTCTATTCCTCTTGGCGACGTTTGCTTGATTTGCTTTAGCTTCATTTGAGATATGAAGTGCTAGATACGCCCCGATTACTATTGCTATTATCGCAATTGCATAAAATAAGAGTCCACCACCAAAAGCAAAGAACGCTACTATTGCGACAATGCTGAGCACTACAACAAGTGCAGCAAGCATGAATGGCTTTTTTTCATGTTCTTCCAATTCCATTTCAACAACCTTGATTATATCTCTTTAAAAAGAAAGGTTTATTACCCTCATACATTGAATATGAAATTCGGCATAGGGGCAAAATTGGTCGCCGATGGTGATTTATTAATCTTTCACCATTTAATTAATTCATGGATTTTTATGTCATTATAGGGATAACATTAGTTGCTGCGCTTCTCGTTGCATATGCACAGTATTTGTTCAAGAAGAACATAGGCGATTTCCACGTCCAAAAATCTCATTTCCTACGCTTACTTAAGAATAAAAGCATGCTGCTCGGCGTGACTCTTTACGTAATAAGCCTGCTCATATACCTGGTCGCACTTCACTACGGCCAGCTATCATTTGTCTATCCGACCTTTGCAAGCTCCTTCATATTCATAGCTTTGATATCCAAGTACGTGCTAAGGGAAGAGATGAATCTCAAGCGAATTGCGGGGATATTGCTCATAGTGCTTGGCATAATAATGGTGGCTCTAACATTTTAAGTGATCAACATGGCAGAAGTAAACATCAAAAAATACTTCGCTGTCCTTTTGGTAGTGAGCACTCTTTTAGGGGCATTTGGCCAGCTATCATTTAAAGCAGGTGTATCCGGATCCAGCACATACGAACTTGTGGCATTCGTGTTGCTAGGATTCATCCTATATGGGATATCAACCATAATCTATTTCTACATACTAAGCAGGACAAGTCTTGGGTGGGCGTATAGTTTCAGCGGGCTTAGTTACCTTTTCACGGTGGTGTTCGCTGCTGCGTTGCTAGGTGAGGTAATATCCCCTCTTAGATGGGCAGGAGTCATAGTGATTGTTGCCGGAGTCGCGATAATCGGAATAAGCTAACCGCTAACGCTTCGCACTAAAGCCGATAACATATGATCGTCGCCTGACAAGTCTTCAGAACTCAATCTTCTTGAGTTCAAACTTGTTGACATGGGCAATATTTTCTATCCCCTTCCTTCCTTCTGCTTGCATCGAACCGTCTATTATCCCCTTGACGAGCTCATCTGCGGTGTGTTTAGCAGAATACGCAGTAACAAATTCTGTCAGTTTCTTCCTTATTCCGGATTTCTTCGAGTCTGCAAGATGCCCACTTGCTATTACGAGCATTTTAAGGGTAAGCTCCTTGCCATCTTTATCTTTTACTATATCTCTGGTGTATATGGCCGAGCTGTATCTTCTAACGAGTGAATGGATGTAGCTGTAGTTGCTCTCAAGATAGTGAAGTTGCGTGTGCGCCACATTCCCATCTGCCTTATGAACGCGCAATCCAACACTCATCAAAGAGTTGTTTGGGTTCTTTGTTATCCAAGAAAGGCTAACTTTTATTATTCGTCCCATAGCTGCTTTTTCATCAGCTGCAGGCATCTCTCCAATTATTTCCTCGCCACCTAGTACTTTAGGCGCGTAGATATTGAACCAACGCTTGTTCTTCCATTTATCCTGAGATTTTTGAGTAGCCAATCAACCATTCCCCTTTATGAGCAGCGCAGCCTTAACTGGATCATACTTCCAGTCGCTTGGCAATGTGCCCTTGCTCTTGTAATATTTAGACAATTTCCATATCTTCGACTCAGTCCTTTGGAGCCTTAATTTGTTATGGTTATCCTTGTGGTTTGCAGTTATATGCTCACGCATATTCACCGCTTTCTTCATAAGGTCAAACATGTCTCTAGGAAGTTCGCTCTTTACTCCCTTCTCCTGAAGTATCTTTCCAAGCCTCTTTCCGAATAATTGTTTTATATACGGAACATTGTGCTTTTCCTTTAATGCCTGGCCTATTTGGGCCTGGTGCATATTCTGCTTGGCATATTTCTCTATTATCTCCTCTATCTCTTTCTTGTCCTTGCTTGCCCCATCTATGGGCTTTGCAGTATCGAGATTTGGTTTCCTCGACTTTGACTTTCCATGACCTCCAGTATGCATTTTTGCCATTAAAACCACAAAATATTGCCTTAAACAGTTAATTCTCCGCTTTGATGAGAGAGAAAGTTAAATCTGATACCTACTTTTACCGAATAAGACAGCTATACTATTATCCTTAATATTTATAAGCGTTTTTATCGCCATCTCTCGCGCTCTTCATTCGCGTTGGAAGGGCGTTAAACGGAAAAATTAATTAAATAGGCGAATATTATAGTATGGAAGAACGATGAAATATATGCTCTACATCATTATATCGAGAATGATTTTATGCGATATAAGATAATGATGCGCAAGAGCAACAACAAACTCGGCGAAAATCATCCTAAATAAAGACATATCGAATTTATCTATCAATAAACGTTTCAATTCCCTTTTGGTGTAATAATGAAAATTAAGATAGTTGCAAAGAAAAATTATCCTGAGCTCAAAATCCTCAGGGATAATTTCAAAAGAAGTAGCAAATGTGATATATGCATAGCTATAGGCGGAGATGGGACATTTGTGCGTGCAGCAAAAGGGACCGATGCACCAATCTTGCCGATACGCAGCAATGATGACGGAAGCGTAGGTTACTATTCCGATTTAAGCTTAAAAGATATGGATTTTGTAGTAAAGAATCTCAAGAAGCATAAATTCACGATCGAGCGCCTTGGGAACAAAATAGAACTAATATTCAAGAAAGGAAGATATTATGCGGTTAATGAAGCAAGGCTAAACAACCAAATGGAAGAAGTAAGTTTCAGGATATCAGAAGTGTCCGGTAAGCATATCTCAAGGATCTACCCATATGTAATGAGCGGAGATGGAATTGTAGTGACCGGCCAAATAGGATCCACGGCATACAACAAGTCCGCAGAAGGCCCCATAATCTTATCTCCGAATGTCCTTTGCCTCACATTCCTAAATCCCGATGGGCCATATCGCAATCCCATAATAATAGATGCTTCGAAGGAGATAGAAATAGAAGTAGTCAAATACTTGGGCATACTGCGTTATGACAGCACCGAAATCGGGAAAATACGGCCAAGGCAAAAATTCCGCGTAAAATTCTCAAACAAAGAACTTCGAGTTGTTCGGTTTAAGGAAAAGAGGGAAGAGTTCGCAGACAAGCTTGAGAGGATAATAAAACGAAGAATGGTTACCAGATAACTGTTAAGGCGCAGAATATGCGCTTGCCCAAGAGCCAGTATATATCACGTTGGTCGCAGCTCCGTTGTTGTTATTCCCTGAGTAGTCGTTCGCATTCCCGTTCAGCGGCCACCACCCAACCAAATTCTGCGTATTTTGCGGAGCACCTCCGATTCCTTCATAGTAGAGCGCGGCCACATCATTTGCTGAGAGGGAGGTGTTGTAGATTTGGACGTTTGCTATTAAGCCGTTAAAAATATTAGAGCTTGATCCCTGTGCTTCACCAATAATAATAGGGCCACCATTGGCTAGATTGCCAGTAGTATCACTAACAGTTCCACCTGCGACACCATTGATATAGAAAATAAATATGCCACCCGCTCTTGTGATAACGACATAACTAAAAACTCCAACAGGAAGCGAGACAGAACTATACCCGTACGGATTATTCACCCCATCATATGCTTCAACATATAAATTGTTCCCGCCATTTGACTTATATGCAAAAATTAGTCCTGTTCCTGCGCTGACAGAATAGATACCACGTTTATTGTTATCAGCATTTGCATTAGGCATAATCCATGCAGAAACTGTTGCACTACCTGTGCCAATGGTTAAGCTACCACCAGAACCCACATTTATGTTGCTACTCGCCCCGTTGAACTGCGCGACATACTGCGGCAACTCATTATTACAAGTTCCTTCAAGAGACGTCGCAGCTGTTGTTCTAAACACCTGGCACGAGCCTGGTTGCGCCTTAGGTGCGAAATTCGCCGAGTTGAACACGCCCATCTGGAAGAGTGCGACCAGCACGACAGCGATAATGAGTATCGCCCATCCGTAGGTCATGAGGTACTCCATTGCGCTTTGCAATTTCTTTTCTCTAGAAGTAAATAGTTTTCCACTATCAATTTCATGTTCGTATTTATCTGAAATTCGCATTTATCTCTGTATAATTAATACAAAAATGTTTCTTATATCTTGTCTTTTTTTCTAATTCTAAAATTTGGATACCCATCGCATCGATATATCTGTTCAGAAGTTATGTTATTCAAATTTTAAAGAAAATGACAATGTACTATACATAGTCGCTTTAAACCAAAGATATAAAGGTTTTCTAAGAAACTTCATATTGGTTCAATGTATAATCAAAAACACAAAACCTTGGGCAAAGATATAATTCCTTTAAATTACAAACTCAAGTTCACTACAAATTTCAAGACTTTCAAATTCTTGGGTAATGAAGCAATAACAATAGACGCCAAAAAGAAGACCAAAAAAGTATCTATCAATGCGTCACATATGAAAATATTGGATGCAAATATAGAGTCCAAAGGGAACAGGATAAAATTACTCTCAAAGAGATTTAATCAGGATAAAGAAGAGCTAGAACTCGTATTCAAAAATAGTTTTTCAGGAAGGGCGATACTCCACATAGATTTTGAAGGAGAGAACAATGACAAAATGTACGGTTTCTATCGTAGTAAATATGTAAGTAACGGGAAAGAACACTACATGTTGACTTCGCAATTCGAAGCTGCCGATGCTAGATCTGCATTTCCCTGCTTTGATGAGCCAGAGTTTAAGGCAACATTCGACGTTTCTCTAATAATTCCAAAAGAGCTAGATGCAATTTCAAATACTGCGATAAAAGTCGTGGATAGAATTTCAAGTTCTTTAAAAGAGGTGACATTTAACACTACGCCAAAGATGTCTACGTACCTTCTTTATCTTGGTGTTGGAAAATTCGAATACGTAGAAGGTGAATTAGGCAACTTGAAGATAAGGGTTGTGACTGTTCCCGGTAAAAAAGACCAATCCCACATAGCTCTTGAATACGGGAAAAAATTCATAGATTTCTATCAGAAATACTTCAGGATAAAATACCCATTATCTAAACTAGATCTAATCGCAGTTCCCGATTTTGCTGCAGGCGCAATGGAAAATTGGGGAGCAATAACCTTTAGGGAGGTAGCTCTTCTTGCAACAGAAAAAGGCACACCCGTATCAATAAAACAACAAATTGCAGAAACAATAGCTCACGAGCTTGCACACCAATGGTTTGGGGATTTAGTCACCATGAACTGGTGGGATGATCTGTGGCTCAATGAGAGCTTTGCTACATTCATGAGCTATAAAGCAATGGATGCTGTGTTTCCGAAGTGGGAGATGATGAAACAGTATCTCGATGACACAGTATCAACAGCCTTATCTGCGGACCAGTACAGATCAACGCACCCAATAAGCGTAAAGGTAAATACTCCTGCCGAAGTGGATCAGATATTCGACGAGATAAGTTATGAAAAGGGGGGCAGCGTGCTGTACATGATAGAAAATTATGTGGGCAACGATGTATTTAGAAATGGGTTGACATCGTATTTGAGGTCTCATTCGTATTCAAATGCCACTAAATATGATCTTTGGAGTGCGATAGACGACGCCGCTAGAAAATCAGGCAAAAAATTGCATACTGTCTCAGTTGCAACTGCATGGATAAACAAGGCTGGATATCCGATAATAGATGTTAGCGGCAGTTATGGAAATGTAATTCTTAACCAAAAAAGATTCTTGGTGCTGGGGAGCGATAAAAATTCCGGAACATGGCCTATACCCGTGCATTATTTGTTATCTAACAAAAAGCAAGGATCCATGCTTTTTGATAAAAAATCCAAAAAGATAAACATAGCTGAGTCAAAGTGGATAAAAATAAATCATACTCAATTTGGATTATACAGAGTAGTTTATGATGCAAACCTTCTGAAAAATATATCTAGTGCTATAGCAAATGGGGAAATTAAAGGTGCCGATGCATGGGGTATTGAAAATGATCTGTTTGCATATGCAAGGTCAGGCAGGATAAAA
>JAKAON010000039.1 GCA_021812185.1 Microcaldota archaeon
GATCTTGAATCTCTCGATAGCGAACTATGGTGTGCAGCTATATCTTCACCGTACTTAAACCTCCTCTTAAGGTTGAATACGACGCGTTCAGTGCCGCTTCTGGTATTGGTAAATATGAGCGTGGTCTTGCTCGCCTTTATTATATCGTTTATCTCCTTATACATGGAGTCCTCTATTTTTTCATTGCTTGAATTTATCATGTCCTTAACCGGACTCATGGCCTTTACGTCAAGCTCCTTGCTCCATGAGGCATCCACTATCAGGCAGTCTTTCGGCTTTCCATCCCCGAATCCAACCAAGAATTTTGCCGCCTCTTCCATAGGGTATAGCGTAGCGCCTAACCCTATTCGGGTAATCTCGTTTTTCACCATGTTTTGGAGCCTTTCAACCGAAAGGGAAAGGTGGACGCCGCGCTTGTTGTTTGCCAGTTCGTGTATCTCGTCTATTACGATATATTCAAGATCTTTCATGTTTTCCATAAACTTTTCTGAGTTTATTAGTATGGCCAAGCTTTCAGGCGTGGTTATAAGTATATTGGGAGGCTTGGAAAGCTGTTGCCTTCTCTCCTTTTGGCTTGTGTCTCCAGTTCTTACGCCTATTGTTACCTCAGCCATATTGCCCTTTATTATGTCAATGCCCTTATCCTTTTTTATAGCCTTATATATCTCTTCAAGGGGCTTGCCCAGATTCCTATATATATCATTGTTCAGGGACCTAAGCGGCGATACATATATGCAGTATATCTTGCGCTCCAACTTGCCTTCCAATGATTTGTTAAATAAGGAGTTGAGTATCGATAGGAATGCAGACATCGTCTTACCGCTGCCTGTTGGGGCTGCGATAAGGATATTCTTTTTCTTGCTGATAAGCTTAAAACTGTATCTCTGCGGAGGCGTAAGCTCGCTGAAGTTTTTGGTAAACCACTCCCTCACGTAGCTGTTCAGCACATCTAAGCTATCCGAATTGCTGAACGGCTTGTCGACGAATTCTATCATATCGCACACCTGCAGAACTAGGTTATGGTATATGCGCCTGCAATATTAATAATCATGCATTGAAGAGTTTGAAGCAAAGTAAAAATAAAGAAGAAGAAAAGAAGCAGAATAAAAAGGGATTATGCATATATCGATTTATATTCTGCATTGGTGTCGTCTATTATGTGGATGCATTCGCCTTCGCACTGTATCAGGCATGCCTGGCATAATATGCAAGCTTCGCCGTTTACGCCTGCCGATATGCCTCCGCTGGTGCCGTCGTTTGCCTCTGCAAAATGCTTGTGTCCATCATTGACATCCTTCCATTTTGCAAGCACCTCTGGGTTGCTCTCCCCTGTCCACTTCATGTTATCGGGTGCGGTATCTGTATTGACCTCATCCGGCTTGCTTCTGTCCTTCATCTCGAAAACAGCTACCGGGCATACGTCCTTGCAATGCTGGCATCCTGTGCACAATGGCTTGTCTACGTAAACTTTCATATTACCACTCCAATATAAACTGCTATTGTAAATCTGAACAAAATATTATATATTGCATATATGAAAAACTTCACAGCGCCTACAATCATTTTACTTCAGCTATATTGGAAGCCTTAAGGTTCTTCATCTTCAGTGTGCTTGAAAGCGCCCCAGATACCGCCATAAGCGTATTGAATTTGGTCCTGGTCCTTCCCCTTGAGAAACTCCATATGTCCTTAACTCCAGCCAGTTCGAGCATCATCCTCACCGGCCTGCTTGCAGCTATGCCAAGGCCTCTCGGCGCGGGCTTAAGTATTACCTCTACGCTTCCGCATTTTCCCTGGACTGTGAATGGAAGGCTGTGCCCTTTGCCGCATGTGCACTGCCACGATCCGCACCCAAATATTATGGGCATTATGTTCATTTTCGCATTCTTTATGGAGCTGTCTATGGCTGCCTTGACCTCTACGTCCTTGGCTATGCCTACGCCTACGTGGCCGTTGCTGTCCCCTACTATAGATGTTACCCTGTACTTCTGCTTCCTGTTGTTTCTTGTCATCCTCTGTACGCTTTTTATCTCTATAACCTCGCTTTTCATGCCAGGCAGCAGCGCTTCTACTATGCCGACCTCTTCAATATTCTTGCCCATGCTGAATATCTGCTCTACTGAGGTCACACTCCTATCCTTGACCATCTTGCCGACCAGCGTAACCGGCTCCCAGCCATTCACATCGAATGCCTGTGCTTCGTTGTTGTAGCGTCTGCTTTTAAAGTTTGCCAAATAATCACTCGTTTATAATCTTTTTCTTAACAGAATCAAATATCTCGTCCAGTTTAGATACGTCGAACTTGGCCGTCGCATAACTGCTGAATTGCACTTTGTTTTCCTTATCTGCCTTTGCATATTCGGATATGTGCTTGCCATTCAGCCTATCCTCATTGAACTCTATATTCTCCTTAAGCTTCAATCCGTTGTCCTTGCATCCCTTCGCTGCTGCAAATATGACGTTGTACTTGACCGGCTTGTAAACTCCCATATCAAGCACTACCTCGCCTACATTCTTGTCCTTGGCTTTTTTTGCAAGCAATGCTCCAGTCAGGTATGCTGTTGGTATGTTGCTATGCGGCATCCACTCAAATTTTTTCAGTTCGCTGGAATTCGCGTTTGCTATGATGTAATCCCCGTCCTTCTTGTATCCCACCAACTGTGCTATTATGCTCTTATTGGTTTTCCTAACTACCAATCTGGTGAGCCCGCTCTTCAATAAGGCTAGCCTCTTGTCGTAATTGGTCAATGCGCTTGCGCGCCTCCTGTTTATCTTGCTGTACATCAATATCACATATGCTTTAGCTTCTTGAACAGCTCATCGCCTATTTGAACTCCCTTCCCCTTCATATGGTTTATCAGCGATGCCTTGTTCTGGAATGTGCCTCCTTTCACTAGGGCGTAGAACTCCTTGAACAGCTCGTTGTCTATGGCTTTGGTGGCCTTGAGCTCCTTTATTATCCTGCGCTGCGCCCTTATCTTCTTCTTGTATGTCATGCCCGTCCTTGCCTTGACTGTTCCCTTTCTTCTTCCAGGGCCCCTTCTCCTGCCCTCCATTTTCTTTTCTGCAAGATTCTTCGCATACCTGCTTTCGTTATGCTTCTCCTTGAGCGCGTATACGCCTCCCTTGCTTATTAGCGATCTTATGTCCTCCCTAGTAATTGCTTTCTTTGCATCGTCGATGGAATCGGGCTTTATGCGGATGCTGTTCTTGCCGCGCTTCAATATCGAGGCGCCAATCCTCCTTGTAAGTTTTATGCTCATATGTGTGCACCGTTTGTTACTTTTACATTGTTTTTCCTGGCAAGCTCTATTATTGATATGCGCTTCTTCTTGCCTACTGCGCTTGCTATAGTCACGTCAAAATCATTGATATCTGGATTTTCGAGGGCGGATTTAAGGTCTTCCTGATTCCTTACGAGTATGGCCCTCCTTCCATTTGCCCTTATGCCTATGAGCGGATCTGGCGTCTTGTAGCCTATGGTAGGTTCAGCACCCATGAAATCCTTCTTTATCCTCTTCTTGTTGTCTATGCCGCGCTGCTTCCTCCATCTGGCCATGACGTGCTTCCTGTTTTTTATGCCATAACCTGGGACGTTGAAAGTCGGATGCTTCTTTTTCGACAATCCGTTCTTCTTGATTATTTTTTTCATAATTATCACTCCAATGAATAATACACGCCATCCTGGAATACCCTGTTGTCCTTGTTCCTTATCTTTACGGCTATGCGTATGTTGGCCGCCGTCTGCGTGACATCGTCAAGTTTTATGCCGTATACCCTGACCTTCTTGTCCTTTATCTCAATCTTTGTGTCCCCGACGATGTGCGCCGTTCTAGCTGCCCTTTCGCCCAGCATGTTCTTTATGATGAGCGAGTCTCCCTTTGCTTCAAGCGTCATCGGAAAATGCGCAAATGTGCTTTCCATATTAATCTCAAAATGCTTGCTTACGCCATCAATGTCGTTCTTTATCTCCTTTGCGAGTGCAATAGCTGCGCTGGATGCTTTCTTCTGGAGCCTTTTCGAGGTGTCTGTGCCTACAGATATCTTTTCGCCCTCTTTTTTGACGTTGAGAATCGCATTGTTGAATAGCCTTTCGTTCTTGCCAAGGCTGCCGCTGACAATTATCCTGTCCTGTTTTATCTCGACGCTTATGCCTTTTGGAATGTCTATATCTGCCATAATATCAACTTCAGTAAACGTAAGCCAGCAGCCTTCCTCCTGTGCCTTTCAATTTGGCTTCCTGGTTGGTCATTATGCCTTCAGGCGTAGATAGTATCAATATGCCGAAATCCTTGCTCGGTATATAAGTCTCTTCATACTTTTGAAGATTGTCCTTCGATACTGCGTATCGCGGCCTTATGACTCCGATGCCATTTATGTTGTTTGAAAGCTTTACGTCAAGCTTCTTCATGTACCTTTCGCTATATTCGCTGTACTCCTTTATGTATCCTGATTTTTGCATTATGTCAAGGACTGCCTTTAGCATTTTCGTCGAATACAGCTTGCATTCGGCCCTGCCTATCCTTTCGCACGTCTTTATTGTGTTTATAGCATCTGAGAATCTATCCATTCGAATCATCCATATTTTTTGAAGTTAAGGCTCTTTGCGGCTTCCCTGAAGCATCTCCTGCAAATATAAAGCTTGTGCGATCTTATAAGGCCCCTGCTGGTGCCGCATATCCTGCACATGCGCATTCCCCTTCCTTTGAATTTTTCCTCGTTTCTTACTTTCATCAAACTGCACCTATCAAGCTTACACCAAGCTCCTTGCCTATGTAAGATTTTATGTCTTCCTTAGTGACGAAGCGCTGCGCCCTGCCTACTTCACCTCTGGCTCTTTTCTTTAGCCCTGTCCTTATGCCTTTCCTCTTGAATGCTATATTGACGTTCATCCCAAGCATGCCTATCTTGGGATCGTATTTTATCCCGTTTATATCTATGTATTCCTTTATCCCAAAGCTTAGGCTGTTATCAGTTATGCACCGCTCGTTTATCTTGTTGTCCACTGCTCCCAGCAGCTTGGCTGCAAGCTTTCGTGCATCCTCACCCCTTATAGTCACAAATGCGCCTATCTTGCTACCTGGGGATATCTTAAACTGCGGGATCCTCTTCTTTGATATCCCGTCAGCCGGCTTCCTTCCGGTCATAAGCGTTATCAGTTTTCTGGCATTTTCCTGCTGCTGGCTGTCATTGCCTGTCCCTATATTTATTGTGACTGTGCTTATGCCTATAGCTTTCATAGGGTTTGCTCCCTTGTCCTTCTTCTGTTTATCTGCCATAAATGTCAACCTATAACTATCAAATTCTTGAGCAGCGTCTCAAACTTTGTGCCGTTCTCCTGCTCTATCCGTACGGCAGCCGATATGTGCATTGTGCCAGGGGTAATGGCAGCTACCTTGCCAACCTCTCCTACGTGCACTCCGCCTATTACAAAGCACTGCGCCCCTTTCTCGGCATGCAGGATCTTTTTTATTTTTCCCTCTTTTGATATCTCTACAGAATCGCCAACTTTTACGTCCTTTGCCGATTCCAGTTTCAATGTCCTGCCATCATGCAGCCTCGCCATGATCGTGCCATTGCTGGATTTGTATTTGTTGATTATCTTGTATCTCAACTGATAGTCCTTGCCCTCTGCATTCTCGAATGCTATCTGCCCCTGCTTGTTTATGCTGACATATTTGGCTAGCTTGCCATCTGCAGTGCCTATAACGTCTCCGAACCCTATCGGGTATTTTACGTCCTTCACTATCTTTCCGTTTACTGCTATCAAGCCTCCCTTTATAATCTTGAGCGCCTCTCTTGATGTCTTGGCGTTGCCCATCTTCTTCACTCCTAAGAGCAACGCTATGCTTGTAGAAGCGCTATGCCTTCCTGCTGCCGGCTTTATTACATATTTGCTCTCCTTTTTCGGGATTCCATAATAATCCGGAGCGTTCATGCTTTTTACGTGTCTAACATTGCCTTTCTTTGCCATAAATATCACTCTGCCTTTGACGCCTCAGCATCAATGACCTGCTTCTCCCCATTGGATTCCTTTGCTTCCGGGATTACGGGCTTCATGTTCAATTTCGCTGCCCTTACCTTGTCTGACAGGTTAAGGTCGGTTATGTAAACGTTGTTTACCTTTATCGGTATATTGAATTCCTTGCCTCTGGCATTCTTTTTCGTTAGCCCGTCAACATATATAAATCCTTTCCTAAGGTCCACTTTTGTCACTTTGCCGTTTGACCCTTTTTTCTGGCCTCTTACTACCTTTACCGTATCGCCTTTAGACAACTGCACGCTTCTCTTTTTTATCTTGAGCTTCTTGGCCAGCGTCTTGTCTATGTGTGCATGCGCGAATTTCTGTTTGATATGCATAGGTGCATTGTCCCTGAAACGCCTCTGCACCTTGGGTTTGCTGCTTGTTATCATTCAAATCACCCTGGACGCTATGCCTGCGAGCTTTATGAACCTCTCGACGACTTCCCTTGCCATTGCGCCTTTTACCTCAGTAGCAACTGGTAGGTTTGTATCTGTTATAAGTATGGCTGCATTGTCCTCAAACCTCACACGCATGCCGCTCACCCTCCTTATGGTGGCTTTCTGCCTTATTATGACCGCACGGACCTTCTTCTTTATGTATTGCGGTGTGCCACTCTTGACGCTCGCTATTACGATGTCTCCGACTCCGACTGTTGCCAGCCTGCCATGCGCTCCTGCC
>JAKAON010000040.1 GCA_021812185.1 Microcaldota archaeon
AGGAGCGCTCTTTGCGTATCCCGCAATCTCGGATTGGAAGGAGAAGGAGATTGCGGTCGCATCCTCGGCAGTCTCCGCTGCTGCAATAGCATATGAAATAGCGTACACGCATCTGCCGCCCGGATTCATTTCCCAGATAATGACTCCTTTTGCGCTTGTGGCAGCCGCATCCGCAATTACCGCCATGATGATCTATGCTTTCGGGAAATTTGCAAGGAGCATCAGGCTTGATAGGAAAGGAGCGCTTGAATGCGTTGCAGCTCTTTTCGCGTTTGCCGCGGCAATATCCATTGCGGCTTACTTCATAATGTATATGGTGTATCCATCGCCATGGTCTGGGCCTGACGAAATAATTTTCAATTACTACGCAGCGAGCGCATTTGCGCACGGCGCAAATCCATACGGCATAAGCATGCAGCCGTTTATCGAGGCTTCGCATGTGCAGCCGACTATACTGCTAAACGGCAGCTACGAGTTCGCGTATGACTATCCTTCGCTAAGTTTTCTTCCATACGTATTCCTGCCTTTGCTTGGCATAACATCCATGTTCAGTTTTGTATACCTGATAATACTGGTTGCCACAATCTCTGCCCTGATAGTGTATATGCGATCCGGCTACTCTATGCATTCGCTTGCCATACTTGGCGCGTGGCTAGGCATCTCGTATGCATTCATAGGCACAATAAACTCTTACCTTGCAGTCTCCTTGCTGCTTCTTCTGTCTTTCATATTCAGGAAAAGGCCGCTTCTGTCTGGAGCCCTCTTCGGTCTTTCTGCGGCAACGATCCAGATATCGTGGTTTGCAGTTCCATTGTTCGCAGCACTCTCCATAAGGGAAAACGGAAGAAAAAGCACGGCATACGCGGCAATCTCCGGAATTGCGGTGTTCCTTGCTACTAACTCCTACTTCATACTTATCTCGCCTTTGCAGACGCTGCATGGCATCCTGCTTCCGTTCGAGCAGCATTATGCCCTCTACGGGCTTAATATTGCGCAGTTTAGCGCTGCGTTCTTCGGCCTGCCGTCATACTATTTCACTGCAGTTGCAGGAATGGCGCTTCTCATCTCTTCGGTTGGAGTCTATCTGTATCCGCGCAGGCTTATGCCATTGATAGCTGTAGTGCCGATGATGCTCTTCTTCCTGCTCTGGAGGAACATAACAGTATACGGGCTTGCATTCGTTCCCCTTCTGCTTGCAGTATATTTTCAAGGGAACGGAAGCGGAGAAAAACCGGCGGAAAATCGCGGATTCAGGAGATTTGCATATGCTGCGGCTATTGCACTTATCGTGGTATCTGTCGTGCTTGCAGCTGTACTGCATGTTTACTACGAAAGCCGCGCGCAGATAGGCATAAGCAGCATAATGCCAGTGCTTTATTCGCAGGGGCAGTATCCTGGACAGTTCTCCATGGCAGGCGTGCTTATCAATTTGACCGCACAGCAGCAAATGTACGGCAGGAATGTCTCATTCTACGTGGCGAGCAGGAGCCCTAATGGCTATGCGTATTTTCTCAGGAACGAAATCAGCAGCACGCCTTCGCATGCATTCATGCTCAACTATTCCCTGCCTCTCATAAGCAACAATACAAAGCTCTTCATAATGGCATTTGACAATAACTACACCGCATCGAAGGAGATGGCAATAAATCCGCAGTTTCCCTGAAGCGCATTTGCATCCTGCTCAGTCCTTGTGGCTTAGCATTGATGCTATCGCGTTTATGCTTGAGCAATCGCTGCATCCATGCCTTCCAGCCGGCATCTCCCCGCAGAATATCTCCTTTGCCTTGCGCAAAAGCTTAAGCACGTCAACGTTCCTGCCGAGCCTGATCATTGTTGCAGAAAATTTCATGTCAAGGCCGGATTCTGTAGCCTTTTCGCCGCTCTCGGCAGCATTTGGCGGCTCGAAATATATCAAGTATATGCCATGCACAGGGGAATATCCTATATTCTCGGATATGAACGCATATGCATTGAGCTGCACTTCGTATATTGGCATGAGCGAATCCTGGGCGCCTGTGAACTTTGCGGTCTTGTAATCCACTATTACGTAAGAGCCGTCGTCCTTGGCAAACACCTCATCAGGTATTCCTGTCAGGAGCGATCTTGTCTCCTTGTCATAGAACCTGAATTCCGATGCCTTGAACTCTACCAAAGACAGCGCCCCTATGAATGAGTCCCATTTTGGCAGCCTGTGGTATTCCTTTACGTAGTTCCTCACAACCTTCTTTGTATGCGCGTCTATGGAACTGAATATTCCTGGAAACCTCTGGTATGGAACCTTGAAATGCCTCCTTATCCAGAAGCATCTGCCACAGAAGCTGCCGGACATGAGCTCGCCAAGGTCTTTGGCAGATATCCTGAACTCCACCTCATTCAGCATCTTCTGCATCGCTCTCACCATGGACAATCAATACAGCTTGCCCCTGCTTTTTCTCCTTTCTGCGCACGTGCATCCGCACATGCAGCCCTCGATGCACATGCATTCCATAACGCATCCGCACCTGCATCTGCCCCCGCATTCGCATCCTCCTCCAGCTCCTTGGTTCGCCATATTCTCAATGCCTCTTTAATTCCCTTTCGATGAATCTCCCTACTTCGGATGTTTTGGAATTTCCCCCTATATCATAGGTTTTTATCTTCCGATATATTGAATATTGCACAGCTTTCTCCACTGCCTTTGCCGCATCCCCGAATCCCATCCAGTCAAGCATCATCTTTATCGAGAGTATGGTTGCTATGGGGTTTACTTTGTCCATTCCTGCATACTTCGGCGCAGAGCCGTGCACTGGCTCGAACATTGCAAAGCTTTTGCCTATATTTGCTGACGGGCATGTGCCTATTCCCCCTACAATCATCGCCGCCTCGTCGGAGAGTATATCCCCGAACATGTTCTCAGTGACTATTACATCGTATGATCCAGGATTCTTTATGAGCCATTGCGACATAGCATCTACATGCGCCTCGTCAACCCTTACCATAGGATATTTTTTTGCAGCAGAGAGTATCTCTCCCTTGAACAGATTATCCGTATTCTTGAGTATGTTCGCCTTGTGCACTATTGTGAGATGCCTTTTTCTCTTCATGGCAAGAGAGAGCGCATACGTGCCTATGTCTCTCGACGCCTTTCGGGTTATGATCCTGAAGCCTATAGCCATATTATCTGACACCATCGCGTCTATGCCGGAATAAAGCCCTTCCGTATTCTCCCTAACTATCACAAGGTCTGTCCCTTTGCCAATGGAATCTATGCCGTCAATGCTCTTGCATGGCCGAACGTTTGCATAAAGCCTGAACATCTTCCTTATCTTCACTGCTGCGCTCACCTCAGAATCCTTTCCTTCAGGAGTAGTCATTGGTCCCTTCAGCACGCAGTCAGAGCTGCGCAGCAGCTTTGCGGTCTTCTCAGGTAGGTTGGTCTTGTATTTGCCGATGCACTCAAGCCCTGCCTCCCCTATATCTGTATCAATCCTGATTCCAAAAAGATCCGCAGCACGTTCAAGCACCGGAAGAGATGCCTTCATAAGCTCAGGCCCTACCCCGTCTCCAGGCAGTACCGCTACCCTCCATCTTCTATTTTTCATTGAGAATCGACCTAAGAACGTAATGCAGAACTCCGCCTGCCTTGTAATACTCTATTTCTATTGGATAATCCAGCCTTGATACAACGCTAGCCTCGTCCTGCCCTGCGCCTCCCCTCTTGAAATACCTAATCTTCATTTGCTGCCTGGGCTTTAGATCTTTTGGGATATCTATTGATATTGGCTTGGAGGCATTGATGGATAGGGAATCGAAATCCTGCCCTGCCCCGAACTGAAGAGGAAGTATGCCCATGCCTATAAGATTGCTCCTGTGAATCCTTTCAAAGCTTTTTGCTATAACTGCTTTGACCCCTAAAAGAGAAGGCCCTTTGGCTGCCCAATCCCTGGAACTGCCTGAGCCGTACTCTGAGCCTGCGATGACGACAAGATCTCTTCCCTCTTGCCTGTACTTCATTGCCGCGTCGTATACGCTCATCTCCTCGTTGCCAGGGAAATGCATTGTATATCCTCCTTCTCTATTTACAAGAAGGTTCCTTATCCTAACATTGGCAAACGTACCGCGCATCATCACTTCGTGGTTCCCCCTTCTGGATCCATAAGTGTTGAAATCCTCTTTGCTCACGCCCTTTTCCGCAAGGTATCTGCCTGCCGGAGAGATCTCTGATATGGCGCCAGCTGGAGAGATATGATCTGTAGATACTGAATCTCCGAATACTGCCAGCACTGCCGCATTCTCTATGCTGTTTACTTCAGCGGCTTTCGCTGGATCGAAGCCGTCGAAGAACGGAGGCAGGCTTATGTATGTGCTGCCCTGGTCCCATGGATAAGTTATGCTGCCCGGACTCTCAAGATCGCTCCAGTACCTGTTGATTCCGTATATATCCTTGTATTCGTTGTAGAACATGTCTGCGCCTATAAGCTTCGCGATTCCGTTTATCTCTTCAGTGGACGGCCATATGTCTTTCAGGTATACGTCCCTTCCGTCGCTTCCCTTGCCCAAAGGCTCTTTTGTAAGGTCTTTCAGCACGTTTCCTGCTATCGCAAACGCTATCACAAGAGGCGGCGACATCAAGTAGTTTGCCCTTACCTCAGTGTGTATCCTTGCCTCGTAGTTCCTGTTCCCGGACAGGACGCTTGCAGTTATTATGTTGTTCTCGTCTATAGCCTTGGATATTCCAGGGTCTAGCGGACCGCTGTTGCCTATGCATGTTGTGCATCCATAGCCAACAAGATTGAACCCAAGCATGGACAGGTACTTGTCAAGCCCTGCCTTGGCCAGATACTCTGTGACCACGCGCGAGCCTGGGGCAAGACTTGTCTTGACTTTGCTTCCAACGGCAAGCCCCTTCTCTGCAGCTTTTTTTGCAAGCAGCCCTGCGCAGATCATTGCGCTTGGATTGCTTGTATTTGTGCAGCTGGTTATTGCGGCTATCACTACATCTCCATCGTAAAGGTCTACGCTCCCTATACCCTCCACAGACGCGGCAGCCTTGAGCGCCTCTGAATGGGAAGGCGCGCTCTTTATAGGCCCGTTGTCGGAGGCCATGCTCTCGGAAGCCCACCTGGTGTAATCCTTCACGTTCAGCCTGCCATTGGGCTGCTGGGCCTTCTGCCTCAGGAAATTGTCCCTGAAGTTGTCTGCTATGCCCTCGAGAGGTATCTGCTGCTTGGGCTGGCTTGGCCCTGATACTGAAAGTTTTATTGAGCTAAGGTCTATCTCTATAACAGATGAATATTCTATTTTCGAATAGTCCATGTCCCACATTCCCTGCTCCATAAAATACTTCTTTACAAGCTCTATCTGCTCCTCGCTCCTTCCTGTCTTTCTAAGGTAATCAAGCGTTACCTCATCCACAGGGAATATCGATACTGTTGCTCCATATTCAGGGCACATGTTGGAGATAGTTGCCCTGTCCGGAAGGGACAGACTCTTCATTCCTTCTCCAAAGAACTCTACGAACTTTCCTACCACTCCATATTCCCTGAAGATTCTTGTTAGGGTAAGCGCCATGTCCATTGCAGTTACGCCTTCAGGCAGTTTTCCAGCAATCTTTGCGCCTACTACCTGCGGAGTTGCTAGAGCTACAGGCTGATTGAGCAGCGCAGCTTCGGCTTCTATGCCGCCTACCCCAAAGCCTAAGACTCCAAGCCCGTTTATCATAGTAGTGTGCGAGTCTGTGCCTATCAGGGTATCAGGGAACGCTACGGAATACCCTCCTTTTGATATGTAGGCAACGCATGTTGCAAGATACTCAAGGTTAACTTGGTGGCATATCCCTCCTGAAGGCGGAATTACGTTGAACCTGTTGAATGAGTTTCCGGCCCATTTCAGAAGCTTGTATCTCTCCAAATTTCTCTCCATCTCCTTCTTCTGGTTTATCAGGAGCGCATCCCTGCTTCTAAAATCGTCTACCTGCACTGAATGGTCTATTATCAGGTCTACGGGAAGGATCGGGCTTATCAGGGATGGATTCTCTCCGATGCCTTTTACATATTCCCGCAATGCCGCTATGTCCACTACAGCTGGCACCCCTGTGAAATCCTGCATCAATACCCTTGCAACTTTAAGCGGTATGTCTATATCTTCTGGGTTCTTCGCATCCCAGTTTGCAAGCTTCCTTACATCTTCCTCCGTTATGAATTTGCCGTCAGCATTCCTTAGCAGGGATTCCAGTACTATGCGTATGGAGAATGGGAGCTTTGATATGTTGCCTATCCCCTGCTCTTCAAGCCTTGGCAATGAATAGTACACAAAAGATTTCAGGTTCTCAAGCTTAAATGACAGTATTGAGTCGAACGTATTCTGCAATTGACCTTCCTGCTGCATGCAATCTCTTAGCTATCTCCATAAAAATAAATAAACATTTGTATACTACGAGTTTCCTCCGCTTATTATCGCAACAGTGATGCCATTTGGCATCAGCCTCTTGTATGCAGCTATGCCTGCGACTCCCGCCATCTCTGCGGTCATACCAGTTTCCTTCCTGAAATTCTTCATCTCCGCATGCATCTCCTTCTCGCTTA
>JAKAON010000041.1 GCA_021812185.1 Microcaldota archaeon
TCTTCGTGTATTCCCTTTGGTGGAATAGCATTCTTGCGTTCTTTGCGTATTTGATTACCTGGATAGTGCTCACATTCGTGAGATATCGCATATTTAACAAATAGGGTTGCGAAATTCGCCATCAGAAGGCAGCATCTTTGATGAGCTCCCTGAACTGCGTATTTGATACCTATTTGCTTTGCGCACTTCGTTTTGAATAGCGCAGTTCCTAGTAGCATTAGTATCTATGCACTAGAATATGCAAGCGCCAGGCATTCCTGACGCTACTTATTGTAAATTAAAAAAACAAATCCCGGAAGGGATTTGGATATTTCTAAGTAAATCCGAAAATGGATTTATGCTTTCCTTACGTTCTTTGCTCGGAGCCCTCTCTCGTTTGTCTCGACTTCGAATTCGACGCTGTCTCCAACGGCAAGCGATGCACCACCTTCTACCGATGACTTGTGGACATATACGTCCTTGCCGTCTTCGCCGGTAATGAATCCAAAGCCGCGCGCGTTATCGAACATCTTTACTTTTCCTTTCATACTATCACTATTACATATTTCTTTTGAAGCGAATAATCTATAAGTGCTCTGCTTAACCTCGATTTGCAGGAAGTTGGCTTAAATGTCCGCAAATGCCAATCCCATTATTGTTTTTCGCACTGTTTATTTGGAACTAGCAGGTGAGGAGTAATTCAATATAAAAATCTCTCCATCCATTACATATCATGGACTTGAAGTCATCAGCATCCGGGTTCTTGGCAAACTTCGACCATCCGATTCAGGATTATGCAAATACGCTTCCGTATATGCTCGGCGGACTTGTCCTAGTATGCTTGATAATACTCTTGATATCCGGAATGTACCTTGCACCGTTTTATGTGCCTACTACGCAGCAGGCGTATTCGAGCACATTGAACATAATACATAATCTCCCTTTTGGAGAATTTGCAAGAGGCGTGCACCTGTGGGCTGCGAACCTCATAATATTATTTTTAGCCCTTCATGTTTCCAGAGTGATAATAACTGGCAGTTACAAGAAACCAAGGCGCATGCTCTACATAATAGGAGTGCTCATGCTCTTTGTGATATTATTCCTTACCTATCTTGGTACCACTTTACCGCTTGACCAAGTAGGAGTAGATGCGGCAATAAGATCCCAGCAAACTGCCGGGCTCTTCGGAATAAGTGTGCCTATCTCGCAGATGGTTGGGCCGGATTTTGTTATGCACATAAGCATAATGATAGTGGTCTTGCTGCTTCTCCTTGCAATGCATATGTACCTGATAGAGAAGATTGGCATATCTCCAAAGGCGGAGAAGAACACTATTTCCAAAAAGACTGCAGGAGAGGGGAACTCGAACTTTCTCACTCACCTCAAGTTGCTTGCAGGATCCGGATTGCTGCTTGCAGCTTTCATCGGAGGGCTTGCGCTCATGTTTCCTGCGCCTCTTGGACATCCTGGAGTTTACGATCCAAGCATAATGATAACAAAACCTGTAGAGGCCATTTTATACGTGAATGATAAGATGCTTGACGCATTCGGACCGGCATCTCTTTTGCTCGGGCCGCTAGCATTATTCATATTGCTAATATCGCTTCCAATAATAGATACAGGAAAGGAAGTATACTGGAAGAAGAGAATTCCAGCAATACTTATTGGCATATTTGTCCTGCTTTGGGGACTTTATTTCATGTACCTTGATGTAGTTGCCCCCACGCAATACAGCGGTGTTTGTGCAAGTCCTCCAGTGAATGGCACATGCATATCGGCCCAAAACAATTCGCCTGAGAATGTGTCGGCCCTTGTAAGCGCGTACAATTCTACCCAAAACCCGCCGCTTTATTTTGTATCGAACGGCACGCTGGCAACTCCGGCTGACGTATACGGAGGGTATGTCAATTTGTCATCCCCTCTCCAGGAAGAGACGCCAATAATAATTGCAATAATATCGTTATTCGCAGTCATAGGGATAATAATACTGAAATCAGATTGGATAATATCGAAGCTTGCGCATAAGAGATAATAAGAAGTTTTGTGTTGATGAAAATCAACCAATCTAGAAGAAAGCGAATTTATTGGTATTTCAAATAGCCACTACTTTAACTATTATAACAAAACAGGTAAAAGATAACAGATGTTACCAAACTCCATTATGGGAATGTTTGCCTTCGTGAACTGAAAATTCGGTTTCCCATCCTTCTCCAAGACTCCTATAAACGATTTCCCTTCCGCTTTGTTCAGCCATTTTTATTCCAAATTCCATGCCCCTAGATGTTCCTAAATCAGTATAAACTATTGTAGTAGCATTTAGTTGTTCAGTAATTGCTTTTCCTGCCATAATACCTCTTTCCCTTTCAGCAGGTATATTATCATCTAAAATCCCTGTTTGAGTATAAAATAAATGTGATGCATACGGAACTTCTCCACGTAATAAGCTGTCCCTAACACACGCTCTTGCATATCTAATATTTCTAGCTACCTCCTGAAAAGTAGGAGCAGAATAAGGTGTTTCTATATCTACAAATTTCTGTGTTACCATTTTATCATTCAAACTTTCTTTTCTTCATATAAAAATGTAATTACCAGATTTGTTTATGTTCGAAATGTCCTAAGTATATAACCCCAAGAAGGAGACGGAGGGGTTATATATAGAAGCCACAAATGTTACCTTTTTAACATGGATTCGATTGAATAAACAAGTCGAATAATGACGATTCTGATCATCTATTCCGAGTTCTCTGATCCCGATTTTTTATCATTATGGTGAATGGTTACAACATTCCCATTTCCGAAAATCTGTGTACTGCTCTTAGTGTTCTTTTGTTTTTGAGATACGTGCCCTTCCGAAGTGTTGCTACCTATATTGCTGAGAGCCTTTAAGAGTAATTCACCAGTTTTTGGATGTATTGTTGATATTAGTCCCATTAAGAAAAGAACTCCAAGAACTGCATATCCACTATAATTTGAAGCGGATATGCCTGAACTAGAAAAATACATTATTAATGCTAGTCCCATAGCTATCATAAGCAAAATTCCACCAATTTTTACTTCCTTTTCTTTTTTAGTATCCACATCTATCACTTAATGCTCTCTTTATCAACAAAATGTTTTCGCTTATAGTCTGAGAGTTCATCTTTTACCCTTTCTAAATCACTCCTTCTAACTTTCAGTTTCCCTTTGTATGGTAAGAGATCTAATCTAGTTGCTTCCTGTTCATAAGCAGTTGTTAAGACCTTGCCCCATAATTTGCTTTTGTTATAAGGAGAATTATTTACTTTGTCATCTGCCTCTTTTATAAGTTCTTCAAATGTTTCTAAGTTGTCCTGAGCTTCCCGAGTAAGCTTCTCAAAAGTGTTTAGAAGAAGATTGTAAGTGCTGATTGTTCTATCAAGTTCTTTTTGTGCTTCAATTACTTCTTTTCTTTTCTCATCTGCTTTATCTACTGCTTTTTCAATAATTCCAGAAGATTGAAGTTCTGGATATTGTTTTATGTAATCCTGCATGCTGTTAAAATTCATCTCGTCCACACCAGCCCGTATGAACTTCTGTTTTATCTTCATGCTCCTGTTCTTTCTATTATTTTGTGTAATTTCCCACATTCCTTTTTCATGATCAGTTTTTTTATTAATCAAATTCCCTAAACTTGTTAGCATTTCAGACCATTCTTTTTCTGTATTTTTAAGTGTTTTTTCCAAACTAGGTATATTCGTATATGCTTTTTTAAGTTCCTCATCTTGCTTATCAATTTTTTGTATCGTATTGTCGAATTCTTTCCAAATCTCATTAAGTTTATCTTCGTGCCTTTTCTTTTGATATATTGCACTAGATCGTCCCGTAATTCTTTCAATAATTCCAGCTTTTTCTGGGCGTACTTTAAACTCTACTTTTTCATCCACATTATCTTTATTTCTTAATCCATATTCTTTTTCATTATCTTCATTTTCCAATTTATTATTTTCACTCATGATTGCACCTTTTTTAGTATTTTCAGAGATTATTAAATGATAATAAGTCGTATGTCCCGCTCTAGTTTTACTAAACTCACATATTGAACGAGGTACAACTTTCTGGGTTTTTTGGCCATTGAGAGTATACCAAATTTTAACTTGATTGTTTATTATATCAAAACCACCATAATATTCATCTAACGAATCGCTATTCGCATCTTTTCTAAAGTATATTATAGTATAAGCTCTTTTTGTTTGGCCATGTCGGTCTCGTCGTTCATACCCATTATACTCCGTATTTTCCAAAGGTTTCCAGTTTCTTAAATCTTCCATTATTGTCACTTAAAATATTCTTTATTCTGTACGTTCTTTGGTTTAATTTCAACTTGAAAGTACTCTAACATCTTCTTTATTGCCTCCTGTTTCGTTTTGAAATTATTAGATAGCTTGTATATCTCCACTATTCTGTCTTCCTCTGGTGATAAGTCTATTTGTATCTTTACCATTATAACACTGTGATATATTATATATCATAATGATATATAAATCTTTGCTTAATTCTGACAAGTTTATTACCTCCCATATGCGTCTATACTTCCACTAGCGTGTGCAATCCCTCTCTTTCTAGGGCGACGGCGAGGCTAAGATACTCATATTCCACGAAAATGGAATAGAGGGGGTGCAAAATGAACGAGTTATATATAACCCCTAATTAAAAACGGGGAGTACGAGATTTGAACTCGTGTCTCCAGAACCCGAATCTGGAAGCCTGCCAAGCTAGCCGAACTCCCCATTATCATAGGACCTTGTGCCCTTTCCTTGTAACAAGTATGTCATCCTCTATTCTCACGCCGCCAAATCCCTCTATGTATATTCCAGGCTCCACAGTTATTACCATTCCAGGCTTTATCTCTTGTTCTGCGCCAGGAGAGAATCCCGCTCCGTCATGGACTTCTATGCCTACAGAGTGGCCCAGGGAATGTATGAACTTGCCCTTGTACCTTCCGCCGAATGCGCCATCTATGTGGTCTGCGGCTATCTTGTGTATGTCCTTGCCCTTCACTCCAGGCTTTATCGCACCTATTGCAAGCTGCTGGGCCTCCTTCACGGTATTATACATGTCCATCTTCTCCTTGCTTTTGGCGTTATGGGAATCGCCTTCGAATATGAATGTCCTTGTTATGTCGGAACAGTAGTTGTTGAACTTTGCACCTGCATCTATCAAAACGAAATCTCCTCTCTTAAGCCTTGCATCGCTAGGAAAGTGGTGCGGGTATGCGGCGTTCTTGCCAAAGCACACTATAGTCTCAAATGACGGGCCGTGTGATCCGAGTTTTGATGATATGTCATCGAATATATCGGCCAGCTCCTTCTCGCTCATCCCGATCCTGCAGTGCTTCCTTATCTGCTCTTGGGCCCTCTTAGTTATGCTCACTGCCCTTGATATGCACCCTATTTCATAATCGTCCTTTATCAGCCTTGCCTCCTCAAATGCCTGCGAGGCATCGAGTATGCTCGTGGGTTTGTACCTCTTCTTGATTGCTGCCCAGTAAGTATATGGTATGAAAGGCTCGTTTAGGGCTATGCTTTTCTTTGCTATGGCGCTTTGCAGCCTTGCCCTTTGCTGCTTGGAGCTTGATATCTTTAGCACTTTGAGATTGCGCGTCTCCTGGGACTTGCCAGTGGCGTATTCGAGCTCGTTTGCAAGCACTTCTACTTCGCCTCTCTTTATTATTGTAAAAGTCATCTCGAATATTCCGCTTTTGAATCCAGTCACATAGAGGAAGTTCGGATCCCTATAATTGGTGTTCAGGAGCAGAATTGCCTGTGCACCTTTTAGGCTCGTGAATATCCTTTTGAGTTTTTGACTTACTTGATTACCTTTCATCCAAAGCACGCTCTATCAGCCGATTTATCCTCTCTTTATCTACAAATATGTTTGTGTAATCCTTTGATTCTTTTATTTCGGCAAACTTCGCCCATCTATATCCTGTGTTCTCCAAATCGAGCCTAACCTTGCTTGAGGTTGACTTGAAGATGTAAAAGTGATTATACCACCATTTTGATGGAGACTTTGTGTCGAATAGCTTTGTTACTATAGGTTTTGATACAAGCTTTAGCTGCTCTTTTTTAATCCCTGTCTCTTCTTCTATCTCCCTGTATACCGTGGATTCGTGGCTATCTCCCTTCTCCCTGGTCCCAAACACGAACGACCATATATTTGGATTGCGTATTATGGGCAACCAATGGCGTTTTATCAAAAGCACTTCCTTGCGGTATATTAGGACAGCGCACACACCATCGTTCCCCGGAAGGAAGCCGCTTGCTTCAACTTTCAATGATACCACCAGATAATGTTTTATAATCTGCAAGCTTAATTAATATTAGTGCTTATTTTATGGTAGACTACGAATTTGAAGTGAAGAGATCTGCAGTTGCATACAGCAACATGAGAGATCCATCTTTGCTCAAATATTATTACAAGAATAGGACAGTAGAGCTTATGGACCGGACCGAACTTC
>JAKAON010000005.1 GCA_021812185.1 Microcaldota archaeon
TGATGACGCGCTGGTATTCAAATATGGCAAGGTTATGGTAGATCCGCACATAAATGAAGAACTTCGCAAAGAGGCCATAATGAGGGAATTTGAAAGGAGAATTCAGATGCTTAGAAAGACCATGGGGCTTAGGAAAGTAGATAAGATAGAGATAGGGTACCAAGCATCACAGTATCTTGATGGCTTGATATTGGAGAATGTGGAGAAGATCAAGAAAAATATAAATGCAAAGGCAATTGCAGGTCAAATAAAAGACGCAGTTATAACTGAGGATCTCGATATTGAGGGTGAAACCCTAAAGATACACATTGAGAAAGTAGGTTAGTAGCGCCTTTCCCTCTCTTCCCTCTTTGGCTTAACTTCTGTTGCCTTAAAGGCCTTGCGATTAGGGATTTTGCTCCAGTCGTCCTTGCATATCACAACTCTTGTGGTTTTGCTTACTCGCCTTGAGCTCTTCACGCAATTAACGCATATCTTTCTCTTGCAGTAGTTGCATGTCTCGTGTTTGTGTATCTCTTTCCTGCATCTTTCACATAGCATATTAGCATCTCCGGGTGTAAAAATTATAAGTTATAATAAATCTAGAAGGTATATAAAGGTAGTTATTGCATGCAAACTTGGCTGCAATGTGGCAATTACTCCCAAAACTGCCTTAAAGTCTGCTCGGTCCAACTAGTAAGCTCTATGTTAGATAGGTCCTTCTTTCCTGCCCACACGTATTTTTCATGCTCATGGCTTAGTTTAACATCATCAGAGTCTTCAACTGACACAAGAAAGGTGTACCTCTTGAGCATTGTGCCATGAATCTCGCCTTTTAGGCTGCCTACATACCTAAGTATGCTCTTAACTTTGAGCCCGGATTCTTCGTAAACTTCACGCACCAGGGCATCTTCTAGCGTTTCAGTTTCTTCAACCCCTCCTCCCGGAAACTCGTAGAGGTTTGGGAATTGGTCATTGCCATGTCTCATGAGCAATAACACCTTTCCCCCTTTGGATATTATTGCACTTACGGCATACTTGTCAGCTCCGCTCTTTTTTACGCCTATGTTTATATCCGACATGGAATCGATGCCCGAGTAGAAAATATATTAAATAGCAACGCAATAACTCTATATATGTATTCAAAAGAGATGGAGAGCTTATTTGGTAAGACAGGCGTTGGCGTAGGGGATACCGTAGAGATAAGCAGCGAAAACGGTAACTTTGAAGGCGTGATTATGCCAAGGCCCGAGATAGGCGATCTTAGTATTCTTGTGCTCAAACTAAAGAGCGGATACAATATAGGCATACGCCTTGATTTGATAAAGGAGATATCGCTCGTAAACAAAGGCAAGAGAGAATTCGCATTCCCGCAAAGCGATGCTAAATTGAAGAAAGACCTTGCAACCATAGGCATGATATATACGGGAGGTACCATAGGGAGCAAGGTTGATTATGTCACTGGAGGGGTGCACATGCTCATAAAGCCAGGCGAACTCCTGCATGAAGTGCCTGAACTATCCGACATAGCAAATATCGAGATAAATCAACCAATGGCGATAGCAAGCGAAGATATGACCCATGTGGAGTGGGGCAAGATAGCACATGAGACTGCAAAGATGCTCAATAAAGGTATGCGGGGCGTGGTAATAACACACGGTACAGACACAATGCATTATTCATCGGCAGCGCTGAGTTTTATGCTAGATAACCTCAATGCCCCAGTCGTCTTCACTGGTGCACAAAGAAGCAGTGACAGAGGCTCTAGCGATGCATTCATGAATCTCATATGCGCAGCGCGCGTTGCAACAAGCAGCGACGTGGCAGAAGTGGGCATATGCATGCACGAAACAAGCTCCGATGATAGCTGCTCTTTCATACGGGGAACGAAAGTAAGAAAGATGCATACGTCCAAAAGAGACGCATTTAAGGCGATAAACAACGTCCCGATATGCAAAGTGAGCAGGGACGGAAAGATAGAATATTTAAGTAAGCATAGGGAAATTGTTGAGGAGGAAACGAAAAAAGTCATAGCAAATACCAAATTTGAAGAAAAAGTAGCAATAGTAAAAGCGTATCCGAACTCGGATCCAGATATTGTAGATTATTATGCGACCAAGGGATACAAGGGATTGATAATAGAAGGTACTGGCCTTGGGCATGCGCCAGTATCCCCAAGTTCTTCCAAAGGATCGTGGATAGGCCCAATAAAGCGCGCGGTAGATATGGGGATGGTGGTGGGAATGACATCACAGTGCTTATATGGAAGAGTAAATGAGAATGTCTACAGGAACCTAAGACTTCTGCATGATGCAGGAGTGATATACTGCGAGGACATGCTGCCTGAAGTTGCTTATGTAAAACTTGGATTTTTGCTAGGCAACCATTCAGTGCATGCTGCTAAGGAATTGCTAGGTGTGAACATCAAGGGAGAGATAACTGAGAGAAGCGAAGTTTTGTTCTGATATTTATGAAGGACCAAGCATATTATGATAGTATAGGATTTCGGTGCGGGCTAGAGATACACCAAAGGCTCAAGACTGAGCGCAAGCTTTTTTGCCAATGTTTAAACAGCGAATCTTCAAAACCGCTTGGCATCAAGATACAACGGGTGCAGCGCGCGGTCGCAGGAGAGACTGGAAAACTAGATAGATCCACTAGTTTTGAGAGTAACAAGAATAGGACTTTTATTTACAACACGTTTCAAGACAATGTGTGCCTGGTGGATATCGATGAGGAACCACCTCATGAATTGAACAGAGAAGCGCTGATGATATCGCTTGTTATATCGGCTTCATTAAATGCGATTGCTCCAAGCGAGATAGAACCGATGAGGAAGGAGGTGGTTGATGGAAGCGATCCAAGTGCATTCCAGCGAACTATGCTTGTGGGATACAACGGAAACTTGCAAATCGGTGAAAGAACAATAAGTATACCTACTATATTTCTAGAGGAGGAATCCTGCGGAATTGAGAGTTCGGATAATTCTACAGCGGTTTATGATGTTGATAGGCTTGGGGTCCCGCTTGTTGAGATAGATACAGATCCCGAGATTAAAAATCCTATAGAGGCAAAAGAGGTGGCATCTAAGATAGGCATGATGCTACGACTAACACACAAAGTGCAGCGTGGAATAGGATCCATAAGGCAGGACGTTAACATATCGATACGAGGAGGCGAGAGGGTAGAGATAAAGGGAATGCAGGACCTAGACGCCATGGATACAATAATTGACAGAGAGATTGAACGTCAGCTTGCATTGATAGAGATAAAAAAAGTGATTTTGGAGAAACGAGGGAAGGTGCATGCGCCACAGGAACTTACAGACATATTTGCTAAGACCCAAATTGGAGTAATAAAAAGCAGTGCAGGAAAAGTTTACGGTATACGGCTAGAAAATTTCGCCGGAGTCATAGGGATGGAACTTAATCCAGATAGGAGGCTTGGAAGCGAGATAAGCGATTACGCGAAGATGGCCGGAGTGCGCGGAATAATACACAGCGATGAGGACTTGAGTAAATATGGCTTTTCGGAATCGGAACTTGCAGAGGTCAGGCAAAAATTGTCATTAGCCGATGGAGATGCATTCATAATAGTCAGTGCAAAAGACGATGACATAGCCAGAAAGGCAATAAATCTTGCAAAATACAGGGCAGAGCATGCTCTTGTGGGAATTCCGCCTGAGACGAGAGCTGCAGATTCGAAGAATATGATAACGCGTTTCATGAGGCCTTTGCCAGGAGGATCGAGGATGTATCCAGAAACAGACGCAAAACCAGTAGCTATCGAGGAAAAACTTTTAAAATCAGCAAAAAAAGACATAGTGGATATAGACAAAAGCTCAAAGCAGCTTGAGGAATTAATAGGAAATAAGCAGCTTGCATCACAGATGCTCAAATCGTATAAATTCCAGACCTTCAATTCTATTATCTCAAATGTGAAAATAGAACCGCTTACTGTTGCAGCCATATTGCTCGAGAAGATGAAAGAACTAAAGAGGCAAGGCATTTTAGTAGATGAGATAAGCGACTCCACGTTGATATATATATTTGGAAAGTATGCAAAAAAAGAGATAACAAAGGCGGGAATAGAGGAGATTATCAAGAACGCACCTTTGGATAGCAAGGACGTAGATAGAATAATAGTCGAAAAGGAGATAGGGAGATTAGGGGCATATGAATTGAAGAAACTTGTCGCGCAATACAATGGTCTTGGCAAGAAAGAGATAATAGGGAAAGTGATGTCAGAGCATAGGCTGAATGTAGACGCTGAGGAACTTATGGAAGTTATAGCAAAAATGTGATATTATGGAATACAAACTAGAGGGAAGGCAGTTAGTTAGCATACATTTAAAGGAAGGGGAAAAAGTATTCGCAGATCCAGGCAAGCTCGTTGGAAAGAGCTCGACAGTCATCATGAATCCTACGATGGTAGGTGGAATAGTGAATTCGCTGGAGAGGAAGTTTGCAGGAAACGCCGCACTCCTGACTGAATTCGAGGCAAAGGATGGGCCAGGTGTCGTATCTTTTGCAGGAGTGCTTCCTGGAAAAACATTGGGGATAGAGCTCAAAGAAGGAGAGGAGTTTATAGCTGAACACTATGCATTCTTGGCCGCTGAGAGCGGAGTGACATTCACAATACAAACAGTTAGCATGGGAGCTGCATTTTTCGGCGGAGCAGGACTCATATTGCAAAAGTTTGTGGGACCGGGAATGGTATTCATACAGGCAGTTGGAGATGTAGTAGTATACGATCTTGACGGGACGCATTCATTTGACGCAGATCCGGGACATATAGCAGGATATGATGCAAGCGTAAATTTCAAAATCAAGTTCATAGATAATGTGAAATCAGTACTATTTGCAAAGGAAGGGATATTCCTTGCCACCTTTTCAGGCACTGGAAGAGTGATGCTTCACAGCGTATCGAGGTTCAAGCTCACTCTTGAAGTATATAGGGAGGGACAGAGCGAAACCAAAGGGAAGCAGTGATATCATGGCAGGGAGAATACGCAAAGGCGGCGCAAAATTGCCACGATTCTTTGCCACGACAAACAAAAACAAATTCAGAGAAGTAAGCTTGGTCATGAAGGGAAGGATAAAGCAAATAAGCATTGATTTTATAGAACCGCAAAGCCTCGACATAGATTATGTTGCTCGCTTCAAAGCCGAGTACGCATACAAGGCGGTTGGAGAGGCAGTTTTGATAGAGGATACAAGTCTTGAGATAGATGCACTAAATGGCCTGCCAGGTACACTGACCAAATTTTTCTTAGAAAGGATCAAGCAGAAGGGGATCTTGGAACTTATAAAGGACAGTGAGAACAGAGACGCTTGCGCAGTCACTGAATTTGCGTTGTTTGATGGGAAAAAATTTATCACTGCAATCTCGAAGCTGAAGGGAAAAATATCCCTATCTGAACATGGAAATTCTTATGGATGGGATACTATTTTTATTCCTGAAGGCTCGACTAGGACATATGCAGAACTAGGCGAGAGAGAAAAAGTTAAATACTCGATGAGGACACGCGCACTGAAAGGGATTATTTCGAAGTTGGAAAAATATTAGATGTGCCCTATATCGGGATACCCTTCCATATTGTTGAATATCGGCCTTTCGGTATTATCGTATTTTTGAAGTTCTTTTCTAAGCCTCTTGTATTCGGGGGACAATTCTCTTACTATGTCCCAAAATCGTTTTGAATGATTCAATTCCTTTAAGTGCGCCACTTCATGTGATACGACATAATCAGATATGTCGGTTGGCAACATGGATATGAAACTGTTGAATGATATGGATTTCTTGCTATTGCAAGCACCCCACCTTTTTGTCTTCCTAACCTTAACTGAGGATATATTTACGCCAATTTGGGCTGCTTTAGCATTAGCCTGCGATGCCGAATAGTCCAGGCTCTTTTTCCTTATTTGCTTCACTATTGCAGCATGCGCAGATATGTCGTTTGCTGCCTTTACTATGACACGTGAATTCTCGGAATTTATAGATACTCTAGGCCTTCCAGCATAAAATTGTCGCTCTACAGTAAATGGAGTACCTTGGTAAAATATTCTTCCTTCATCGAAGAAATGCATCTTCCCAGTTACTTGCAGATAATTCTTTATTACCCAGGTTTTATGTTTTTTGATCAATTCCTGGGGATTTTTCAATCTTCTTTTAGAAATGAGCAGCAAGGTATCTCCATCAAATTTTAGATACGTGTTCCTAATGTCGTTTCTTACGATTTGTGAATATCCGACAGTTATGCCATCTATTGTTACAGAATCTGACATAGTAAATTGTTGTTAGCGAATTTATAAAAAGAATGCATAGGAATAGATAGCAAGCTTAAAACAATCACGTCAGAAACTTAATTGCTATTGTTATTGCAGCATACACCAATATTATTAACATCGCAGCTAGTAGCGCTGTTGAAAGCGGGTGGTGTGTGTCGAAAAGTTTTGACTTCGGATTTGTCTTGGACCTTGCAGGTCTATTGGTTTTTGCCATATGAATAACCTACATCTTTATATCAAGTTAAGGCTAAAAGGATTTTCTTTATGCCTGTGACTTTGCATTCTTCTTTATTTCAGCTATTTTTTCAAGTAGTTTTTTGTCATCTTCGCCAAGCAGCTGCTGGAATTTGTATTTGAGCATGCTTATCGCCTCGTCATTTAGATGGGTGTAGAGCATCTCGTCTTCCTTTATTTGCCTACCTAACACCGCCTCGTCTATAGATATCGCAAAGCTCTCCCCTTTCTTTGCCTCGGAAACTGCTTTGCCATTGTCTTGAATTTCTTTTATTTTACCAACAACAATGCCCTGTGAATTCATCATGATATAACCTGGCTTTACCTTTCCACATACAATCTCGGCCCCAAATACCGCAGGGTGTGATATTCTAAAGAAGTGGTTTGGCAAAACGTGTAGTTGTCCAGGAAATGTTAGAGACCTCTCCGCATTATTCTTCTCATTCTGCTTTTCCATTTCAACCCATTCTTTGTAGTCGTCTATTAGTTTGTAAATTATCTTGCTGTTTATTATTTTAACCCCAGTTGTCTCCGATTCGACAAGCGCATCCTGTTCCACATTTACATTGAATGCAAGAACCACGGAGCTGTATGGATCGGTAGATCGCATCGCAAATGCACTTATTACATCCCTTTTATTCACGCTTCCAATCTCTTTCTTGCTTATCTTGACATTTATGTCATTTAGCAATTTGGATATTGCCTCCAATGTTCCTATAGTGTCTGCCTTGAGTGTCACGCCTTTCGCATCTGTCGCAAATACTTCATCTATCTCGCTTTTTACCTCTAGTGCGTAGTCGGCTATTTCTGTCGATATTATTATTGATCCTGGAAGCGCTTCCTCAAGCCCACTTCCGCTTATTTTTACACCCGAAGCTGCGCTAACAAAATCCACATTATAGAACTTGCTATTAGACTCCCTCATTTCCTGCAGCGGTTTTGGTTTTAACAATGCTTTTATTTTAGCGGTGCGCATGCCAGAAGTTGTCGCAAATGCAACTGTATCATTTACGTGAAGAGTTCCGTTGTATAATATTATATCGACAGTAGATCCTAGACCTTTCTCCTCCTTTCTTTCTAGTATGCTTCCCTTTCCAGGCCCTGAAACTTCTATATTGAGTCGCATCTCCAGGAATCTTTGGCTCAGCCCAGTTACATACATCAATAACTCAGCTATCCCTTCTCCGGTTTTTGCGCTGACTGGAACAATTACGAGTTCCTTTTGAAAGTCTTTTACCCTATCGAATCGTTCGCTATTGAATCCCAGTTCGCTAAGTTTTCCCACCAAATTGTATATATTAGATTCCAGGTTATCTACAACCGATTTTTGCTGTTTTTGTATGGATTGCGAGAAACTGCTTGTTTCGGCATTTCTCCAACCCGTTAGTAAGTCTATCTTGTTTGCCGCTATTATGAAAGGCGTTTTGTAGTCTTTTAGTATGTTAATAGCCTCATATGTCTGGGGTTCAAGATTCTTTGTCACATCTACAACCAGTATTGCAAGGTCTGCAACGCTACCACCTCTCTTTCGTAAGTTTGTGAAGGCCTCGTGACCAGGAGTGTCTATGAATAGCAACCCCGGCAGTGTTATCTTTGCTCCGAACTTTTTGAGCAACTCGCCAGATATGTTTTCTATTACTTCAATCGGAACTTCGCTTGCGCCTATGTGTTGTGTTATCCCTCCTGCTTCTCTCTTAGCAGTGACCGTGCTCCTTATTTTGTCAAGAAGTGACGTTTTGCCGTGGTCAACATGGCCAAGAACGCATATTATTGGCTGCCTTATCATAGTATCAACGCAGAACAAAAGAGTATAACGTTAAACAGGTATTAAAACTTTGGGATTTTGAATTTGAGCATTTCGGCTTGCATGGCGGATCTTGCAGCTGGGGATAAAATATAATAATTGTATTGACACATGCATATCGAGACAATGCGGCTAACACACACACACAACAACAACAAAATTGTAGCGAAAGCGGAAAATTCTTCTTTTTCTCTAGGCAAAAAATCGCAAAGCGCAATGGAGTACCTCATGACCTACGGATGGGCCATACTCATTATCGCTGTCGTGCTTGTCGCACTCTTCCAGATGGGCGTATTCGATTCAGCGAACTTCGCACCCAAGGCGCAACCAGGCTCGTGCCAGGTGTTTAAGACCGTGGCTGCGACATCCCTTGAAGGGACTTGCAATAATGAGTTGCCGCAGTATGTCGCACAGTTCAACGGGGCAAGCAGTTACATACTTATTTCATCTGGACCAACATTGAATTATAATCCAGTGACTTTAACTTCTTGGATTTATCAAACAAATCAATGCTCTTCCCAATGTGTTATAACAATAGGTCATACTACAGGCGGATATTGGGGAGGTGGACTTGTTACAAGACCAAACCAGATTGTATCTATCTTCGATGGGGCTGGAGCCGAAGTTCCAAATGATATAATTTCAGTAGGACAATGGTATTTTGTAGCCGGAAGCTATGATGGTTCTACAATAAAACTTTATGTTAATGGTCAATTTATATCAAGTACAACACCGAATTCAATTACACCAAATTCAATTACGGGAGTTGGTATAGGATCGTATTTAGATGGATCACAATTCTTTCAAGGTTCGATAACCAACGTCCAAATCTACAACACCTCCCTCTCAGCAAATGATGTGGCCGCGCTCTACTACGAAGGAATAGGAGGCGCTCCTCAAAATACGCAGAATTTGGTTGGTTGGTGGCCGCTCAACGGGAATGCGAACGACTACTCTGGGAATAACAACAACGGAGCTGCGGTTAATGTTGTGTATACGGGTAGTTGGGAAGAAGGATATTCTCAGCCCTGATTTTAGAGGAATAAATGATTGTATTTATTTGCCGTGTTTGTAAACATTAATTTTTATATTTATGATATTATTTCTAGTGTGATAATATGGAAAGAGTTTTAGTTCTTGTAAAACCTGACGGAATGGAGAGAGCGATGGTTGGAAAGATATTCGATGCGTTCGAGAGTGCAGGGCTTAAGATAGTCGGACTTAAGATGCTTCAGGCCACTGACGAATTAGTCAAGAAGCATTATACAGATGATGAGAGCTGGCTGCTGAGCGTTGGCGAAAAAACAAAGAAATCTTACATAGAAAAAGGTATAGAAGTAAATGAAACTCCTCGCGAAATAGGCGTGCGGATAAGGAATATGCTAGTCAAAGAGATAACAAAAATGCCGATAATAGCAGCAGTTTTCGAAGGAAACGCCGCAGCTGACGTAGCAAGGAAGATCGCGGGAGCAACTGAGCCTAGAAAAGCAGACCCTTCTACGATACGAGGTAAATATGCAAGTGACACATATGGGCTTGCAGACAAGGAAAAAAGACCCGTTAGGAATCTTGTTCACGTATCAGAGACTGGCGAAATAGGAGAAAAGGAGATTAAGGTTTGGTTCAAGGAGAGCGAGCTCTTTGAGTATGGCAGAATTGATTGGAAAGCCATGTATTAGGCATCTTCCAATATGGCTATCGTCTTTACCTTGTTTCTAGAGCCTTTTGTTATCCTAACTTTGGATTTGGAAACCTCGAAGTGATCTGAGAGCAATTCTATTAGACGGGAGTTTGCCTTTCCATCGACTGCAGGAGCATCTACTTTTACTTTGTAGTGATGCTCATCAATCTTAGTTATTGAGGAAGATTTAGCATTTGGGATTACAATAACGTTTATCTCCATGTGGCTCTCTTAGTTATAGCTGCATTTTGACTTCGTCACTCATCATTTCGGGGTTCCACATAGGATCCCAGACTAGATCAATATTTACATTGCCTGCGCCAGGCACCGCCTGAACCCTTAGTTGCGCATCGGCGAGTATGACACTCGTAACAGGGCACATTGGACTAGTCATAGTCATTGTGAGGTCAATATTATTGTTTGGATCTATTTTTATGTTGTATATAAGCCCAATATCTACTATGCTTAGCCCGATTTCTGGGTCTGTGCAGTTCATGAGTGCATCGATAATGGTTTGGTTCTTTAATTGTTCCATTTTTTCATCCATTTGGGAGATTATGAAGGTTTGCACTGTGGAGAATTTGTCATCCAAAGACAGTTATTATTACCTGAAGGACATATATTACCCCCGAGATCCTGTGCGAAGCTTGATGTTGTGTTCGAATGTATTCCGCATGCAAAGCTTGATGTAGTGGCCCCAAGAACGGTGTTGTTCTTGAAAGTAGGTTGGGTGTTGTTGAAAAGTGTTATTCCGGTAGATACAATGTTGCACAGATTGTTGTTGACATTATCTTCTGTTCCATTGCTAAGGTATATGCACGAGTAGGACTGGCTTACCTTATTCTTTCCTATGCTCCCAGCCTGTCCATCGGCATAATATACTCCATATGAACTTGCATTGTAGATTGTGTTGTTGTACACGTTAAGATTGAATGTCTTTTTAGAGTATATCGCCTTTGCGGACGTTGCTATTGTATTGTTGTTTATCGTTCCGCTAAGTGTTAATCCGCCGCCTATATAACTAATAGCGTTAGTAAAGTTCTTCAGATAGCAGTTTTCAATTTCTATGTTTGAACTGTTAAAAACGCTTAAAAATGACCCTCCATTCGTTGCAATTACGGTGTGATGATTGCAATTGACTATAGAATCATTTGCCTTTATCCCGCTGATCGTGTAGCATGTAGATCCGTAAGGATATACCAAATCGCTTGTAAGCGTCACGGTGCTGCTCTTCTGTACAGGGAAGCATTGAGAGGTTTGAAACTGGTTCACCTCAACAAGCCAAGGACACCTATACTTTGTAACACCTGCATTTATTCCTGTTCCTTTCTCAGAATATATGCCAGTAGAGGTGCCAGAGCAATAAAAGTCGTATTTGTTGGATTTGCCAGATGTATCATTTACTATGGTATTCATTGTGGAGTTCAACAAAGTAAATCCGTAACTTCCGCTGAAGTTAACATTGTCGAATTTAAGGGTGTTATTGTAGGAGTTGTTGATCAAGAACCCGTAAGTGGATGGATTTCCGCTTTGCAAGGAGACATTGTTTATGTTGCTGTTTGTTATGCCGCTGAGCAGCATTCCGTAGTTGCCAGTTAAATTGTATTCCTTTGACTGATTTACACTGATATTTTTCGATGCCGATATAGACATGCCTTGATTATCTCCGGTTTCCAGCATATTCGACAATCGGACATTTGAAGATCCATTTATTTCGACACCGTTGAAGAACTTTGAAATGTCGCAATTTGATATAGAAACATTATTTCTTCCGTTAACTTGAATGCCGTTGCCAGAATGTACACCCAATATCAGTTTGTTGTTGCAATTCAAATTCACGTTGTTAGACTCAATGTTTATGCACGTGCTGGATTGAAGAAGGTCGGATTGCAGCGTGTAATTCCCAGGAGATATGACGGGACTGCACGCATTGATAGGTATATTTGCAAGAGGTGGGAGGACTAGAGTAGAGCAGCTCGACGACGCCCAATTACAATCAGTAATGCCGCATGCGCTGCTTTGGAAAATGGCAGACGTTGATGAATATGTGTTTGCATCGCAAAAGAGATCTTCCTTGCTGTTGCCAAATAGATTGGAGTTTTTAAAGTTGTTCTCAGGATTCTTTAAAATTCCGGCACCATACGTATTTGCAGTCGCATTTAGCGAAGAGAATTCAAGCCCTGTCGAATTGTACAAGTATATTCCGTAATCTTCTTGTGATACCGTAACGTTGCCAATGTGGCCTCCAGTTATTTGATTTAAGTATATTCCATATTTGCCTTTTGATATTGATACCTTGTGTACGTCAATGTTTATCTGGCCGCTTGATGAAATTCCATATGTATTGTTTTGCAGTACGCAGTCGGTTACATTGTCGTATATGTTGTTTATGGATATGCCCGTGCCTGCATTTGCTATAGTATGTCCATCGCAGTTAAGATTGACCTGTGGGGCGAGTATGGTTATGCAAGTTTCAGATGCACCATTAACTGAAGAGGTGTTGACATAATTAGTCGCATATAAGTTACTGCCAAGTGAATAGTTGCCTGGCGAATATATCCCTCCACAAGACGATATCACCTTAGAGAGGCGTATTGAAGATAGATTGACTGGTATATTGTTTAGGGAACATTTTAGGAAATCACATTCAAGATTGGTTGAACAGATTGTTGAACTAAAGATGTTTGTATTAGAAGTCCCGGCAAGAGGGTTGCAGCTTAAGTCTACAGGATTATTGATTACGGTATTGTTGTAAAATAGATTCTTTGTTCCGTTTATGAAAATGCCTATTTGCGCATTTGTCTTGACAATGTTGTTCCTTAATGTCACATTATAGCTGTTGTTTAGCTGGACAGCTCCTCCAGAGCCTTGTATGAACGATACGATGTTGTCATTTATGGTGTCGTGCAACGAGTTTAGAATGTATATTCCTGAAACCACATCATAAGATGCGTTATTGTTAAGCACCTGCACATTATTTGAGTTATTTACGAATATGCCAAATGAAAAATTAGATATTTTAAGTCCAGAGATAATGACGTTATTCGCATTGTCTACATTAACGCCGTACGTGAATGGAGGTACTGCGACATAAGGGCCAGCGCCGTGTATTTCTGTACCTTGGCCTGTGAGTTCCACATTGCTTGTTTTGATTATTATACAGTTCCCGGGCTTGCTAACAAATATATTTGATCCCAAAGTGTATTGGCCAGGTGTAGAGATAGTTGTACAATTATTCAACGTAGCACGCATTACAGATACAGTTGTAGATAATGTCGTGTTGACTGTAGATAAGGACGTAGTAAGAGTAGTTGTATTGGAAGAGACAATTTTACCGTTTCCAGAAGAGAAAAATATCGCCAAACCTGCAAGTATTACTACCATAAGTAGTATCGAGGCTATTCCGATAGCTGAATTTGGATTTGATTTCTTACTAGGCTGTGGCGCATTTTTTTGCCCCGAATCCAAATTCCCAGGATTAGGTTGTGATTGAGTGGACACTTGTGGCTGTTGAATTTGAGGAGATATTTGGGGGTTTGAGACCGTTGTTGCGCTGCCTTGTTGCAGATCATTTGGTTTTTGGTCGCTCACTTCATTCATATAATCCCAATATTTGAAAATAGCATATTTAGAGATTTAGATAGTTTTTAATTATTATATACCTAACGTTATATCTTTGTGAGCCTTTTTTGATTTTGTTGACTAAATCGGAATCTCAAAAGCACTTATAAACTTTAGGTGGTAGATTTATATGCGCCTCGGTAGCTCAGTGGTAGAGCGCTTGTTTCGTAAACAAGAGGTCGAGGGTTCAACTCCCTCTCGGGGCTTTTGCGCATTAAGTCATTTATGAACGGAAGTTCTTACCCATGAATAGTACCACCATTCCAGCAACAACAGATATTATTGATGCATAGAGGTAGGAGTAGAACGGATTTACCATATACAATATCCCCATTATAAGGTTCGCTAAGAAGATGCCCAGGCTTCTAGAACCTGAAAGGGCCCCCATCCCCTTGCCTAATTCCTTCACATCTTTGATGAATGAAATCAAAGTCGGCTCAAGAGTTTCTATAACTCCGAAGGCAAATCCCAATATCGCGACTGCAAAATACGATGCGAAATACCCTAGCCCATACAAATAGCTTAATCCCAGCATCAGTGAGCCTAATCCCGAGAGTATGTAGCCAAGATATGAAAGTGCCTTGATTTTATTGTAGTTCTTAGACCCGATCCAATATCCTATGATTGAAGATACCCCCAAGTAGAGTGCGTACGACCCGATGCCTAGTATGCTGTTGCCAGTTTGCTGGGCTATGGTAAGTATCGGGAACCCAAGGCTGTAAGTGCTAAATCCGTATAACGCCGTTGCCGCTATAATTCCGTAATAGGCATTCCTTGAAGCTGTAGAGGGCTTTGTAATTTTAATCTGACTTTTTGGTTTGGATTCACCGCTTTGGCGTTTAATGTCTTTTGTAGGTAAAAGGAGCAATGTTGATATGATTAGTGGGATTATTGTAAGCAACAATATTTTATTGTAAGAAAGCCCAAGATATAGCAATAGTAAGAGCATTAGTATTGATATCATTCCCCCGCCTATATCGAGTGCGTGGAGAAAACCGAATATCTTACTCCTGTGTTTTTTAGGGGAACCTGCAATGAGCATCAATCTTCTTGCAGGGCTTCTGAAATTCCTGGCCCACCATCCCGCAGAGAATAGGATCACTGCTATTGTCACACTTTGCGTAAGAGCCATAAGCGATATCAGTGGGATTAGAGCATTCCCAAATATTGCGATCCTCTTGCCGCTATACTTATCGCTTAGCAGCCCGCCTATGTATCCGAAAAAGGATCCTACGCCAAAAGCAATTGCGCTTGCTATACCGTATTCCGATGCCGAAGCTCCAAGAGTTATTACAAGGAATATTGGAAATATTGCAACTGCGGTTTGATAACCCAGATCTGCAAAAAATGCTGAGAATGAAATCAGCAAGACATCCTTATTTATCCATGTTGGAAGGTCCATGAAATTCGATATTAAATGCCAGCTCTGTTCTTTAATGGTTTCTATTTTAGTGGTTATCTGGAACCTATGGATTTGGAGTGCAAGATGGATTAAATTAAGAGCTGCTTTGTCTTCACTTCTTTGTCTTTATGGCATGCCCTCCAAATTCGAGACGCAGCGCGGCAAGTAATCTATTTGATATTCTTTTCTTGGATCTTGAATTGAATCTTTCGAAAAGGGAGCTTGAGATTACATGGAGAGGTATTGCGTATTCCACCGCAGTATCAACAGACCATCTTCCTTCCCCAGAGTCTTCAACATAAGGCTCCACACCTTCGAGGCTTGGATAGTGTTCCATCGCCCTTGCGGAGAGCTCAACGAGATAGCTCTTTATTACAGAGCCATTGTTCCACAGCTTGAATATGTCCTTTAGGTTAAGGCCTTTGTATGGCCCTCGGTCTAACAGTTCTGCACCTTCTGCAAGCGATTGCATGAAACCATATTCTATTGCATTGTGCACCATCTTCACAAAATGACCAGAGCCAGCAGATCCAGTATATAATGATCCATCACTAACGCTGAGTTTCCTGAAAAGATCTTTTAATTCCCCGTATACCTCCCGTTCTCCACCAACCATGATACACATGCCGTTGCGCGCTCCGCTTGGGCCTCCGCTGCATCCGGCATCAAGCATTTTTATACCGTTTGCCTTCAGCACATTGTACCTTTCTAGTGTGTCTTTGTACCTTGAATTTGATCCGTCTATTACTATGTCGCCTTTTTCAAGCATTGAACTTAGTTCATTTATCGCATCCGACGTGGCATCGCCAGATGGAAGCATTAGCCATACTATTCTTGGTGCCGCAAGGTTGCCGACGAGTTCTTTTAGAGATGAAACTGCAATTGCTCCTTTCTTTGAAACTTCAATTCTAGGTTCAGGCGACCTGTTGTATGCCACGACTTTGTATCCGTTATCTAGCATGTTTAAGGCTATGTTCTTTCCCATTTTTCCAAGTCCATAAATCCCTATCTTATCAATTTTCATTTATTCACCATTTTGAAATAAAATCTTAGTTTTTCAGTTCATGCCATATAAAACTCTTTTTTTATCTTGTCTATCTTAGGGCGTATAACGAACATGCAGTAAGGTTGCAGGGGGTTTAGCTTGTAATAGTCCTTATGGTAGTCTTCGGAGGGATAGAATGCATCTAGCTTCTTAACCTCAGTTGCTATGGGCTTCTTGAAGTTGCCAGCAATGCTCTTTATGTAATCCTCTATCACTTTCCTGTCTTTCTCATCCTCGTATAATATTATGGAGCGATACTGCGAACCTATATCCGGACCTTGTTGATTGACTAGAGTGGGATCGTGCGATGCAAAAAATATCTCAAGCAGTTTATCTAGTGTGGCCACATCCGGATTATACTCTATTTTTATTACTTCTGCATGTCCAGTATCGCCGTTGCACACTTCTTTATATGTGGGGTTCTTGGTAGTGCCCCCTGCATATCCAGGCGTTGTCTTGATAACGCCCTTGAACATATCGAATACTGCCTGAGTGCACCAAAAACATCCGCCTCCGAGCACAATTTCCTTGTTTTTACCAACCATGATTATCAACAGCTGCAACTATGCCTTTTTGTTTGATAGATTTTCTTAGCTTGTTTCCAAACGTCCCAGGCAACGGCGAACCTTATTATCTCCATCTCATTTCCCGTAGTAGCTTTTTCTAATGTTACGTTATACTTACTTTCCATATAGTCCAGAAACGCCCTATCGTATTTTACCATGCTTATCTTATTTTACTTGGAATATCTCTTTTTGAATAAATAGGCTATCGCACTTGTAACCCAGGCGATCACTAATCCTATCCCAACCCCCTTGAAGTAGGGATTCCCCGTAAGATACGAGATTGCAAGAAACGCAATACTTAAGACTAGTTCAAGCACGGCGAGCGCTTCAACTAAATGGGCTTCCAATATGTTTTTTCTCCATGCCTGCATATCCTCACCTTGTTTTGTCTTTTGCAAGAATTGATATTGCAAGGAAGATTATGCTTAGAATAAGCTCTAACTCTATAAGTGCGATATCTGTAGGGCTTCCCCCCACTTTCCAATATGCTAACGCACCAGTCACCCAGGCTATTATCAATCCTACTCCGACGCCCCTAATATAATACTTAAAATATTTCCTTAATTCCATATTTTCATCTTTTAGTATAATACTTTGCCACTGCTTAAATACCCTCATTCTTGCAGGATATGTTGTTAGACTGTCGAAATAGGTGTAAATTATCCGCACCATATTGGGGGGGTTGTGATGGTATGGACTTAGCGTACGTCCTTTGCGATTTTCTTTGGTATGAACTTGATGGAGATTGAATTTACACAATGCCTTGTATCTTTTTCTGTAAACCCTTCGCCTTTGAATACGTGACCTAGATGCGCCCCGCATCTTGCACACTCTATCTCGACCCTTATGCCGTCGGGATCTTGCATCGTCTTGACAGCGCCCTTTATTTCCTGGTCAAAGCTAGGCCAGCCGCATTGCGCGTCGAATTTGTCATCTGATTTATACAAAGGCGCACCACAGCGCTTGCATACATACGTACCGGCTTCGAATGTCTTCTCATACTCTCCGCTAAATGGGGCTTCGGTTCCCTTCTTGACTATTATTCTTTCCTCTTCTGGAGTAAGTTTGTTTAATTTTAATTTAGCCATGTAATTCGCCAGAGATGGTCGAGTATGATTTTGGCACTAATGATATAAAGCAGTTTAGGTAAATTTCATAGCCCGACCTTTACCAGAGGGGATATATAAATTTTATTCGGCAATGATATATTGTGCTTTTGCACATGGCTTTATCGTGGACGAAAACGACCTTATAATACCGCCCCAGGACAACGACCTTTATTACGCTGCAGGGTATCTCGCCCTAAAAGCCCTGCTTGTCTCTCTTTCGGATACAACTCAGAAATTGATGTTGTATGGATTTGACAGCACTTTGAAGAACAAGGAAGTTGCAGGACATATCAAGGATGGAATAATGCAGTATATACATGTAGAGGCATTCCTTAGCTTTGCAGGAAGGGAGATAACAAGAGAGAACGTCGAAAACGTAGCGATTAGCCTTGGCATGGAGCCGGATGAAAAACTAATCGACCTCATAATTCAGTCTAGCCCAAAGAGCCATTTGATTTACATATACGCATATTACTTACTTGTGGCCGAGGGCAAGGAGGTTACAGCACAGAATATATGCAAAGTGGTAGAATCGGTAGGTTTGGTTGCCGATATCAAAAGAGTGAATGAGATATTGGCCTTTATCAAGTAATTTAAATGACAATTATGGGGGTTCGTTTGCTTGTTGTACGATACACGCAACAATGCCAATTCCTGATTTTATGGAGATAGAGATTAAGACAGATTTGACACACGAGCTTGTGTTTGGATCCGAATCAGTAGTGCTCTTTGGAGAACGGATTGAGGTTACGTCTGAGGATGGTACAAAAATATTTTCGGAGAAACTGGATAGGATAAAAAAAGCATGGGTTGATGAAGGGATCGGAATAGGAAAGCTTGTTGTCCTTACGCACAGCGACGAAGAGAGGGAAGTAGCGTATTTCAGTAAGAAGAAGTCAGGTAATTTCGGAAGGTTTGCCGGAACCATAAATAATTATTTAAAAACTGGGAAACTTCTGCAACCGAATTTTCTTCCGGAAGGAAAGAGGAGAGGCAGCAAAGTAGGGACTTTGCTTTGGCTCTTTAGATTTGCATCTGGATATAAAAGGGAACTTTTTATAGGAATGATTTTATCGCTCATAATTACGGGGCTCGCGCTTGTTCCCCCTTATTTGCTTAAGGTATTGATAGATAATGTACTGACTACAAACACTCACTCGATTCCGTTATTCGAAGAACTTACCGCAGTATTATTCTTGTCGTATCTTGCGATAACCTTGATGAGCATAGGACAAAGCTACATACTAAACAGCACTGGGCAGAAGATAATAAACGAATTGAGATCAAAGACATTTAGGCACGTAATGGGGCTCTCCCAATCTTTCATAGACAGGTTTCCTACAGGAAGAGTATTATCGCGATTGACATCGGATGCGGGAAATACCAACTGGCTGATGGTTTGGGGAATACCCACAGTGATGACAAATTTGCTCACCATAATTGGTACTGGAATAATATTATTCGGGATGTATCCGGCGCTTGCAATATATGTGTTGATACCCGTACCGTTTGTAATAGTTGCGATATATTTTTACAGAAGGAAATCGCAACGCATATACCATAAGAATTGGAGAAGAAGCGCAGATGTGACTTCGAACATAGCAGACATCATACCAAACTACCCAATAATAAAAGCATCGGCAAAAGAGGACTTTGAGGGAGCTAATCTAGATTCACTTCTGGGCGAATTATACAACGCTGCGATGGGAGTAACCACTCTTAATCTCACTTATTTTCCAGCTATAGGCTTTATCGCCACTATAGCAACAATTGTCATATGGTGGCAGGGAGGCAATCTTGTCATAGGAGGGGTGATACAAATAGGTGTCATAACGGCCTTTGTCGCATATACCGCGCTCCTCTACGGTCCAGTAAATAATTTAGGCAACGTAATTCCTTTTATCCAGCAGGGGATAACTTCCGGAGATAGGCTTAGAGAAATACTTGAAACTGAACCAGATATAGCAAAACAGGAGAATCCCAAAAAACCGAGCCTTGATAATGATATATCATTTGAGCACGTGGGTTTCGGATACACGCCATTTGATCCTTTAATCGACGACCTTAATTTTAAAATAAAAAAAGGTAGCAGGATCGCGATAGTGGGCAGGAGCGGATCTGGAAAATCAACTATTTCGAAACTTATCCTTAGATTTTACGACGTGAATAGCGGATCAATAAAAATAGGCGGAATTGATATCAAGGATATAGATACGAAACATCTTCGCGAAAAGATAGCATATGTGCCGCAAGATCTCTCGCTTTTTGAAAATAGCGTAGAATACAACATACGTTATGGGACAACATTGCGCGCAGGAGAAAAGGATGTAATAATCGCGGCAAAAGTTGCGGATATACACGATGATATGATGAAATTGGATCTCGCCTATGATACATTCCTGGGGGAGAAAGGCATGTCTTTATCAGGAGGGCAGAGGCAGAAGATTGCAATAGCCAGGGCGATGATAAAGAAGCCAGACATGATAATATTAGACGAATGCACCTCGAATCTTGATGTTGTGAGCGAAATGCAGGTGTACAATGCGATAAACAATCTGACACGTGGAAAGACGGCCATTTTCATAACACACAACCCAAATGAGGTTGTGAATCTAGACGAAGTAATGGTCATGAAGGAGGGCAGAATGGTAGAGCATGGAAAGACCAATGCATTGCTTGCAAAAAAAGGAGAGTTTTACAGAATGTTCAAGAGCCACAACAAGGAATTTGGCAAAATGAAATTTGAGTTCAAAAAGAAGATTGATGCGAAAGAATACACTTCTAAATTTACAGATGCAGGAAAAATCGTAGCTTTAAGGAACAAGAAAGGCAGCAGGGTAGATTTGCACGTGAATGGCAAAGTGCTGGAAGGCCTCAAGCCGCGTCTTGCTTTCCCGATTTCTGCAGCTAAATTTGTAGTATTCTACGCAAAGAATGGGGAAGAATCAGTGATAGTTGAAGATTATACAAAGATACGGGGAGACACGAATGCACTTTATGAGGCGATAGCAAAGAACAACTTCAAGCTTGGCATAATCAAAGTGCACAGCATAAAAATTGCGGGAGACGAGATGGAGTGGGACGTTGATACTACCAGAGGGAGGTCGATAATCAACACTGCAGGAAGGGTCAGCATAAAGGCAAAGGAAGGGATGCTTTTGATAATCGATGTGTATGGCATGATATACGAATCAAACCTAAACAAACTTGACAGGCAAAGCTACCAGTTAGTTACACAAACAATATGAATACTTTGGCGAAATTGGATATGATTTATGAACCTGGCATTCATGCCTTCATGCAAAGTTCGAAGGATATTATATCTTCAAATGATACATGCTCCTTTCCCTGTCTTTCGACAACGTATCCTAATTCTTTTATAGCACGTTCTAATTTGCGAAGGTCGCTGTGCGAACTTGCCACTAATATTATCCGCCCATAGCTTTTTAGATGGTGTTTCGCCTGCTCTAAAAAGGATATTGAAACCTCCACCCCACTTGGACCGCCATCCCATGCTTTGGATAGCAGGTCTGTGTCTTTTTCCTCGTGGATTAGATACGGAGCGTTGAATATTATCAAGTCGAATTTGCCAGATATATTTGAAAATAAATCGGTTTGAATAAATGAGCACGCCGCGCGTATCTTACCTCTATTTAGTCCCACGTTATACCGTGCAAGCGATACCGCTTCGGGATTTATGTCTGCAAAGATTACGTTATCGACCATGCTGCTGATTGCCGCCCTGATGCCCAAGATCCCTGATCCCGTGCCCATATCGAGCACGGTCATTTTTGGCTTAGAACGTGCAACCACATTTTCTATTGACTTTATCGCAAGATAGGTATCTTCTGCGGGGCGATATGTCGTGTCTGTAGTCTTTATCTCTATTCCCTTCGTCATAATAGCACTTTTTACATAATGAAAGAATTAGCAGCCTGCCAATTTCCACTTGAAAAATAAAAGGCATAAATGAAAGAATTATGCGTCCTTGACTACAGAGAGGACTTTCCTTTCCATATCCGAATCCACTTTTTCTATGTTATGGGCCTGCCTTGCATGCTGGGCGACCTTCACCAGAAGATCTTTGTCAGTCTTTGCCCTTGCCACGAAGTTGCATTCAAACCCCATATCTTTGCACGCGAACGTTCTTGCCATAAAATCACTAATATATTAATTGCAACTCAGGTATTTAAATTTGAATGCGCACTTCGGTTCTTCACTATTTGGCCCGGCATTTTTAAAAACTTTTTATTTGAAGATTTGCGGTTTCGACTGTGCTAATTAAAAATATTTACAACGTAACCCTATCATGCTGTTCGAGAAAATAGCCGCTTATTACGATAGACTTGAGAGTATATCATCAAGGCTTGAAATGATAGATGTACTGACTGAAATGTTGAAAGAGACATCAGAGGATGATATACGTGAAGCGATATATATGACCCAAGGCGTATTGGGCCCTCCTTTTGCCGGGATAGAGATAGGCATAGCTGAAAAACTGACCGAGCAAGCGATAGAAAGAGCAAGCGGGTATAAGGTAAGCGAGATCGATGCAAATTTCAAAAAAACCGGGGATCTTGGCACTAGCGCAGGTCAATTTGCAGAAAAGAGCAAATTGAAACGTATGAGTTCGAATAAATTTACAGTTAAAGAGACATTCGACATACTACTCAAAATTGCAGTGACTTCAGGATCGGGAAGCCAGGATTCGAAGATACGCATGATGTCCGAATTGATCGCATCCTCAAGCCCAAATGGGGCAAAATATATTGTGAGATTTGCAATGGGGACATTGAGGCTTGGAGTAGGAGACGCCACGATACTTGAAGCGCTATCAAAAGCGTTCACTGATGATCGAAAGTTCAAAACGGAATTGGAGAATGCATACAATATATGCAGCGATCTTGGAGAGGTGGGATATATACTTGCAAAAAAAGGAAAGAAGGGAATCGATGGCATCAAGATTTCACTTTTCAAACCCATAAGGCCTGCGCTTGCCGAAAGACTGAGCACTGGGGAGGAGATACTTGAGAAAATGCACGGAAAGTGTTCGGTAGAGAGCAAATATGATGGTATGAGAGCGCAGCTTCATGTCGACAAGAAGAAAGGCAAGGTTCAGATATATTCAAGAAGGCTTGAGAATACAACCGAGATGTTTCCAGACATATGCGAAGCTGCACTACGGGAGATAGATGCAGATAGCGTAATACTCGAAGGGGAGATAATAGCATACGATGAAGTAGCTAACATTTTCCTGCCTTTTCAAGAAACAGCGCAGAGAAGAAGGAAGCATGAAATTTCTGCCAAGGCACAGTCACTTCCAGTCTATATGTTTTCATTCGACCTGATGTATCTTAACGGACATGACTATATGGAGAAGGAGTATTCACAAAGGCGTATGAAACTTGAGGAGATACTGAAAAAGGGAAAGATGTTAAGACTTGCGGACAGGAAGGTCGTAGATAGTGCAAAGGATCTTGAGAAATATTTTGTTAATGCTATAGATGAGGGGCTTGAGGGAGTAGTAGCCAAGGGCCTAAATTCCAAGTACATCGCAGGTGCGAGGAAATTTTCATGGATAAAGCTAAAGAGGAGCTATCGCAACGAGCTTTCAGATACGTTAGATCTAGTTATAGTCGGGTATTATCTTGGCAAGGGATCACGTGAGGAATTCAAATTTGGAGGGATACTTTGCGCAACTTACAACGACAGGAAGGATGTTTTTGAAACGGTAACCAGAATAGGTACTGGATTCACGGAGAAGCTCCTTGAAGAGCTGCGGGAGATACTTAGCAAGATAAGAACAACTGGCAAGCCAGCTCGGGTCGTATCTAACGTTGAACCTGACTTTTGGGTAGAACCGCGATACGTGGTTACCGTGAGAGCAGATGAGATAACGAAATCGCCAACGCACACCTGCGGATGGAATAAACATGAGGATGGTACGCAATACGGTTACGCACTTAGGTTTCCAAGGATAGTAAGTAATGGGATTAGAGAGGACAAGGGTGCAGAAGAGGCAAATACCAGCCATGAAGTGGCTGAAATGTACAAGCTACAAAAGAAAACGAAGCTCAGTTGATTATAAAGAGCGTTTTGCTATTCTTCGGTCTCTTTATTCCTTCTCCTTAATTTCTCAAGCGATTTCTTCACAATGGCGTTAAACGACCTTGAAGTAACGGTCGGGAGTATTCTTGCCTCTATTTTTATGAGTTGCATAAGCAGGCGCGTGTCCACGATCACAAAATCAGGTTCGACAAAACCCTCTTTCTTGCTATCCATACCTAGTTCTCTCTTGATTTCTGAGAAGGCTTTGGATGAATTGAGCTCGACACTGCCGCCTGCGCCACCTATCCTTAGACCTATTTTATAGCATTGATATGCGCTAAGAAGCAATGTTCTCCCGTTTTTTTGATCGCCTAATTTGTACGCGTATGTTGAGGCCTTGTGCAGATCGTCCCCGGCCATACTTAATTCCCTTAAAGATATGAATGATGATGGATCAGTGAGGGAATTTATCATGCGAAATGCATGTGAAAAAGATAGATTGCACGAACGGCGCAAAGCCGCATTTGAATATTCGCTAAAAGGGTATTGCATTTAATCGTATTTAGTATGTTTTTCACAAATATAAACACGAACTAGCAATTCGTTTATGGACGAAATTTCAGAACATTTATTCAAACCCATTTGTAATCGGCATCCTTCTCCCAGTTCCAAATGCCCTGTTTGTTATTTTTGGAGCTACGGGATTTCTATATCGCTTGTTTTCCGCACAGTTTATTTTGCGCACTATGTCTTTCACAATTTTGATATCGATTTTTTCATCTACAGCTATGCTTGCAGGGCTCTTTATTTCCTCTACATAGCTGTGCACTATCTTATCGAGTATATCATATGTGGGAAGAGAGTCCTTGTCAAGCTGTCCAGGACTCAGCTCGGCCGATGGCTCCTTGATCAATATGTTGCCAGGTATTCTTTCATATCCTGCTTGTAGGTTAACATACTTGCAAAGAGAGTATACTTGTGTTTTAAGTACGTCCCCTATTACTGCATATCCCCCTGCCATGTCCCCGTAAATCGTGCCGTATCCTACTGCAGCTTCAGATTTATTCGAAGTGTTTAGTACCATATACTTAAACTCGTTTGCGATAGCGTACAACACCACCATTCTTGCCCTTGCTTGTATGTTTTCCTGCGTCGTTCCAAATGCCCTGTCATTGAATAATGGAAAGAGCATATGCAGAAAGCTTTCATAAGACGGACCAATGTTTATCAGTTCGTGTTTTGTCCCTAGGTTCCGAACAAGATCCATTGCATCTGAGATGCTGTGCTCCGAACTGAATTTCGAAGGCATTAGTATGCACAGGACATTTTCCGGAGAAAGAGCGTCTGCTGCAATTGTGGCAACAAGTGCAGAGTCTACACCGCCTGAAAGGCCAAGTACGACCTTTTCAAATTTATTCTTACGCACATAGTCGCGAAGACCCAATTTTAGCGCACCATAGATTTCTTCATCAGCAGATTGCGTCTTAGCAGTTATTGGTTTTTCTGCGAGGCTAAATACTGCAAGGTCCTCTTCGAAATGCTTGCATTGCGCTATCATCTTTCCATTCTTGTCATATGCATAAGACTCTCCATCGAATACCAGTTCGTCCTGACCACCTACTTGGTTCACATAAACTATTGGAACATGACCTCTGCCTATGTGATCTTCGATGAGTTTCCTTCTCATCGAAATTTTGCCTTGATAAAATGGGGAGGAGGATATGTTCACTATTAGTTGGACACCTGCTCTTGCCTGGACGTCTGCGGGTCCATTTTCTATCCATATATCTTCGCATATGTTCAGGCCGATCTTTTTTTCATTTAGTGCGAATATCCCATCCTCTTCTCCGGAATTGAAATAGCGTTTTTCATCGAAAACGTCATAGTTAGGGAGATGGCGCTTATGATATTTGTAAATAAGTTTACCGTCACTGAATACAAATGCAGTATTGAAAAGTTTCTTGCTGCTGTATGATTTATCGTATTTGTTTAGAGAGTTGTCCTTAGTTTCTAATTTTTCCACACCTCCGACGATGACAGCTATTCCTTTTGATGCGAGTCTAATTTTTTCTGCTGCTCTTTCGGATTGGTTTATGAATTCTGAGGAGAATAAAAGGTCCTTCGGAGGATATCCGGTTATTGCCATTTCGGGAAATATGACAAGAGTCGCACCGGAGGATCTTGCTTTCTCAATGAAATCGAGTATCTTGTTCGTATTGCTTTCTATATCACCAACAGACGTATTTATCTGTGCAATTGCAATTTTTTCTTCCATAATATCACTAAACATAATATTCACGAAAAGCGTCTTTGTGTTCTTAGTTGTTCTACAATGTCAACTGCGACTTCCTTGCACCTATCTATGAATGTAGATGTGACACTTCCAAAATGCATGTTTTCATTAACTGCTACGAGATTATCATTATCGCAGTGGTCGAACAATAGCAGTGTGCAATCGGTGCCTTCTGACTTGATGAACTGTTTCACTCTGACTTCTATTTGATATCTGCCGTCGAGTTTTGCCCACCAGCACACAATACTATTAATATCGAATTCTGCTCTTTTGCTATCCCAGTTTATGAGAGGTTTCTCCTTATTGACAATTTTATTTGGAAGGATTATTCTGGGAAATGGAAGAAAAGGGTTGTATGACGACTGCGGAAAGATAGAGAGTATTTCCTTAAGATGCTCTTTCCTCTTCTTGGAATAATGGTTCGTTGAACCATCTTGTTCCATACGTTCGCATATTTTCATAATCTCTTTGAATTTTTTATCAAGTATTTCAATGTCGTTAAGATTTTTTGGTATAGGGTTCTTTTTCAAATAGTCGACTCGGGTTTCTAGTATATCCACGACTTTTCCTATTCCATCCCTTAAGTGGACAGCACTTTGCAAAGAAAATACGTTATGTTTTTCATATTCGTTGTATCTTTCTTCGTGAATCGCCCTATATCTAGATACGCCGTCCTTTAATTCGCTTGCTGAAAGTACGCTGCCGTTTCCAAAGGCTTCAAATATCACAAGATTAATTTCTTTTTCCGTTTCACCTAATTCAACAAGGGTTTTTATCGCATTTTGTGCCCGGCGGACCAAAGCCAGGATTTTAGGATCACAGTATATACATTCTTCAGCTTTGTTGAAAAATGCATTGCTATCGTATACTTCCTTGCCTTTTGTTGTTTTTTTGGCTGTTACCACATTATCGTCTATGTCAAAAATTAATTGTTGCTTCAAATATATAGACAGGTTGCATAAAGTATATATATTTCTTTATAGTATATATACAAAGATGGCATGGAAAGAAGCTTATTCAAGTTTGGAGAGAGCAGTCTCGCACTTGTAATACCTAAAAAGTGGACAGAAAAAAATTCGTTAAGTGCAAAGAACGTTATTTACCTTTCTGAGAGCGATGAAGGCGACCTCGTAATATCTCCAAGGCAAAGAACTCGGAGCGAGAGCGAGATAGTCATAGATGCACACAATAATAGTATAATAATAGGGAGGTGGGTAGAGCTGCACTATCTTTATGGAACGAACAAACTCAGGATATATGCGCCAGATGGTATAGAACAACCGAAAATAGAAGCTATAGAATCTGAGATAACCCGAAACTGTCCGGGATTCGTAGTGACATCGCAGTCAAGCAAAGAGATCATAATAGAAGATTTCATGGATATGAAGGAGCAATCTCTTGAAAAGATAATAGGCAGGCTAAAATCCCTTGTGGAATACGAGTTTAGAGAGATACTCGAAGGGGATCCAAAGAATATCGTTGGGATAGAGGAAATCGTCAACAGATTTTATATGATGGGGACAAGATATGTGTTTGTGACACAACCAAAGGATGCACTAAAATATTTCAGATTATTGGAAAGGATAGAACAGATATCCGATAATATGGAAAAAATATCGATAGATGGAAAGACCAAACATAAGAAGATATTTTATGACCTAAAAACTCAATTCGAAACTGGGTTCAGCGGGTTTTACGGAAATATGAAGGACATAAGCGATACAGCTACAATGAGAGCGCAGATAATTGATAAAATTTCCAAATCTAAGATGGACAGACTTGATGCATTATCAATAAGGGAGATATCCAACCACATAACGAACATGTCTGAGTTTGGATTAAAGATCTGAAAAACAAATTGATTGGTTTTGAACCATTTTTGTTTATGTTTCATTGTTCTCTTGTTCTTTTGATTTCTATTTTTGTACAAGTTCTTCGCACATATGAATATATGAACATATACTTTTATACATATTCATTTATTTAAGTAATATGTGTCGACTATAAATTTCCAAAAAGCCCCGTTCCACTATTCGAAAGTGATGCAAAAGCTTTATAAAGCTTATATTTAATATTAATACAAAGGCGATCAAATGGTAGACTTTACTAACGAATTGTTGGGAGGCAAAGATTTGGATGAGACTAACTCCTCATCGCAGATAAAGATAGTAACAATCGGAGTTGGAGGCGCAGGAAACAACACAGTGAACAGACTTCTGAAAGTGGGAGTGAAAGGTACCGAACTAGTTGCGGTAAACACAGACGCTCAGCACTTCAAGATAGTGGACGACAGAATCAAGAAAGTACTCATAGGTAAAACTATGACGAGAGGTCTTGGAGCTGGAGGAAACCCAGAAGTAGGAGCAAAGGCAGCTGAACTCGACAGGCAAGCGCTTGAAGATATGTTGCAAGGAGCTCAACTCGTATTCCTATGTGCAGGAATGGGAGGAGGAACAGGAACTGGAGCAGTTTCAGTAATTGCCCAAATAGCAAAAGAGCAAGGAGCAATCGTAGTTGCAATGGTCACATACCCATTCGATCTCGAAAGAGTGAGAAAGGTGAAGGCAGCTGAAGGAATTCAGAAGCTGAGGAAATCGTGCGACAGCGTAATCATACTGGATAACAACAGACTTGTAAAGCTTGTTCCGAACTTGCCAATGAATGATGCGTTTGCAGTAGCGGACGACATACTTGCAAAGGCAATAAGCGGACTTGTATGGACAATCACCCAGCCAAGCTTGATCAATATAGACTTTGCAGACGTGAGGTCGATAATGACGGCAGGAGGAGTGGGATTCA
>JAKAON010000042.1 GCA_021812185.1 Microcaldota archaeon
TTCGGCAGGATTAGAGAACGCTGCAGAGAATCAGTGTTTCAACTATGATAATTATGTGTATTGCCTAAGTAGCGTTAACAGTTCACAATATCTTTCATCAGGATATATAGGGACAGTACAAAACAATGCATATTATGCATCAATATCTCCTTCTGGAATAGGCTCGCCATCATCCACAACTGCATATCCAATACCTCCTGAATTCACGTCATGTGCAGTATCTGGCGGGTACATATACTGCGTCGGGGGTGGGATATCATATGGGCCTGCATTTGAATCTTACTGGCCAGATGAATTCTTCTGGAATGAGTCAACAACATGGTTTGCGCACTATCAATCGGCAACTAATGCAGTTTACTACGCGCAACTTACAAGTTCTGGAATAGGGGCATGGCAATCAACAACCCCATATCCTGTAGGCGTTCTTGGAGCTTCGTGCCAAATTATTTCTGAGTACATATACTGCGTGGGCGGAGCACCTAACATATACCTTTGGGGAGTAAATACGACATCGCACTGTTCAAGTGCTGGATGCGCTAAGTGGAATACGCCTCCGAGCCCATACAACACAGTGTATTACGCTAGCGTATCAAGCTCGGGCGTTGGTTCATGGAGCTCAACAAGTGCATACCCTATTTCGCAAGTAGGTGGCCAGTGTTTGTCTTATAATAGCTATATCTATTGCGTAGGCGGAGTAACATACAATGGAGGCCACGTCATATATGATTATTCAAACTCCACACAACCAAATGACAACCTTACCGTTTCTGGTAATGCGTATTACTCATTAGCTTCTTCTACTGGCGGACTTGGCAGCTGGAGTTCAACGAGTGCATATCCTGCTGACGGGCAGATAAGCTATATGCCTTTCATGTGTGCTTCCATAAATAACTACATATACTGCTACCCACGTTATGACGGTGGACTTGCTACTGTTGGATATGGGAATGCCTCGATATATTATTCATCAATGTCAACTGGCGGACTTAGTGCATGGCAATCAACTTCTGGGATACCTCCCGGAATTACAGAATATAGTTATCCTGGTTTTGCTACTCCAGTAGGAATCTCTGGCGCAACACCTCCAGGCACACCTCCTACATTCACTACATCAACCACATCTACATCCACGTCTACATCAACTTCAGTGATAACATCGGTAAAGGTAACGACGTCCGTATCGTCATTTGTGGGAGGAACGCAGGTTCTTCTTGCAAACGGGACATATGGATACATACAAGATCTCCGGCCAGGTGAAGCAGTACTATCTTATAACGTCAAGAGCGGCAATTTCTACACGAACACCGTAGTTAAGGTCATAAACTTCACTGTAAATGGAGAGTATTTGATAAACAACCTCATAGGCACTGATTCTGGAGAGGTCTTCTACACTTCCAGCGGCACATGGGTGCATCCAAACGACCTCAAGGTCAACGACAAGATACTTGATCCCCTTACAAATACTTGGATAAATGTCACGAGCGTGACATACACTCCAAGCACTGTTAAGGTCTATGATATAATAGGATCTTCCGGGAACGACTTTGTAGTGGATGGAGGATACCTTGCAGATGTATTCACCTAACGAGGCTATAGAATATAGAAGGGATTTGATAACATGCCTGGATTTGTAAAAGTAACTAAATTGTCTGGATTGAAGGAAAATGCGCCGAGCGGATTCGAGGTTAACAAAGTGAAATTCCTGCTTGTGAAACTAAATGGAAAGGTTTATGCAATGAACTCGGTTTGCACGCACGCTGGAGGACCGCTGGAAAAAGGAACTTGTGAGAATGGCAATATATTATGCCCATGGCATAAGTCAGAGTTCAAGGTAACTGATGGATCTGTAGCCCGTGGACCTGCAATAAAACCTGAGCAGACCTACAAAGTAAACGTAGTTGGCGATGATGTATTAGTAGAATTGTGACGTTTGCCTTATTGCGCCGAGTATAGACAAAGACTGTGATGACACTAGGTGCTCACAAATAGGTTTATAAGGTTTAAAAACAGTATTTAAATGATATTTATGGCTAAGACACCTGAAAAAGCAAAGCCTAAGGCAAAGGAGGCAGCGCCAGTAGCAGTTAAAAGGAAGCTCAATCTAAAGCCAGACATCAAGATACAGAACATCGTAGTATCGGCAGATCTTCACGTAACAGTGGACCTGTATGCACTCTCGAAGAACGTTAAGGAAGTCGATTACGAGCCAGAGCAGTTCCCTGGGGCAATATTCAGGATAAAGGAACCTAAGGCAGTGATAATATTATTCAAGAACGGGAAACTGATATGCACAGGATCTAACACTGAGGCTAATATAAAGAAAGTTCTTGAATATGCAACAGGAGTTATAGCAAAATACGTAATAGACACACAGTAAGATACTTGTGCTTCTTTGACTTGCGCAGGATGCGAAGAAAGCGTTAAGCGCTTTGCTTATCGCCCCTAATTAATCCTCGGTTGGCGGATTTTCCCGAAGCAATTGAGCCATTATCCTTGCGCTCTGCGGATTTGCAGTGACCGGGCCGTATTTTTGATCTGCCTTAAAGTAATCAACAGTCATCATCTTTATATCAGATTCGCTGGCGCCGAATGTAAGGTCCAAGAGCATCAACTTCAGCGATTCCTTTTCTAAGTCCTCGCGGCTCATCTGCTCTAGTTTTGTCATATATTGCATTGAAAAAGATCTAGCGCTTTCCGGATTTATGCCTTTGAGTTTGTTTTCGAGCCTTTGCGTTGCGGATCTTATAAGCTTCTCGGAGCTAGTCGATCCTACCTTTATTTTTAGAGATTTTTCTAAGTCAGATATAGCCTTGTCCCTTGCGCTTGGTTCTGTTGAAAAGCGTATAGTGCAGAATTTATTTAGCACAATCCCTATACCGGAATCTTGCATTTGGTTTGCGTGTCCTCCCCTTCCGTGTTTTTGTTTTGTCATAATACCACGATATAATCGCTAATTGGAATTTGTGAGCTAACTCTTTTGCAAAATGCGAATTTCCCCAGCAATTAAGCATTTTTGCAATATAGCAACATTTAGGGTTTATTTGGGGACTTTAATAAGATTTATGCCAATTTGTTTATTTAAAATTGGGCTCTTTGGTTTTGGCATTAGATGCGCCTGCACTTGCTGCATCTCGTTTAACTTCCAATATGCGCATGCGCAGTTCTTCGATTGTTGCACCTGTGCCCAAATCCTCAAGATCCTTTGCCATCGATGATATTTTATAGAGGATTATAAGCAGTCTTCTCTCTTTATTTTGGTCTTCAGCAAGCGACTTTTCCCTTCTCTCCCTTTCGGCTTTTACAAAATAGGTGTTACTTAGATACTTTGAGAGGCCGAAAACGTTTTTCAAGTATGCTTCCAGAAGCTCTTTATCTGACATTTTGCGGGCTGCTGCGCAGTGGGCTTGCGTTAGTTTCCTTGCCAAAAATTCGTGCGAATCCTTGTTTATGCCCTGTTTTTCGATAGCCATGATGACCAATTAGGTATGACGTTGTATTGCAGATATTGATTTTATTTTGCAGTTTTTGATTCTAACTTTGCAGTCATTTTAACAAGGGGGTCGAATTTTTCAAAGAACCTCTCCCAGGTATACTCTGTTTCTATCCTCTTCCTGCCTGCCTTCCCCATCTGCTGCGCGATCTTTGGATGATCCACGATAAAGCACATTTTATCAGTCATCTCTTCGGGAGAATTTATGATGAAGCCTGTTTTTTCGTTGAGTATTGTTTCCCTAGGACCTCCTTCATTTACGGATATCACGGGCTTTGAGCTTGCCATGCCTTCAAGAGGCACTATTCCAAAATCCTCGTTTGATGCGGTGAAGAGCACGGCAGTAGAATGAGAATATAGATTCTTTAGGTCTTTGTCGGATACGTTGGTCTTGAAGACCACATTTCTTACTTTCATGGACTTTAGCTTTTCGAAATATTCCTGGTGCTCCTTGTCTTGGGATAGTGTTCCTGCGATTACCAGCTTATGCTTTGATTTTGGATTCTTCTTCTGAAACCTTGCGAATGCATTGAGCACGTAATCCTGCCTCTTGTTTGCAAGTATCCTTGAGGGATAGAGGAAGAATTTATCGTCGCCGCTGTTCGTGAACTCGTTGTGATCGATGCCTGGGTTTATTACCTTTGCGTCGCGCTCGAAGTACTTCTTTATTCTCTCCTTTGTATTTGTCGAGTTTGTGGCTATGCATTCTAGGTCTTTTACTATCTTGTTTGCTATCAACTTGTAGGCGCTCGTGAAACTTGCATATATGAACTTGTCTGCGTAGTTCCTGTTCTTCATCCTGGCGGCGTAGAGGTCATATACTTCCCTTGGAGGAGTATGGCAGTACCATAGGACCGGCTTGTTCTCGTGCCTTATCCATTCGCTTGGGCTTATGTGGCTGTTTATGACGTCGTAGTCATCCTTTATCTTAAGGTTGTAGTAGTTGTATCCGTACCTTAGTCCCTGTGAGGCCCTGTATGGAAGCATGTCGGAGAAAGGCACTTCCTTGCCTATGATCTCTATGTCAAGATCAGCATACTCAGGAAACGTTGTGAGCTTGTTATACTCCATTGTGTATATCTTCGCGTCATAGTGCTGGGCTATCTTTAGTATGACCCTCTCCGCTCCGCCCTTGAGCATAAGGTAGGGCTGCGCTATTATTAGTTTTGTCATGGATTAACCTGGCATCGTGTAATTGTTGTGTATATAGCTCATCTTTGGAGTGTTTGGAGCATTTCCGCCAGTATAGTTGTTGAGCGAGAATATCATGATTTGGTTAGTGCTGTTTATGTAGTTTATTCCTGTGAAGTTGCTTGGGTATACGCGTGTGAAACCCTTAAGTTTGCCGAACATGAACCCTTGGTAGTAGTTTGAATTATAGAACTGGGTAGGTGCGTCGGTTATGGTGTTGTTAGGCCCGTTAGGAAGGTACGTTACGACGAAATCGGCATACGGGTTCCCGCCTATGTTGACATTGCCGTAGTAGAATTGGCTGTTTGGTATTATCAGCGCATTGAGCTTGGTGCCGTTTGAGTTGTATACCTGCACAGGGGAGGTTTGGGTGTAAATTGAAGTCGATACGCAATATGACTGGTTCACCAGGGTCTGGCCATATACGAATATTGCCTTGACATACGTGGCATTTGAATTAGATGGACCGCTCATTTGGCAGAAGTTGCCTATGTTGCTTGTCTGCAGAGGGATGAGGGCTTCCACAGGATCGTGGTTTATTTCGCAGCTGGATGTGCCTAGCACGTAAGGCTGCCCTGATGCGGCACCTTGTTGATTGGCGTATGCAAGCGTGGTCTGGTTCGTGTCTATGCATGCAAGGAAGTCGAGCGCGCCCCACTTCTGCTGTATCTGGTTGTCGAATAGCACGTATTTTGCCTGCGAAATGTCCATGAAGTGCGCAAGAGTAGTCGTATTTATGCCGTCTATTTGATCGAGTACGAACTGAGCTGCAGTGTTGTAGTCGGTTTGAGCTACAGAGTTATCTCCCCTTATTACTGCATTCGTGTTCCCGAACCAGTTTATCCAGTCCCCGTAGTCCCACCATGCAAGCACTCTAGGGGCTTGAGGGCCTATGTTTGTCCTCATCCATGCAGTGGCAGTAAGCCAGTACTGAGGTATTGTGTTGCAGTATAAATTGTATCCTAGCTGGTTCCCCTGATTTGCTATGGTGTTGCAATTCCCAGAAGCCGCCAGTGCACTGCCAAGGCTGAGCATAGTAGGGCCCAGTTCTATTAGTACAAGGAAGATTGCAAAGCCTGAAAGCACGCGCATTGCATTCTTATGTTCAAAGCTATGGGTGTGGTGCTTCTTGCCTGATATGTCATAGTTGTTGTTAACAAGTATTGTAAGCTCGCCGATTATTATTGCCAGGGCGATGATGTATCCCACGCCGAAATGTGGCAGGTATTTGACTTCTATCATGCCGGCTACCGCGAGAGGTATTATCGTTGCCAAATAGAGCATGTTTGACCTTGAGCCGCGATAGTATATTGCTATTGCTGATAGTATTATGAATAGAAGGAGGACTGCCCAGACGATTATGGATACTCCAAATAAGCTTTCGCCTATCGCACCAAATCCCGCATTGCCGAAGTTATAGTTGAATCCGGTTGGTGCGTATTCTTGC
>JAKAON010000006.1 GCA_021812185.1 Microcaldota archaeon
TTTGCTCTTTAGTATGGGAGTGTTCAACCCCAACACGTTTGCACCAAAAGCTAAACCAGGTTCATGCCAAGTCACCAGGCCATCAGGCCAAGGGACGCTGGCAGGAGCAGGAGAAGTTGGAACGTGCACAAACCAAATACCCCAGTATGTCGCGCAATTCAACGCACAAAAAACGACAAATCTCACAATATCTAGTACAGGCATAATAAAAGGCAACAAGTTCACTTGGGTTTACTGGGCACGCATATTGGGACCGAGCATCGATATATCAAATGGCGTATTGATGGCGCAGGGTTGGACCACAATGCAGGGATGCAGCATGACTGGCGGCAGTGAAGTGCTCGAAGTACAAGCCAACTCAATTCCATCAGTTAGCAACTCTATTGCATGTTCTTCTCTTGGAGGGACATGGATACAGTATGCTGCCACATATAACGGCGCCATAGCAACAATGTATATAGATGGGAAATGGGCCGGTGATTTTGCGGTGAGCGACAATATTGCATCGGGAGCGACAACCGTAGGTGGAGCCGAGGTTGTATACACTGCGTATAATGCCTTTGCATTTAATGGTATGATATCAAATGTTCAGGTGTACAACACATCTTTATCGGCCAACGACATAGCCACTTTATATGCAAATGGGATAGGTGCAGATCCAATAAACATACGCAACCTGGTTGGTTGGTGGCCTCTCAACGGGAATGCGAACGACTACTCTGGAAATGGATACACAGGCATATCCTCAAATGTTGTGTACAATAGCAACTGGTATTCGTATTACCAGCAACCATGATGGTGAGGCTGAATTTTACCTTGGATTCGACTTATATTACTGCATTTAAATAAATTGCCTGGCAATCAGAATCTGAAAACATGAGAAAGAAACTGCAAGCCGCAATGGAGTATCTCACAACATACGGATGGGCGATATTGCTAATTGCCATAGTCTTTGCTTTACTCTTCAATATGGGAGTGTTCAACCCCAACACGTTTGCACCCAAGGCCCAACCAGGGTCATGCCAGATAAATAGGCCGTTTGGGCCTGGTACGCAGCAGGATACAAGCATGTCTGGGACATGCAACGAGATGCCAAAGTATGTTGCGCAGTTCAACGGGCAAAATAGCTATATAGACACTGGTGGATCGTTTATGCCTCTGGGAGGATCTGCGCGATCGGTATTTGCCTGGGTGTATTTTACAGGAACTTCAGTAAGGTCTACAATATATGGATATGGGGATTATTTTGGAGGTGCAGGAGAAGGCGCTGCGCTTGAAATACTGCCCTCAGGCAATAACGGCGACTTGTATTTTGAGAGCGACGTATACAATGCAGGCGGACCTTCTTTTTCTGAAGGCCAGTGGGTATGGATTGGCTACACATATTTGGACGGGAATATACTTTTTTATGTTAATGGAAAGGAGTTATCCGGGGGGTATTTGGGGAGTGTGCTAAATACACAGCTTCCTTCAACTGACCAGGCAAACATAGGAAAAGACAGCGCCGGCATAAATTACCCTTTTAACGGGATGATGTCAAATGTACAGATATACAACACGTCCCTTTCAAGCAATGACATCTTGTCGCTCTATTATGAGGGCATAGGCGGTGCGCCTATTGTTATGCATAATCTGGTTGGTTGGTGGCCGCTCAACGGGAACACGAACGACTATAGCGGAAACAGGAAAACAGGAGTTGCGGCAAATATAATATATGTGAGCAATTGGGACGGAGGATACAGTGCACCTTGATAATAGCATTGGGGGTATTTATTTCGAAGACGTCAGGATTGGAAGAAAGATTTATATAATTAAAGATTGAGAGAAATACGCTTGAATTCTTGATTTTTAGCAGGTACGTTCAGCGCTGTTTCAGTTATCTTTAGCTGGTCATTATGAAATTAGATGTTTTAGAGAACAACGCAAGTTCTTTGAGATTGCGAATAGAGGGAGTTAGTCACAACTTCGTCAATGCCCTTAGAAGAAAAGTAATTAACGGGGTAGAATGCTTCGCAATAGACAAAGTGACAGTCTACGAGAACACAGGACCTATGTTCGACGAATATGTGGCGCATAGAGTGGGACTTGTGCCTATCCATATGCCAGAGGGCTATGGTGAGGGCGACGAAGTTCTCTTCACCCTTGAAGGAGAAGGCCCGATAACGTTATATTCAAAGGATATGAAAACCAGCGACAAGAAAGTCAAGGTAGCAAACGAGAATATACCTATAATAAAACTTGCACAGGACCAGAAGATACGACTTGATGGAAAGGCAGTAGTTGGTACAGGCATGAAGGGATCTAAGTTCCAGCCTGCACTTGCGACGTACAAGGAACTTGACAAGACAGGAAATTTTGAATTTTATATTGAATCTTTTGGGCAGATGGGCCCGAAGGAGATATTACACAAGGCAATAGAAACAATGAAAGAGGAGATGAAAGCTATAAATAAAGTGCTAAAGAAATGATTATCCTGTGCGGGGGTGGCAGAGCTTGGCCAAATGCGCAGGATTGAGGTTCCTGTAGTTTTAGTACTTTCGTGAGTTCAAATCTCACCCCCCGCAAATAAAGATGATGATGTTTATGGAAAAGGATATTGAGAAGACGAGCATTATTTCGATTCTGGAGACGCTAAAGAGTGCCGGAGCTAGCGGGAAGAGCAATAAGCTGTGGAAAGACGTTTATAAGTACGCAAGCAAGCCAAAGAGACAGAGAGTTGCAGTCAACTTGAAGAAGTTGGACAAGATCGTAAAAGACGGCGAGAATGTGATTGTGCCAGGAAAGGTGCTTGCTGTTGGAACGCTAAGCCACAAATTCAATATAGCCGCCATAGAATATTCTGCAGATGCTACTGAAAAACTCAAGAAGGCAGGATGCAAGATGGAAAAGATAGAGAGCTTTATAGGAAAGAAAGATGTTAGATTAATAATTTAGGTTTGTTTCATGGCAAAAGAGTCGGATTATATAGTAATTGACGGAAAGGGCAAGGTGCTTGGAAGGATGGGCAGCACTGTTGCAAAAATGTTGATAGAGAACAAGAAGGTTGCCGTGATAAACGCAGAGAGCGTTGTTATAAGCGGGCATATGCGGGAGATAACTTCGAAGTACAAGAGAAGGTTCGAGCTCCAAGACAAAGCAAATCCAGAACACTCCCCGTACTGGTCAAAGAGGCCTGATCTCTTCGTCAAGAGAGTCATAAGGGGCATGCTCCCATACAAGCAGCCAAAGGGAAAGACGGCATTTAGGCTGCTTAGGGTTTATCTCGGAGTGCCAGATGAGCTTAAGGACAAGAAAGTTCATCACATGGAATCCAAGAGCCCCAATGCAATATACGAGAAGACATTTACTGTTAAAGAAGTGCTAGCAAAATTGTGATATTCATGGCAGACGCAAACAAACTTGATAATTTGAACAAGGAGCTCGAGAGCATCGGGGGAACTGCGACAGTAGCTGCAACGCAGGAAGAGAAGAAGAAAGCTGCGCCAAAGGTCAAAAAGAAAGTTGCGACAAAGACTAAAGTAGTCCAGACCACAGGAAAGAGGAAGAGAGCGGTAGCAAGGGTCAGATTGATGAAAGGAAATGGCACTCTTCGCATAAACAAGAAGGGGATAAACACACTTGAACCTATTGAACTGAGGGATTTGATACTTGAACCTGTTAATTTCTCGCAGCAGACTATGGACATAGCAAAGGCTTCCGACATAGATGTTGTGATAAAGGGCGGTGGAACTAGCTCCCAGGCCGGAGCGGCAAGGACTGCAATAGCAAAGGCAATAGCAGGAGCATCGGGAAGCGATGCGATAGGCAGAGCTTACATGAAATATGACAGGACATTGATGGTAGACGACATAAGGCAGGTCGAGCCAAAGAAGTTCCTTGGACCTAAGGCAAGGAGCAGATTCCAGAAATCCTATAGATGATACTATGATGATACCAGTAAGATGTTTCTCGTGCGGACAGGTAGTCGCAGATAGGTGGGAAGAGTACACCGAGAGAGTAAATAAGAACAAGGAGGATGCAGGCAAGGTCCTAGATGACCTGAAGGTGGAGAGATACTGCTGCAGAAGAATGTTCCTAGGTCACATAGACTTCATAGACGATGTGATAAGCTACGGAAGGAAGTAGATTTCTTATTTTTCATATTTTCAGTTTCGGAATTTTTGGTAGACGAATTCCTAAGTGCGTTTTTATAGGGATTTGCAGACGTATATACTGCTTTGAATTACATTTGGTGAAAATAGATGCAACATAATATTCCAGGTTTGACAAGGACAGGCCAACTGACGGTTTTGGATCAGCTCATATCCCAAATAGAAGGTAGCAACAGAGGAAGAAATATCAGGAATTATGATTACAGCAATATGGACAAGGGTCTTTACGAATCTGTTAAATTCTCGGGAAAAGTGCCCATATTTAGCGAAATTCAGGCACGGGTATATGAGTTGCACGAGAATTATGCAAAGTCATGCATATTATACCAAAAAGCAGCTGAAATAGCCCTTGATGTACTAAATGATCCCAAAAGAGCGCAGTTGCTACTATCACTAGCGCAAACCTCGTATGATATGTCAACCAATAGCCAATTTGACAGGATCGATGCAAATAGGGAAAAAATATGGACGGATATTGTATGCCTAGGCAAGGACATTAAATCAACACTTGCAAAGAGAGCCTTAAGGAAGTAGGCCATGCACATGATATTTATACCTAACTGCACAATCTTTAACCTCAGCAAAGGAGATTAGAAAGCTATAATAATTGTATCAATCTAATTTACCTGTATACTAATTTGGGCCCCTGCAAAGGTACGTCCTTGGTTTGACGCAACCAGAAATAAGAGAAGTGAATTACATGGAAAACCAATTGATAGCAGAACAAGCTGAATACTTAGAGGCGGGAATGCACATAGGCACCAAGACAAAAACGCCTGGAATGAAGAGATTCGTATACAAAGTGCGAGAGGACGGATTATATCTGCTTGATTTAGGCATGATAGATGATAGAATAAAGACGTCTGCGAAACTGCTGGCAGGATACGATCCAAAGAAGGTCGTTATAACGGCATCTAGGATATATGCAATAGCAGCTGCCACAAAGTTTGCTGAGATAACAAAGACGCAGTTTTCAGAAGGCAGGGTCATGCCTGGAGTCTTCACGAACCCGAACAGGAAGGATTATATTGAACCAGACATAGTGCTCGTGAGCGATACGCGAAACGAGAGGCAGGCGATAAGGGAGGCAAGAAAGACCAACGTTCCTGTGGTATCCTTATGCGACACAGATAACTGGGTCAAGTTCGTTGATGTTATAATTCCGTGCAACAACAAGGGAAGGAGGTCGCTTGCCATGGTATACTTCCTTTTGGCAAGAGAGGTATTGAAGGCGCGCGGAGAGATAGCAACCAATGAGGAATTCAATTACAAGATATCTGATTTTGAGGCTAAAGTCGAAATGAAGGCGAAGTAACTTGAGTTTTGAAAATAGGAGAAAGGCGCAAGTTGCAATCGATTTCTTGATATCATATGGCATAGCGCTGCTCATAATTGGAATCGCGCTGGTAGTCATATATCAAATAGGGATTCTCAACCCAATACTCACACCTGTTCAGTGCGTTCCAGTTCCAGGATTTGCGTGCGGATTTTTTTATATAAATTCTAGCGGAGTTATCACTGTGAATTTGGCACAAAATATTGGCACTCCGCTTACTATCAACGGAGCTGCGTGCAGCAGCACATACACGCTTAATTCACTGCCGCAATACGGCAATTTGTATGTCACTTCTAACTCGCAATACTATCCGCCTAGCAACGACCCTTCTGGAGAAATATTATATAGCAGCAGCAATATGACGATTAAGCTGAATTGCTACAGCGGACCTGGGACTTTGGCAGGCGGGCAGATCGGAAACCTATTCTTCGGGCATATATGGCTGAATTTCACAATACCGCAATATGGCAGCATTACCGAGAGCGTTGCCACAGTCACTGCAAAGTACGAGTGATCACTTTATTTCTGCAGACCTGCAATTTGAGAATCGGTCATCTTTGTGAAAAGTTGCTTTGGCTCATCTTCCAAATTGACGCTCACCTCCATCGATAGCATTTTGAGGGAAGGGGTGTCGGATACATTGAAGTGCTTTAGAATATTTTCGCTAGCATTTGGGCAAAATGGCCAGATCATTATGCCTATTTCATAGGAGATTGCGAGCAATGTACCGAAGATGTCTGAGAGTTCATTTGCGACTTCTCCGTCTGATGATGCCTTCTTTGTTGATTCCCATGGCTTTCTCTCGCTTATTATGGTGTTTCCAAGTGTCGCAAGCTCCACTAATGAATGGAGCGCTTCGCGCAGCCTGAAATTGGAGAAGTCATCTTTGTATTTTGCAACTATCTTGTCGTGCGCCTCGCGGTACTCGTTTTGTATGCGTATCTTTTTGACCAGTCCCTTGTTTGCTATAGACAATTTGAGCACGCGCTGGATCAGGTTGCCTACCTTGTCATTCATTATGTTGTTGACTATCTCCCTTAACAAGTCGATTGAGAACTCGCTATCTGAGGTTTCAGGATAGACATACATGAGGGCGAATCTCCAATAATCTGACGGTAGTATCCCAAGGCACTTCTCTAAGTCTAACCCGATGCCCCTGCTCTTTGAGAACTTTTCAGAGTTTGACGTAAGATACTCTGCAGATTTTATCGTGGTTGGGAGCACGAACCCCAAATTTGCGCCTATTAGTATGCCTGGCCACATCAGAGTGTGGAATTCGATGTTGTCCTTGCCCATGAACTGAACGAGCTTTGTGTCCTTGTGCGTCCAGTACGATTTCCATTTCCTTCCATCCCATTCCTTTGTTATGCCTATGTACCCTATCACTGCATCGAACCAGACATAAAAAACAGAGTCGTGGAATTTTTCCAGAGGTACCTTGAATCCCCAATCCATATTGCGCGTTATGTCCCTTGGTTTTAGCCCTTCCTTGATATAGCTTTGCGACTTGTTCTTTGCGGCCTTTGGCCAATTATTCCTTGAATTTAGCTCTATGAACTCGCTGATTTTTGGCTCAAGTGAGTCAAGTTTTATGGCTAGGTTCTTTGTGCCCTTGAAGGATATGTCGGATTTTGAGCATATCTTGCACTTAGGGTTTATTATTTCGGAAGGCGTTAGTAGCCTGCCGCAATTGTCGCATTGGTCCCCGCGCGCGTGGTCGCTCTTGCAAAAAGGGCATGTACCCTCTATGAACCTGTCTATGAGGAATCTCTTGTCTATATTGCAGTATGCCTGTGTGCTATGCGTTTCGACTATGTACCCGTTCTTTTGCAGTGCGTCGAATATTTCGTAAACTACCTCCTTGTTTTGGTCCGTGTGCGTCTTTCCATAGTATGTGAAGGTGCAGTCGTACCTTTCGAATACCGATTTTATCTTTAGATGCATCTCGTTTGCGAAATCCTCTGGTTTTTGATGCCTCTCCATTGCCCTGATCTCTATCGGAGTGCCATGCTGGTCTGATCCGCATATGAAAATGGCATCCTCGCCGCCCATGACAAGGTATTTGTGATAAACATCAGCCGGCAGCACCGAACCGACGAAATTGCCCAAGTGAGGTATGGAATATGAGTATGGCAATGCGGCAGTAACTATTATTTTCGACAATTAGATCACATTTAAAAAGTATCTGATGATAAGGGTTTAGATGACATTCTTTTTATTACTTTTGGACCATATTAGTATTGGATCTATTTTTGTAGTGTATAGGGGGTTAGAATGGACGCTCAGGCAACTGAATATTACAAGGGAAAGCTTCTCGATTTTTTCAATGACTACTACCTAGACCAGATAAACGATATGTATGTTAGCTATCCAACCAAGAGAAGCGTAATGATTGATATTAGGGATCTACAGAAATTTGACATAGAGATAGCCGAGGAGCTTGCGATACATCCTGATTCTGTTTTGCCAATAGCAAACGAGGCGCTTGCATCAATGAATCCGAACCCAAACGCAAAAGATCCAGTATATGCAAGATTTATGGGTAATGAGACTTCGGTCCTCATCCAGGACGTTGGATCTGAGTACATCAGCAAAATGCTCACATTGGATGCGCTCGTGGTAAAAAGGTCAGAAATCACGCCGATGGTAAGGATAGGCGTTTTCAAATGCGGATTTTGCGACACGATAGTTAAGGTGAAGATAGACTCTGACATAGTGCCCGAAGTATGCCCGCAGTGCAGAAGGAGGTCGATGAAGCAGGAGGTCAATGACCAGTCTGAATTTATAAACCTGCAAAAGATAGCTGTGCAGGATCCGCTTGAGAGGCTTCGGGGCAACACGCCAACATGGCAGCTTGAAGTATGGATAGAGGATGACCTCGTAAACACAGTGATACCCGGGGATAGGATAGATGTTACGGGAATACTTAGGATAAGGCCTAGGAAAAATTCACGCGGGAAGGAGGAGAAATTCTTATACACCATGCTATTTGATGCAATTGCAATAAAGCCAAAGCAGAAGGATTATGCAGAGATAAACATAACCGAGAATGAGGAGCGTGAGATACATGAGCTTGCAAAAGATCCGAAGATATTCGAGAAGATTGCGAAGTCGATAGCTCCGCCGATATATGGATATAGCGATATCAAGAAAGCCCTCGCACTCCAGCTCTTCGGAGGCACGCCCGACAAGAAACTTGTTGACGGAGCCCCGATAAGGAGCGACATACATATGCTGCTAATAGGTGATCCAGGGTCTGCAAAGACAAGATTGCTGCAGGCGGTTACCGCGCTTGTTCCGAAGGGAATATACGTAAGCGGAAAGTCGACAAGCTCGGCGGGACTTACTGCTTCGGCCGAGAGGGACGAGTTCTCCGAAGGAGGTTGGACTCTCAAGGCCGGAGCGCTTGTGCTGGGATCGGGAGGGGAGGTGAGCATAGACGAGTTTGACAAGATAAGCGACGAGGATAAATCATCGCTTCACGAAGCCTTGGAATCGCAGACTATAAGCGTTGCAAAGGCAGGAATAGTTGCGAGCTTCAATGCCAAGACAACGGTTCTTGCAGCCGCAAATCCAAAACACGGAAGGTTCGATCCCAATGTCTTCCCTGCAGAGCAGTTCAACATACCTCCTGCACTTCTCTCGAGGTTCGATTTAATATTCCCGATAAGGGATATAATGGATGAGAAACAGGACAGGAATATTGCAAAACACATCCTTACTCAGCATCAGGCCGCCGGAGCTATGCTTGGAGGAGATAACACGCAAGAGCAAGTTGAAGCACCACCTATAGATTCTGAGATGCTCAGGAAGTACATAGCGTATGCCAAGAGGAGCATAAAGCCTGTATTGACCACTGAGGCGTCAAACAAGATAATTGAGTATTATGTAGGTTTGAGGAAGATAGGCCTGCAAAGAGGCGCGGTCCCCCTCACGCCAAGGCAGATAGAGGGATTGATACGTCTTGCCGAGGCGAGCGCAAAGACGAGGCTTGCTGATAAAGTGGAGCTTAGCGATGCAGAGCTTGCGATATCCCTATTTGAGCACATGATGACCAACCTGGCAGTGGATAGGATGAGCAGGATGGACATAGACTCCCTGATAACGGGAATGCCTAGGGAGAAAGTAGATAAGATGAACCTCATATTTAGCATAATCAAAGACCTTGATAAGACCGAAAAGGACGTCACTTACACACGAGTTCTAGAGAAGGCAGAGGAACAAGGCATGACAAGGGAGCAGGCCGGCAAATACATCGACGAGCTGGACAGGAGCGGAGACATATTCAAGCCAAGGCCAGGCATAATAAAGATAGTAAAGAGGGATGATGAACAGTAAGGTGTGGCTTTGGAGAGAAGGATAGAACTTAGGCAGGTAGTCGACATAATTGCGATGTTCCTTGTGGTTCAACTAGGTGGACTGCTGATAGCTTCTCTTGTTTTCACCACTTCACCTATAGCTCACTCAAGCGCGAGCATTCAGACATCGTCCATAGACGCCCTTGGATACGTAGTGTACATCATTGCAGTTGCACTTGTACTGCTTCTTGTAATCAGATTCTACAATGGAGAGCTGCTCTTCAAGGCAATAGAAGCGGTTGTAGTAGTGCTGCCGTCTTTCATAGTATTTACGATAGTGCTTGGGTATCTTGCCCCTGCCAGTTTCACCAATTATAACATCATATACGCAATAGCATTGATACTTGCGGTCTCATTGATAGTGATAAAGAATCTCAGGCCAGGATTTAGGAATGTTATAACGATAATTGCAAGCATAGGGGTAGGAGTCGTGCTTGGTCTTGATTTTTCGTTCTACGAAGCCCTTCTCTTCATGGCATTCATAGCGATCTACGACTACATTGCGGTATTCGTGACCAAGCACATGGTGACAATGGCAAAGGCCATATCGTCAAGGAACCTTGCTTTCCTCATAGGCACTTCCGATATAGAGGCCGTTCCTGCGAGCTACTTCACGAAAAAGGAGCTTGATGAATATAGGAAGGAGATAAAAGAATCGAATGCAGGCAAGAATCCGTTGATTAAAAAAATAATGAATGGTGGAAGGATACCTGTGATGTCGCAGATACAGCTTGGCGCAGGGGACCTCGGGCTGCCGCTGATGCTCACGGTAAGCGCATTCCCTCAATTCTTGAATTACACCGCAAGCCTTGTGATAGTGGTGGGTGCAACAGTAGGCATGGCATTTACGATGTTCTTCTTGAAGAAGTACCAAAGGCCTCTGCCAGCTATACCGCCTCTCTTCGCGTTCATATGCATAGCACTTGGGGTGTACTTGCTTTTGCTAAACCTTTCGAACGCTTTATTTTCACTGCTCTTGATAGCGATCGGCGCGCTTACCATGATGTTTGGAATCGTATTCACGCTGAAGAACGAGGCAGAAAAGAAGAATGCTAGTCGCGGCTTAAATTCCTCAAATCGATAAGTTTTGCAGGAACACTGATTTTCGGAGTTTTGTGTTCGTCTTGGCCTTGTTCATAGTATTCGATATTGTATTTTACTATAGAATCTAGATATGACTTTGTTGACAGCGGCAAATCGAGCTCTATATTCTCTATTTCCGCATCTATCGAATCTGCTATGATTTTTGGGGTCGGATTTGGAGCTTGCGTGTAAAATCCTACGTAATCTACGTCAACATCGCGCGCAATATGGATTAGGGGATCTATTGCTATGTGCTCTTGGTTATTTATCGCGTTCCTGAAGTTTATCCCACCTTCTACCGAATCCACAAAAAGTATGGTGCCACCCTTGGAGCTTGCGATGAATGACCCGATTGTGCATATTGCTACGCCTGAAACTGTCAATTCCCTGACGTCGGTTTGTTTAGGAATGACGAGTTTTCTGTTTGATATGGCATAGTTTAAAATTATTATTGCAGGATCTAGCGCGTAGTTGAATATAGTCCAGCTATTATTTGGGTTGTTTATGAAAGTGCATGCACCAACTCTTCCTGAATCTATATCAATTACATTGTCCTTTCCAAGTACTGTGTATGCTATTACACTCCTGCCAAGCGTATTTTCATCCGAGCCTAGCATGAACTCCACGCCTTCTAGGATGTAGTTGAGCTCTTCAGCCTTCTCTTCAGAGAGTTTTGACGAGCCATTTTGAAAAACCCAAAGTATGCGCTGTATCGATGCTTCGTTTTCTGCATCAAATTTATTGTATGCAGAGATCAATTCTTTGAGCATCTCCTTCTTTATGGCAAGCCACTGTGCTATTGCTTTATCGGTCTTCTGGGCCCCGAAATTTTTCTTGAGCATATTCCTGAATTCTATTTGTTTTTGCTTGTTTTTAGAACCGTTTAAGCCGAAAACAAGCATACCTATGGCATCTTGTTTGCTTATTTTTTTATTATTTTTGCCGCCTATTGGAAAGGCATCCACTATCCTACTTGTTACTGTAATTTTAGTGTCTAATTTTCGGGATTCGCCTTTCAGGTTGATGGTAATTGGACCATGTTCTGGAAAACCTATCTTTCTCAAGTGCAGGAACTCATTTATCTCACGCCTGTTTTTGGCGATGTATGCCCCGTTGCCCAGAGTGTCATCATCCTCATTGATGATCGATCTTACCGAAAGGAGCCTCTTCTTCTCTTCGTGTCGCAACAGCCGCGGCTCATCGATACCCAAGTAGCATAGCAGCTCTTCGAACTGGCGATACGCATTTTCCTTTGATTGGAAAAATGAGTTTATCTTTGTCTTGTCGTTTATGGCCTTTATATAAGGAAATGCCATTTCTACAACTTCGCGATTAAGACTCTCATTTCCCATATTTTCATATGCAGGGACCACGAACTTTTCTTCAAATAGATTTCCAATTCCAAGCTTAATTGCATTTTTAGGCGTGGTGCAGTTATTTTCACATACTGCAAGAAGATATCTCGCTGCCTTATTCCTTACTTCTTCTTCATTGGAGGATATTCCGTATATGTAGTAGATGGCTTCCAACATCTTGTTTACTATTTTTGGGGACGCTGCCAATTTCTGGACAGTTAGGCATGTTTCTTCTATTATGATTTCGTCTTTTAGGTGCCTCAGGGCATACGCAAACATTTTTGCAATGTTCTCCTTTGCGCTTTGATCGTAAAACTCGGATACTGCCTTAAGCACGCTGCGGTGCCTGACCCTTCTAGCATATTCGTCTACGCTTTGTTGGTTCCCATATTGGGCGACATCAGAACCGAACATGACAATTAGTGAAATGGCTTCAGGAGTTTCCTTATATGCGTTGATTGAGTCGATTAACTCTTTTGAGTTGATGAAACTTGTTATTGCAAGTATTGGATTTGCTATGCTATTTGGAACAGCATTGATTTTATTGGTGCTGTTTAGGTTCCTTACGCTGCTGGGCATGCTATTGTTTACAGATTGCGCAAGGCCCGATATTATGCCCAGGGCGATTTGCTCATCTTCTCTAAATTCTAAGACGAGATCGATTATGGACCGTGATGAAAAGATATTGAGCATTGCCCTTGTCTTAGAAGATTGCCCGTAGCCATTTGCCGTATGCACTATGGATGATGCGACTTTTTGTGCTATTTTTTGATTGTAGCAATATGCCGATGCAAGTTCGACTATCCTGGCTTTATATTCTACAGAAAATTGTTTCTTCGCAGGTTCAGATATATCCATGTTTTTAATTTCATTTTGGACAATATTTGAAAACTGCTCTCGAACATTGATATTTTGCATGAGATCGTTTGTTTTATTTCCTTACAGCCTCCCTTATCCCAGTATTTACGTTGATTATTTTTACCCCAGTCTTGATGCTGCCGTCATCATTTACCTGTTCTCTCCTTAGTGAGTCTAGGTATTGCTTGCGATTTGTTTCTAACATCACATTTGCAGTTTCCTCCTTGAGGTCTATAGAGTCGACAAAGAGCTTTGAGTATGTGTCTGGGAACACGTTTGTGTAAAAGCCCACATATTCTGCGCCAATCTCTGCGGCTTTCCTCACAATCGATTCTGTTATGCGCGTCTCCATGCCAACTGCAAAATCCTTGAAGTCAAGGCCTCCTTCTACAGAGTCGACGAAGAGCATGGATCCTTTCCTGTGCTCAGAGCTGAATTTTCCAAGAGCGCATATGGCCATGCCATAAACAGTCATAGAACCGACGTCGATTTGGTTTATGTGCTGGCCCTTTAATATAGAATAGTTGATTAGTATGATTGATGGGTCAAGCGCATAATCGAACATTGCATAACTGCCTATAGGATTGTCTATGAATGTGCATGCACGTATACGCCCAGCTTCTACATTTATTACATTGTCCTTGTTTTGCAGAGTGTATGCAATTATTTTCCTATCTGATTCCTCGCTAAGCGCCGCAGTTATTTTTTCGTATAGCTGTTGCAGCTCTTTCCTGTCTTCGTTTGGAAGTTTCTCTATGCCCTGCTTGAATACGTATAGCACTTCGTCTATCGATGATTGCTTATCTGTATCTAGGTTCTTGCATGCTTCGATAAGATGCTGGAGCATTACGTTTTTTACTATTTTCCATTTTTCAAATGCCTTACCTGAGTCAATTCCGGCAAAGCGCTGCTGCAGAAGCTTCCTGTATTTGACTTGTTTTTCTTGATCCCGCGACCCATTTATTCCAAACGTGAACATGCCTATTAGTTCTTCCTTGTTCTTTGATGCATCCAAACTTTTTGAGACTGATTGGACGAACCCAAGTATTCTTGTATTATTCGTCTGGCTCGCCACAAGATTGTGCAAGCGCACCTCCAGAAATTCGTTTATTGCATTTGAATTGTTTTGGACATATTTGCCTATACTGAGCCTTTTTAGCTGTTTTTTTGAAGGGTATTCTATTCTCGTCTGCTGGGGCAGTAGCAGCCTCTCCTTCTCCCTTTCCGTCAAAAGAGATGGATGCTTAATGCCCAAATAGGATAGGACCAAATTGAGAAATTCGTCTTTTGTAGATCGATTCTTGTCGTATCCGTCTATTAATTTAAAGAGCTGCGGCTCGATTAGCTCTTGCATATCGATGCCGATGGGATATACATCCTTGTGGTCCTCGTTGAAATTTATTATTTCGAGCATGTGCAAGATGGACTTTTCCTTTATTGATTCGCATGAGCTAAATGATTTGCAACTCTTGTCAATTAGGTCTAATGCAACTATAGCCTCCTGCGGATCCGAGCTGATCCTGCTAATTGTGTCGCATAGGGTGTTTACCAATTTTTGGTTATTAACATTCTCATTGTCAAGATGCATTAAGATATTGGAAACCCCTTCCCATATTTTTGATTTTGCGCTTTGATCATAGTCGAATTGGCAGAGCATCTCTGCAACTTTTGGGGATGACGCCATTTTTGCGTATTTTTCTATTTTATATTTAGGGACTCCTATGCTCGACATGCCAGATATGGCATGTGATATCTCTGTTTCTAGTTGCAATATCGCTTCGCCATCGCCTTGTTTGGTGCCTTCGTATTTGCACTGCGACTTGGGCATTTGAACAATAGGTTTGATTTGGGCATTTTTCATATTAGCGTCCTTGATTTTGTGAAATGCGGAGTGTTTTAGCTGTCCTTGCCTGCATTTTTTAGCGTGCTTAGCCTATTTTGGGCTATCGTGTGCACTTCGTAGAATGGGTCTCTTGAAAGCGCTTCGAGTATGTTACGCTTAAGCGACCTGCTAGCTGACTCTATCCTCTCGGAACAAGGCCTAGTTGAATACCATGTACCCCACCACTTGACCATTGATTCGTCGTACTCATTCTCGAATTTTCTGCCCGTTGTTATCACACTCACAGTAAGTATGATGGATTATCTATTCTATCGGTTTATTAATTTACGTGCCAATTTGTCTACTAAAATATGGATTTTACGAGACAAATGAGGACATATCAGAAGAATTTCCTTTTTGGCGCTTCGCCATCGCCATCCTTCATCTTCTTGTATTGCAAGATAAGGTCTGATTCCTCTTTTGAGAGATGCTCAGGTATATGCACTTTTATTTCTACTATCTCATTTCCCTTATAGTCGCTGTTCATCCTCCGAATCCCCTCCCGCTTGAGTGCGATCCTAGTGTTTGGCTGCGTACCTGGTTCTATTCGTATCTTCTTTGATCCAAATAAAGTAGGTACGTCAACTTCTGCACCTAAAATCGCCTTGTAGAAAGGTATGCTTATCTGAGTGTATATGTCATCTCCGTCCCTGGTGAAAGTCTTATCCTCTTTCACTTCGATTTCTATGTAAAGATCCCCGTTAGAATCCATACCGTAGTCACCCATGCCTTCGTACTTTAGTCTCATGTTATCCATTACGCCATGAGGTATGTTCACTTTTATTCTATCGTTTTTTACCTCCCTGCCATTTCCGTTGCACTGCCTGCATGATCTCTTGTATTGCTGTCCTCTGCCTCCGCACCTAGGGCATGTGACCATTGTCTGTATCCTTCCAAGTATCGTGTTTCTTATTGTTCTTTGGTATCCTGAGCCTTCGCATGTCGGACATGTTATTTTTTCAGAATCAGGCTCTCCTCCCGTGCCTTTGCACCTGGAACATGCAACTGAATGTTTCAGCGATATTTCCTTCTCCACCCCTTGCGCTGCCTCTTGAAGGGTTATTGATAACTTGTATAGTATGCTCTGCCCTACGTCTCCTTGCCTGCCGCGCGCTGACCCAAAGGGGTTGAAGATGTCATCGTCCCCGAATCCGAAGTTTACATTCACACCCATATCCTTGAATATGTCCTGGAAGTTGAATCCCCTGAATATGTCCTCCTCTGTATACCTTCTGTTGAAAGCTTCGGATCCCATCATGTCGTATTGCTTTCTCTTTTCAGGATCGCCAAGTACTGCATACGCCTCATTTATCTTCTTGAAAGTATCTTCGGCAGACTTATCCTTATTGCGATCGGGATGGTACTTAAGGGCAAGTTCCCTGTAGGCTTGTTTTATCTGATCTTGAGTTGCATTCTTTTGAACTCCAAGCAGCTTGTAAAAATCTTCTGTCATTTGAATCTATTCCCTCATTGCCCTTCAGGATTCTCGGTCCTCATATTTTCTGGACCTTCTGCTCCAGGTCCGCCGGGTGGGCCTTGCTGCGGCTCGGACCCCTGCCCATATACCTCTGACCCTACTTTCTCCATCGCATTCTTCAAGTCCTGGAACTTTAAATTGATGGCGTCCCCATCATCCTTTGCTATTGCCTCTTTGAGATCGCTCTCCGCCTTTGATATTTCATCCTTGAGGGCACTGGAGAGTTTCTCTCCGTTTTCCTTGACGAGTTTGTCGGCCATGTAGATCATCGATTCGGCATTGTTCTTCAGTTCGATTTTCTCCCTTATTTTCTTGTCTTCCTCGGCATTCTTCTCGGCATCCTTTATCTTTTGGTCAATGTCATTTCTATTCATCTTGTTAGGAGCTACGACCTGCATGCTCTGTTCCTTTCCGGTCTTGACATCTTTTGCAGTTACGTGAAGAATCCCGTTTGCATCTATGTCGAAAGTTACCTCTATTTGCGGTAGGCCCCTAGGTGCAGGCAGTATTCCAGTAAGCGTGAACTTGCCAAGAGGGATGTTGTCCTTTGCCATAGCCCTCTCCCCTTGTATTATGCTGATGTCTACGCTTGTCTGCATGTCTTCCGCAGTAGAGAACACCTGCGATTTTTTGATAGGTATTGTCGTATTCCTGTCTATTAGTTTTGTCATCACTCCACCAAGAGTCTCTATTCCAAGTGAGAGAGGAGTCACGTCGAGCAGTACTATGTCCTTAACTTCTCCTGTTAGAACGCCTGCCTGTATCGCTGCACCGAATGCAACTGCTTCCATAGGGTCGACTCCCCTTTCTATCTTCTTGCCCAGCAATTGCTCAACATATCTTTGCACTATAGGCATCCTAGTAGGCCCTCCTACAAGAATTACCTTGTCTATGTCCTTTGGCTCTAGCTTTGCATCCTTTAGCGCCTGTATTACTGGCTTGGTTGTCTTTTCAACAATAGGTATCATTATCTCTTCAAGTTTGGCCCGTGTCATCACGTATGTAAAATTAACAGGCTTGCCATCCTTGCCTACTGCAAGGAACGGAAGATTTATCTCTGAATTAAGAGTCGTTGAGAGCTCTATCTTTGTCTTCTCTGCCGCTTCCCTGAGCCTCTGCATCGCCTGCGTATCTTTTGTAACGTCTATGCCCAGTGTTTTACTTATTTCGCCGCTTAGGAATGATACAAGCATATTATCCATGTCTGTACCTCCAAGTTGAGTATCTCCCGAAGTAGATTTTACCTCGAAGACGCCTTTTCCAAATTCCATTATCGTAACGTCGAGGGTTCCTCCTCCGAGATCGTATACCAGTATCTTTTGATCCTGCTGGTTCTTGTCGAGTCCATATGCAAGCGCTGCGGCAGTAGGTTCGTTCACAAGCCTAACAACTTCAAGTCCAGCTATCTCTCCTGCGTCCTTTGTTGCCTGCCTTTGGTTGTCGTTGAAGTATGCAGGTACCGTTATTACTGCCTTCTTTACTGGCTCCCCTAGAAATGCCTCGGCATCCGCCTTTATTTTCTGAAGCAATATTGCTGATAGTTCCTGAGGGGTGTAGTCCTTCCCAAATACTTTGTATTTGAAGTCTGTTCCCATCTTTCTCTTGAACGCTGATAGCGTTCCGTCAGGATTTGCGACTGCCTGCCTTCTTGCAGGTTCCCCTACTAGCCTTTGGCCGTCCTTCGTAAAGGCAACATAGCTTGGGAACGACTTTCCGTAAAGTGATGTACCTTCGCTGCTTGGTACAAGCACAGGCCTTCCGCCTTCCAATACTGCAGCAGCTGAGTTTGATGTCCCTAGGTCAATTCCGATTATTTTCATATTATTCACTTGTTTGTTGTTTTTTAGTATCTTCTTTTGCCACTATAACCGATGCGGGCCGCACAAGCAGGCCATTGAATTGATAGCCCTTCCTTACGACGTCGAGTATAGTGCCTGGCTTTTTCTCGCTCTCTTTAGTCATTATTATCTCATGCCTGTAAGGGTCGTATACGCCTTCGGTTTCTATAACGCTTAATCCCTCGTTCTTGAGAGCGCTTGAAAGGTTCGAGTATATCAGCTCCATACCCTTTACCATGTGCTCGTCGTTCTTCGAATCTGACATGGCATCGATTGCAAGCTCGAATTCGTCGAGCACCGGAATTATCTTCTTTATTAGTTCAGCCTTGCTTATGCTTTTGAGCTCTTCGTTTTCCTTTGAGACCCTCTTCTTATAATTATCGAATTCTGCAGCAAGCCTAAGGAGCCTGTCCTTAGTTTCATCAAGCTCGCTAGGCACTTTCGCTTCTTGGGAAGGGATAGCTTCCTTGGGTTGCTTTGTTTTATTGCTTTCGCTTTGCTTGGCTACTTTCTCGCTATCTTTTTTGTCTTCCTGATTTTTTTCCAATTGATCTTCCTGTGTCATAAGTTTCACTTTCCAAAGTCTTGTCGAGCATCTCGGCATATTTTATCAGTCTTGAAAATTCTCTCTCCATGTCGTATTGAATCTCCTCTATTGTCTGTGCCATCGTAGACGACCTCAAATAATATTTCCTGCCTTTCCTCACCACGAATCCTGCGCTCATGAAGCGGTTTAGATGGTATATTATAGTGCTCCTTGGGACTGTGAGTTTCTCATTGAGCGTCTTGCTGGTTACTCCAGCACCTTCGAAACTTGCGAAAGTGACTTCGTGGAGCATCATTGATTCAATGCTCTTTGTGTCATCCGAAAAGTTAAATGCAAGGCAGAACATCTTAAGGAGATCCTCAGGTTTTGTGCTTTGTGGCTTTGAAATGTTCTTGAGCACTATCTTTTCTTCAGTTGGCATGACAGTATTATATTGGATTATATATAAAAATGTTTGTTTTCTAACAACTTTTTATTGAAATTTCTAATATTTGTTGAGTTTTAAGCTGATCGAGGAGATGATAGATATATTTTAATCTAGGATATATGCGAAGAGGATTATCAGTTTATCCACTTTATCTTTTCTATTATGTCTTCGGATTTTGCAGCATATATGCCTATGGCGTAGTCGCTAAGCCCTCCGACCCAAATTAAGTATTCCTTGTATCTTACAAGTCCGCAGCCAAACATTACATGCGGTACGTCGCCGTAGTACTCTTCTATCGATTTTGAAGGAGAGAGCAAATAATCGGTTGCTCCAAGGAGCTTTCCCTCTGAGTTCACAACGGCTATCCCATTCCTGTACACGAAATCGCTTCCCACTCCGTGATACCCGACTAGGAAATCCTTATTGCCTAACTTGACAGCGTTTGTCGACCATCCGACTTTCTCCTCAAACTCTTCGGCCCTGAGCAGTGGCTCGAACGATTCCGATGGTATTTCGCCTGTGTCAAAATCCATCTTCGCAGACCAGCACACTTCAGCAGTAGTAGAGCCGTACTTGAATGCGGGCCTCGTTAAGACATTTGCGCTGTTGGTGTCGAGAAATGCCGAATCCTTCCATGAGCTTGTTATGTAATTTGCGCCATTGTGATTTATCTTGAAGTAGTTTAAAACCTTTGGCTGGAATTTCGAATCCATTGTAGCATATGCCTGAAGAGGCAGTATTCCGTCTTTGCCTTTTGCTACAGCAGTATATGCCATCACGTTCTTCCCGCCGATGTTTGCGATTCTTGCATCCTCGCACCCCCCTATGCTTCCAGCCCCATGTTCCCATGTTTCGGTAGGATATTTTATTATCTCGGTAGAAAATGAAGTTGCCTTTACTTTGGATATAGCTTCCTCGATATTTACTGTGAAATGCCCTATGCTTGATGTGTACCAGTTGTATCCGAAGACCAGCCTTGGAAATATGTGCAGTTTGTTATTCGCAATTGTTGCCCCGGGATTGAATGCTGCAAGCAGGTGCCGCTCGTAGTTCTTGATGTTGAGCCTTAGAGGGGATATGTATGCCGTTCTCTTGAATACGCTGAAACTTTTGCCTGTCCTCACTTTGGTAGGCGCGCTCTTTGAGAGACTTATGAATTTTTTCTGCAGCACATTTGGCAATATAGGTTCCATTTATACCACGTTTGGGCGCATATTATTGCTTCTGTGCCTAATTTAAACCCTTTCTTACGCTTTGCCGTTTTCTGCATTGCATAATAGTGCATAAAAAGAGATTTTTTACGAATCTATGCCTATTTTTTTCAGCTTGACAAATCCGCTGTCATTGTATCCAAGATACTGCTCGCTGTATTCGGAGGGTCTTTTTACGGAAACGATGACATCGCTAAACAATGTAGGTATGTTTGTGGCAGTCTCCCCTTGGGATGATATTACAATGGCGTTGAGGGGAGACTTTATCAAGTATTTTGCATACGCCCTATGCGTTCCGTCCTTGATTATGGGAACGTATTTCCCCTCATTTTTAATTATATCTTCTGCCTTGCTGAGCCTGTCGACAAGGTCTATCGTATGCGGGCCCTTGACTCCGTCCAGCACTATTTTCCTATTTTCAAGTATCATCTTTCTCACATTGTCAAGAGAGCACTTGAAGCCTTCACTTGAGTAATACGCAAGTATTGGAGGCGTATATATAGCAACTAATTTCTCCTTGCCTTCGTATGACACGATGCATGCTTCTCCGCAGTCTAGGCCGAATCCGAAAGTCCCAAGAAAGGAATCAAGCCCTTTGATATTTTCTAAAGTGTCTTGCTTTACATATGTTTGGATAGAATATGCTTCGGATAGATCAACTTTTCCGTAGTTTATCTTTGCATCGATGTAGCAAAGTTTTCCTGCTGTGTCCCTTGCCTGGCGCATGACATCGACTAGTTCGTGCAATGGGAATGCGTATGCACTGATACGTCCGTGTTCCTGTTGCTGTATAATTCGCATATCGTGCAGGCCCAGCACTCCGCTTGCGCCATCCAATTCTTTTGAAAGCGTAGGCCCTACGCGTATAGTCTCCAAAAATTTGGGCGTAGGTATGAAAAATTCTAGATTTCCCCCATCCATCTCATCAACGCTTAGATTTACATGATAATGAGCTATTGCCCATTTTATATATCTGACTGATAATTTGTTTATTTACTATTTCCTTGGTATTTAATATAAGTGGACTCTGCGGGATTTTCAAGCTTCAAGATCGCTCCAAAAGCATTTCGAACCCGCAACCTCTTGCATGCCATGCAAGCGCGCTACCGTTGCGCCAAGAGCCCAAATGAGTATATTAGAAAAACAAAAGTCTAAAATTGGTATTACTTTACGCGCTTTATGCCCTTCGGGGATACAAGATAGCACTTTATGTCGTTGTGCTCGAGATTTGAATGGATATGTTCTATGTTGTCCATTTTGTCCTCATAAAGGATTACGCTTTTATATTTGTGGACTATCTTGCCCAAAAATCGCCTCTTCCATTCTTCGTCATCAAGTTTCATTTCTATCTTGTTTCTGCAAAATACACCACTTACTTTAATATTGTATTTCTTTAGCAATATTTTCATATGGGAATTGGAGATTTTGCTTCTTGCAGTAAGTATTATGATTTTGGACCCGATTTTTTTTGACAATATTGTCCTGAGTCTCTTATTTAGTATGCTGTGGTGGTTGTATTTAGTGAAAGCAAGGTCGTATACTTTGTCTTTTATGGGCCTTGGAAGATTCCTTATCTGTTTTCGGCTTAGGTTCTTCTTAAGTATTTCTTTTGCCGCTAGCCGTGTACATTTCTCGGTGAAAAATAAGGTACCGTCGAAGTCTACTACTATGAGTTCGTCTTTCTTAGACATAAAATCATGAATTAGATCCTTGCTTTTGGCTTGGAATCATACAGGAGAAACGAAAATTATGTTTCCTCCCCTTAGAAGTATAGTTCCTAGTTTTGCCTTTAGGTTGCCGTCCTCTATTTCCTCGGAGTTCTCTAGAACAATGTTCATGTGAACATCAAATGAGTTTACCACGCCTCTTATCTCTATCCCGTTCTTTAGTCTTATCATAACTTGTCCCCCGATAGATTTATTGAGCAAGTCAAAAGGTCTTTCTTGTGTCATTACTTCACCAAATACAAATCAAACAAACATTACGTCTGAATTTTATAAGATAGAGGATAGAAAGTTATTAAAGCCTCGCTTTTTGGCGGAATTCGAATCGATTTGCAGGAGCATCAAATGTCGGCAGCGTATCTTATGTACGGACTTTTGTGCATTTTTCTGCAGATGCATTTCTTTCGACAAGATCAATTATTGTCGCGGCATTCGGGAGTTTTGGTAGGACAATATCTGCGCCCGCATCGACAAGTTCGCATATTGTTGACCTTCCTGTCGATACTCCGATAGTCCTGATTCCGGCGAGTTTGCCCGAGGATATATCGGAAACCTGGTCTCCTACATAGAATATGTTCTTCCTATCGAATTTTGTGCAAAATCTGTTTTCTGATTCTTTGATCAATTGAGATATGAGTGTATTTTTCTCGCTTGCGTCCTCTGACGATCTTATTAGGCCATCGCGTTCGAAAAAGCGGAGCAGATCAGAACTCTCGAGTTTCAGCATTGCCACATCTTCAATATTATTTGTTACCACGCCGATTACAAATCTTTCATCAGTGCTTAGTTCTTTGAGCAGCTCTATCGACCCTTCAAGAGGCTTTACTGGAGATTCCTTGAGCTTTTCTGAAAAATATTTCACGGAGCGTGAGAGTATTTTTTCTGTGGCTTTCTGTATATCCATTATTGCAAGTCCTTCTTGCTTTGCAACCACTTGAATCCAGTTCCTAAATGCAATCCCTGATTTTACCCTACGCGCCTGGTCCTCTTCGGTGATTTTTGATCCCAATACTTCGCATGTTGCTCGGGATAGGCATGGAGAAAATGATCCAGAAGTGGACAGTGTGCCGTCGATATCGAACAAAACCATGATTTTGGGCCTTGCACTGGAATTTTGGATAAGTGCCCCTTCGCGCCTTAAATGAAGAGATATTTCGTGCCTGAAATCACTCCTAAAATCGCTGCTCATGTTAATCGTTGTTTTATGTACTTTCATTTCAGTATATTTAGTTATTGCCTGCAGGTACGGCAATTTGCTGCGGACTTGAGATGGCGTAAAAATATTTATATTGTGAGTGTCATTATACTACGATACGCGCTTATTTTGTGATATTTTGCCTAAACCAATACTCAGTATAGACATGGATGGCACACTTGCCGATTCCCATAGCAAATGGCTAGAGATAGCAAGAGAGAAGTATGGGATACGTGCAGAGAAAAAAGACCTGGTAGTTTATGACTTTTGGGAATTGCTGGGGTTGGAAAATGAGGAAGCGTGCCTTGATATATTCAGGGAGGCGTGGAAGGATTACAGAGATATACCTCCTCTGAGCTATGATGTATCGGAGATTGTTGGCAAACTTAGGAACACCTATGAAGTTTGCATAAACACGGCATGCGTTGGAAAACCAGATGAGGTCAGATCATGGCTCAAATACAACCGCATAGCTTATGATTCGTTTCATTTCTGCAAAACAAAGGAGGAGAAATTTAGCGTAAAGTCGGCCTTGCACGTAGATGATTCTGCAGAGCTTGCTGAGAAATTTGCACTAGGCGGAAATGATGTTGTGCTGATTTCGCAACCTTGGAATAAGGCATTGATTGGGAAATTAGCCGCTTATGGGAATATAACAGTTGCTAGTAATTGGAGCGACGTCCTTGAGATCTCGCAGAAAAGAGGTTTTTAATAACAGCTCGGTATTTTTCGCCTTTTTAAACGAAATAGCAAAAAAACTGTTATAAAGTTGTATTTTATATGCCTTAGGTATACGTTTTAAGGAAAATGAATATACATGATGCACGGCAAATGAATTTGATACAATGACAACAATGCAAGAGAATATTTCACCGGTTGAAAAAGTTATTTTGAAAGCCCAAGCAGACAAGGATAGCGTGGGAAAGATGATGAATAATGCACAGGATATCAGAATGGCTGCTATGGGAAAAATGCAACAGGGAGATGTTGAATCTGGGAGGATGATGTTCAGGAAGTACGGACTTATTAGTGAGGGCATTGCAGTTCTCTATCCCAAGCTTGAAAAGAAGGACCAATATAGCATTGGTGCACTTACTGGGGAATTCTTGCTTGACGCGGCATACGGATTCATGATGGCCCAAGATTATGGTAGGGCATTTGATTGCGTAGATGGCGCGAGTGCGGCTTTTGCGAAAGATGCAATTTTGAATAGCGCAGATCCGAATAAGAGCATGCACGACTCTGCATACGTGGCATCTGAATGCATAGAACTTGGGGAGCGATGCGAAATATTAAAGTCGGAGCTCAGAGATGTTAAATACGCAAGAGGGGAAGATGAATTAGGAAAGGTAATATCTGCTTTTGAGAAGGTGCTTAGGGCTTGAATTAAAGCGCTAGCAAACATTTCCTAAAAACCGTCTTTATTTTGACGCCTTTGGCTTTATCTTTGCAAGGTCCTCCTTTTTGACTGCGAGTTTTACTGTTCCTGTGCCAAGCATTATCTGCTTACCTACAAGTACGCTTTCTGTAACTCCAAGCATTGTGTCGACTTCTCCGAATGCTGCGGCATTTACCAAGTGCTTTACTGTCTCTTCATATGCGGCCCTTGCAAACACCGAGTCTTTCTCTCCGGATATTCCGTGCCTGCCTACATTCTTTATTGACCCAGTTGCAGTCATTGCGTCTGCAAGAAGCACAAGGTGCCTGAAATCAACTGAAATCCCCTGCTCCCTGAGCGTCTTGTGAAGTTCATTTACTATTGTGTTCCTGCCGGCTTCTACACCAAATACCTGGTACATTTTAAGTATGTCGTTTGTGTATATCCTGGATTTGTCTACCCCTTCTACTTCCATGATTCCATCTAGGTTGCTATCTGCGGATATTATGTAGAACTCCTCTGTCTTTGGATCTTGCTGTATCATGGCCCTGCCTGCGCCAGGTATCCCGTTTATTGTCATGTTGAGCAGCTGCACTGCTGTTGTCCTTACCATCTTGAGGTTCTTAGTGTGCGTCTTTACAAGTATCTTGTTGTCCTGGACCACCGTATCGAGTTTCATTAGCTTCTCTATCTTGGATGCTACGCTTTTTGCAGTTATCTCGTTGGAGTCAAGAGATTGCCTATCGAGCCTGAGTTTTATGGTGCCGTTTGTGAAGTTCTCTATCGACCTACTTGTTATGTCCTTCACTTTTACCTCATTTATCTTCTTCATTATAGCTATGGCCTTCTCGAAATTCTTCTTGACGTTGTCCTCCAGATATATGAATGTAAACGGAGTAGCAGGCTTCTTCTTCAGGTCCACTATCTCGATCATCCTCGGAAGACCCGAAGTTGCTGTTACTGAAGCGACTCCTGCCCTGTGGAATGACCTGAGAATCATCTGCGTTCCTGGCTCCCCTATTGACTGAGCAGCTATGACACCTACAGGCTCGCCCGAGGTGACATTGAAAGATTTTATCTGTTGCTCTTTTTTGCTTGTCATTATTATCACATTACTTGCTCTCTTCGACTACGTTTAGGAATGCCTTCTTCGTAGGGTCTATCCCGTCTCCTGCGTATATTGTCTCTATTATGTTTCCGTGAACGTCTCTCACGCTCAGATCATCCGAGGTGTAATAGTCCTGCAGCGCATTTATCAGCCTTCTTTGCAGGTAACCTGAACGGGCAGTGAGCAGCGCCTTGTACACGACAGATCCTCTTGATCCTATTGCGTGCATGTATAAGTCTATTGGGCTTAGTCCTATGTAGAAGTTAGTCGTTACGAAACCTCTTGCAGTAGGGTTTAGCGAGTTTGGCTTCATGTGAGGGAGCACCCTGTTTGTTGCGTATCCTCTCCTTATCCTTCCTCCGCTCTGCGTAGCCTGCTGCCCGAGAAGCATCGACATTTGCACGAAGTTGAATACGGACCCTCTTGATCCAGCGCTTACCATCTGCAGTGCATGGTTGTCTTTAGGAGTGTACTTCATTATTATTTCTCCTTCTATGTCTATGACCTGGGATAGTTCCGCAAGCGTGAGCTTTTCAAGCGACTGCCTAAGTGTGTATCCAAGCAGCGGCTCGAGTTTTCTTGCCTTGTACTGCTCTATTAGGGCATTTATCCTGTCGAATATTTCCTTGACAGACTTCTCCTTCTCGTCGTCAACTTTCTTGCTTATCGCATACTCCTTTATGCCTACTGTGGATCCTGACATCGTCACGTAAGCATCTGCCATCCTTGCTGAGAGTTCTATGAACCTCTTGAGCTCGCCCATCCCAAAATCAGTAGCTATCTTTAGCAGCAGCCTGCTGCCCCTTGTATAAACGTCCTTGCTGATGAATCCTTCTACGAGTTTCCCATTCTCGATTTTGAACGTTCCGGACTTTGTCTTCTGCTCTATGTTAAGGCCTTGCGGGAGAAGCATCGAGAATATGTCTTTGCCTTCATACATCCCCTGCTTGCTGTGCTTTGGAAGTTCGAATATGCCAACTAGGCTTAGCAGGTAAGTCGCCTCCTCTTCATTGAGCCTTGTATCGTCATTTGAAAGCAGGAACATGCCTGTTATGTCGTCCTCGTCCCCTGATATTATAGCTGTGCTGTCCCTTGGTGAGAATATCTGTTCTTGGACTGCCATGAGATACCTCGCCTCGGCCTGCGCCTCTAGCGTCTGAGGTATATGCATGTTCATTTCGTCTCCGTCGAAGTCTGCATTGTATGGCTGTGTTACGCAGAAGTTCATCCTGAATGTCTTCCCAGGAAGCACCTTCACGTTGTGCGCCATCATAGACATCCTGTGCAGCGACGGCTGCCTGTTGAATATAACAATGTCATCATTTGCAAGCTGTCTTTCGATCACGTTCCCCGCAGATAGTTCCTTTAGCAGCTCTTCCCTGTTGGTGTCCGCAACCCTCTTCCTCTTTCCGT